>JBKCHO010000057.1:0-44591 GCA_046302815.1 Bacteroidota bacterium | reverse complement strand
ATTTTGACTAGACCTGCAGTAGAGGCGGGAGAAAATTTGGGGTTTTTGCCTGGTGACTTAAAGGAAAAAATCGACCCTTACCTACGCCCCCTTTATGATGCGCTTATGGACATGATTCCTGGAGAAAAGCTACAATCCTTCATTGCAAACGGTACCATAGAGGTAGCTCCATTGGCCTTCATGCGAGGTCGTACTCTGGATAACGCCTATGTGATTCTCGATGAAGCGCAAAATGCCACCCAGAGCCAATTAAAGATGTTCCTGACCCGCATGGGCCCCTCTGCGAAAATGATTGTAACCGGTGATGTAACTCAAATTGATTTGCCAAGGAATGTGCCCTCTGGTTTGGTTCAGGGTCTATCGTTGTTGAGTGGCATCGATGGTATTGGCTTTGTATTTCTTGACGGAGCCGATGTGATTCGACATCGATTGGTTAAAGAAATCATCAATGCCTACAAAAAGGAAGAGTGAAGATTAATTTGAGCAACAAAAAAGCCGCTGGTTGAACAACCAACGGCTTTTTTTACAGCCTCTAATTTATTTCACGGAATCAACCACCGCTTTGAAAGCATCAGGATTGTTCATCGCCAAATCGGCAAGAACCTTGCGGTTCAATTCGATTCCTTTGGCGTGCAAGCTGCCCATCAATTGAGAATAAGACATGCCGTGTAGACGAGCTCCAGCGTTGATACGCTGAATCCACAAAGCACGGAAATTCCTTTTCTTAGCTTTACGATCGCGGTAAGCATACTGCAAACCTTTCTCAACCGTGTGTTTGGCAACGGTCAAGACATTTCCGCGAGCACCCCAGTTACCTTTGGCTAACTTGAGTAGTTTTTTTCTTCTGGCTTTCGAAGCCACCGAGTTAACGGACCTTGGCATATTGATTCAGTTTTTGGTGATAGCGTCCAGCCTTGGAAACTGGTACTTGAAGCTACTTCCCTGGTTAATATTATTGAATTGCGATAAAATCAGGCAGAAAGCATACGGGCCACTCTGGCATGGTCGGACTTATCAACCAGTCCTGCATTGGTGAGGGCGCGCTTACGCTTGGTGCTCATCTTGGTGAGGATATGGCTTTTGAAGGCGTGCTTCCTCTTGATTTTACCAGAGCCAGTGTAGGAGAATCTCTTTTTGGCGCTGGAGTTGGATTTCATTTTTGGCATGTCGTTCCTCTATGAGGTATTAAGTGTTGTTTATAGTTTCTTTCCTTTTTTTGGCAACGGGGCAAGATGTAGGAACATCCTGTTTCCTTCTAATTTGGGTAGCATTTCAACTTTACCGTACTCCTCCAACTCCTGGGCGAACTTTAACAAGATGATTTCTCCCTTTTCCTTGTAGGCGATAGTACGACCTTTGAAGTGAACATAGGCTTTCACTTTGGCCCCTTCCTCTAGGAACTTAATGGCATGTTTCACTTTAAAGTTGAAATCATGTTCATCTGTATTGGGTCCGAAGCGAATTTCCTTCATCACGGATTTGGCCGTTTTGGCTTTTACCTCTTTTTCCTTTTTCTTCTTCTCGTAAAGGAATTTCTGATAATCGACAATTCGACAAACGGGTGGATCCGCATTGGGTACAATCTCCACTAAATCCAACTCACGCTCTTTGGCCATCCGTCGAGCCACATCCAATGGATAAACATCTGCTTCGATGTTCTCACCTACCAATCTGACTTTGGAGGCGGTGATATCTTCGTTGATGTTGTGCTCGTTCTCCTTTTTTTGATAACGATTGGGTCGTGGACCCCTTGGACCGGGAGGGCCTGAAGGCCTCTTGTAAAATGTTGAAATGTGCTACCTCCTTCTGTGTTGGTTATACATCAGTTATTGTTCCCTGACATCTGGGATTCTACATCATTTGAAATCATCTCACGGAATTTGTCAAGAGGCATGGAACCCAAGTCTCCCTGACCATGTCGTCTAACCGACACTGAATTTTCGGCTGCCTCTTTCTCCCCAACTATCAGCATATAAGGCACTTTCCGAATCTCCGCATCCCTGATTTTCTTCCCGATTTTTTCGTCCCTTTCGTCTATGGAGGCGCGAATATCGTAATTTTTAAGGAAATCTGAAACTCGATGGGCATAATCGTTATACTTCTCACTGATTCCCAATACAATAACCTGCTCAGGTGATAGCCACAACGGGAAATTTCCTGCACAATGTTCTATAAGCACCGCGATAAACCTCTCCATGGAACCAAATGGAGCTCTGTGAATCATAACAGGACGGTGTTTTTGGTTATCGGCTCCGGTGTACTCCAGCTCAAATCGTTCTGGCAAGTTGTAATCGACCTGAATGGTACCCAACTGCCATTTGCGACCTAAGGCATCTTTTACCATAAAATCGAGTTTGGGACCATAAAAGGCAGCTTCGCCAGTTTCAACTACAGTCTTCAATCCCTTTTCAGAAGCAGCCTCAATAATGGCTCGCTCGGCCTTTTCCCAATTTTCATCGGAGCCGATATACTTTGCGCGATTGTCGGGGTCTCGGAGCGATACCTGAGCAGTAAACTCTTTGAAGTCTAAAGCTCTGAAAACATAGAGAACCAAATCAATAACCTTGATAAACTCATCCTTTACTTGATCTGGTCTGCAAAACAAATGCGCATCATCTTGGGTGAAACCGCGAACCCTGGTCAACCCATGCAACTCTCCACTCTGCTCATAACGATATACCGTTCCAAACTCGGCATAACGGATTGGAAGCTCACGATACGAATGAGGCTTGCTTTTATAAATCTCACAATGGTGCGGACAGTTCATGGGTTTGAGGAAAAACTCCTCACCTTCGGCCGGTGTTCGGATCGGTTGAAAAGAGTCGGCGCCATATTTTTCGTAGTGACCAGAAGTCACATAAAGCTCCTTGTTTCCAATATGCGGTGTTACCACGGGCAGATAACCCGCCTTCAATTGTGCTTTTTTCAAAAAAGACTCCAGACGATCTCTGAGCTGTGCACCTTTAGGTAACCACAGGGGTAATCCCATTCCGACTTTCTCAGAAAAGGTAAAAAGCTCCAATTCTTTGCCAAGTTTTCTATGGTCGCGTTTTTTGGCCTCTTCAAGCAAGGTCAAATACTCCGTAAGTTCCTTTTGCTTTGGAAAGGTAATTCCGTAAATCCTCGTTAATTGCTTGCTTTTTTCATCACCCCTCCAATATGCTCCAGCAACACTCATCAACTTCACTGCCTTGATTGATCCGGTATCTGGTATGTGAGGACCACGACACAAATCCGTAAATCCACCTTGGCTGTAGAATGTAATGGTACCGTCCTGCAAATCTTTCAACAGGTCAAGTTTGTATTGATCTCCTTTTTCCTCAAAATACCGGATAGCTTCATGTTTGGAAATCTCCTTTCGATGATAGGGGTTGGCTTGTCGAGCCAATTCCAACATTTTGTCTTCTATCTTTTTGAAATCTTCGGAAGAGATTGATTGGTCACCTGGATCGACATCATAATAGAAACCATTTTCGATTGCAGGGCCAATACCAAATTTCATTCCTGGAAAATGAGATTCCAATGCTTCAGCCATAAGGTGTGCTGAAGAGTGCCAAAATGTGGACTTACCTTCCGGATGATCCCAAGTCAGAAGCTCTAGTGTACCATCACCGTTTAGGGGACGGGAAGCATCCATTATCTGGCCATTGAATTTAGCAGCGAGTACATTTCTGGCCAAGCCTTCACTGATACCATTGGCCACATCCATTGAGGTGGTTCCAGCAGGTTTTTCAAGAACCTTTCCATCGGGCAAGGTTATTTTTATCATAAGAAATGGGTTTGGTTTGCAAAGGTAGTTAAAGGAGAGGGTGGTCGTCAAGCCAAAACATAAATGAAAAAAGGGTCGCTGCCAGATGGCGCGACCCTTTTCGATGTTCAGTGGAACAGATTAGGAAAGGTGCTTGCTAACGAGCTTGGTCATGTCGAACATGCTCACCTGTCCTTTACCGCCGAATACCACTTTCAGCTTATCGTCAGCATTGATCATACGACGATTTTTAGCATCCTGAAGCTTATGCTTCTTGATGTAAGCCCAAAGGTTTTTTACAACCTCGGTACGGGGAATAGCCTTGTTACCCACAACAGCCGCTAATGCAGCGCTTGGGGTCATAGCCTTCATGAAGGCAGCGTTTGGCTTACGCTTCACTTTGGGCTTCGCAGCCTTTTTGGCAGCTTTTTTAGGAGCAGCCTTTTTAGCAGCCTTCTTAGGGGCGGCTTTCTTTGGAGCAGCCTTCTTGGCGGCCTTCTTTGGAGCAGCCTTCTTGGCTGTCTTCTTAGCACCAGCTTTCTTAGCGGGAGCTTTCTTTTTAGCTTTTGTTGCCACTGTTTTTAAGATTTTTTTGGTTAAACCTGATGCAAATAAAAACAGAATGATAAGGAGGTGGACTGTCTCATTGAAAAAGTTATTTACAATGAATGCCCTCTCCGAAATCAGAATGAAATCCTGGCTTTCCTCCTCTGAAAACAACAATTACCATAGTCAATCTAAAAGCCTTAAGAGCTTCAAAATACCTGCAGCGCAGCTATTTCAGATTTTTCAAAAATCCGCTATACTTCCAAATGCACACTTCCACATTGGAAAAACGCTACGACAATGGACTTTCCTAGATTGTTAATAACCTCAGATAAATAAACTTGGTCCAATTCCCCATAGAGAAGAAACCTACTCTTTCGAGAGCACAGCAGCTATGTTGGGAGGGAAATACAGTGCGCTTTTGAGGATTTTTCCATCCTCCCTTACCACTGGTTTTCCTTGAGAATCCAGCTTACTCATATTGCTCCTATGTATTTCCTCGAACACCTCCACGATTTTGTGCTGGAGACCATGGGCGATGATGGTGCCGCACAATATATAGAGTTTATCCCCCAATGCATCGGCCACTAAGGTGAGGTCGTTGTTCAAGGCAGCATCTAGGTATTCGTCATTTTCCTCGGCCATGAGCCTATGTCGCAAAGCCACTTGACCATCGCCAATATGGGCTACAGGATCCTCATGTGCACCCAAACCAAAAACATCGTGAAACTCACGAACCTTACCAATGATATCTTTGAATTCTGACATGTTTAACTAGGTTTGAATGATTCCAACATTGAAAGCTTTGGTTACGGGAGCATGGTCGGCCATCTCGATGCCCATAGATATCCATTTTCTGGTGTCTAGGGGATCAATGACGCAATCGACCCACAATCGGGATGCAGCATAGTAAGGTGATGTTTGAGCGGAGTACCGATCTGTTATGGTCTTGAGAAGCTCATTTTCCTCTTCTGGGGAAACCACTTTACCCTGCGCCTTCATTGAGCTCACCTGGATTTGCAAAAGCGTTTTAGCCGCCTGAGCGCCTCCCATGACCGCCAACTGGGCAGATGGCCAGGAGGCGATTAACCGCGGGTCGTACGCCTTGCCGCACATCGCATAATTACCAGCGCCAAATGAGTTACCCACTATAATGGTGAACTTTGGCACAATCGAATTGGACATAGCATTTACCAACTTGGCGCCATCCTTAATGATTCCTCCATGCTCGGAACGGCTTCCAACCATGAAACCGGTGACATCCTGCAGGAACACCAGGGGTATTTTTCGCTGGTTGCAATTCATTATGAACCGAGAGGCCTTATCGGCGGCATCACTGTAAATAACACCACCTATCTGCATTTCACCTTTCTTACTCTTCACCACTTTGCGTTGATTGGCAACCAACCCTACTGCCCAACCATCGATTCTTGCCAAACCGCAAATAATAGACTGACCATACAACTCCTTATATTCATCAAACTCGGATCCGTCGACCAATCGTTTGATGATTTCGCGCATATCATAGGGTTTTTCCCTCTCTGCCGGTACAAGTCCGTAAATCTCCTTGGGATCCAAGGCGGGCGGAGCTGAAGTAATGCGGTCAAAACCGGCCTTATCATAAGCTCCAACTTTACCCATGATTCTCCTTATGTATTCCAAACAAGCCTCATCGTTGGGGAATTTGTTATCGGTTACGCCAGAAATCTCACATTGGGTGGTGGCGCCTCCCAGAGTCTCATTATCAATATCCTCTCCGATGGCGGCTTTTACCAAATAAGAACCAGCTAAAAAAATCGAACCGGTTTTATCTACAATCATAGCCTCATCGCTCATAATGGGCAAATAAGCGCCACCAGCAACACAGCTACCCATGATTGCTGCTATTTGAAGTATCCCCATGGACGACATCACCGCGTTGTTGCGAAATATGCGACCAAAGTGCTCTTTGTCGGGAAAAATCTCATCCTGCATAGGCAGAAACACTCCAGCGCTATCTACCAAATAAATGATGGGCAAACGGTTTTCCATGGCAATCTCCTGCGCCCTCAGGTTTTTCTTGGCAGTCATGGGGAACCAAGCTCCAGCTTTAACAGTAGCGTCATTGGCAACCACTATGCATTGCCTGCCATGAATGTAGCCTATTACAACCACAACCCCTGCCGACGGACAACCACCATATTCGGAGTACATGCCGTCGGCGGCCAAGGCACCAACCTCAATGGTAGGCCTATCTTTATCCAAAAGAAGTGAAATACGCTCCCGGGCCAATAGCTTGTTCTTTTCCTTCTGCTTTGCAGCATTTTTGACCCCTCCCCCTTCGGCCACCTTGGATAAACGGTGATTTAAAGCGGACAACATCGTTTTGTTGTGGTCCTCGTTTATACTGAAAGTTAAATCCGGTTTGCCTGCTGTCATATATATTAGTTTAAAATCGTCCCTAAATCCGTGGAGAACCCACGCGGTTTACGGCAAATTTAGTCATACAAGTACATACAAAAGCATCCCACCCATCATCCAGAATTATTACATTTGGTATTCGAAGAATGACCAATTTAAATAAAATATTAGCCGAAACGGATTTGTTTTCCGGACTTGACCAGTCTGACCTCCAATTATTAGAGGAAAGGTTCGAAGAAGTCAAGATTTCCGCGGGCATAAACATCATTAGGAAAGGAGAGACAGGGGATTCGCTATTTGTGATATCTAGCGGGATAACCAAAGTACATGATGGCGAGGATGTGATTACCAAGCTGGGATCAGGCTCTTTTTTTGGTGAGATGGCTTTTTTCGACAGCGCACCTCGATCTATGTCAGTCACAGCTGAAAGTGATTGCATCCTTTACAAGATGGATCGCGAAGGGTTTCAACATGTTTTTCAAAAAAAACCCGGGATTTTACAACATATGGTTTCAGCCATTACCAAAAGGATTCGAAACCAGAATGACCGTATCATTGCCGATCTGCGTAATAAGGAAGGAGAGTTGAAAAAGTTGGTTGATGAAAGGACTATGGCTCTAGCATCCCGCAATGAAGAACTTTCCAAGGCTCTGACTGAACTGAAATTGGCCCAAGACCAATTGGTTCAACAGGAAAAATTGGCATCTCTTGGCCAGTTGACAGCTGGTATAGCACATGAAATCAAAAACCCGTTGAATTTCGTCACCAACTTCGCCAAACTCTCGTTTGAACTATTGGAGGAGGTAATCTCATCCGAAAACCCCGACGAACGGTTGGAGTCTGGTGATTTTCTCAGACAAAACCTTCAAAAGATATATGAACACGGTTCAAGAGCCGACAACATAGTAAAAGGGATGCTCGAGCATACCAGAGCCAACAGCGATGGAGAAAAGCAGCTAGAAGACCTTAATTTGATATGTGAACAGTTTTTGAAAATCGCTTTGGAGTCCTTCAGAATGTCAAACCCGGACTTCAAAGTGGAAATCCAACTGGATTTAAATCCCAACCTCCCTAAAATAGAGGTAGCGTCATTGGAGATAAGCAAGGTTTTTCTAAATCTTTTTACCAATGCCTTCTACTCCATGAATGAAAAACTGTCGAGCAGTTCCGGTTATACTCCTTTACTATTGGTTAAATCCCAATCGAACGCTGCCGGTACAAGCTTCCTAGTAAAAGATAACGGAAGCGGCATTCCCCTGGAAATCATGAACAAGGTTTTCAATCCATTTTTCACTACCAAACCCACTGGAAAAGGCACCGGCCTGGGGCTTTCTATTTCTAACGACATTATAAAAGCACACGGCGGAATTATGAAATGCAATCCACGCGTTGATGTTGGAGCCGAATTCGAGTTTGAGATTCCGTATGTATCGAAGTCCTCACCTGAAATTGGGAAGTCTTGACATTTGTTCCTTTACCAATTTCACATGTTGTAGTAAGTCTTCAGCAATTTCCATAAAATCAGCATTCCCGGGGGATAGGCTGGGATCTGAAAAATACTTTTCTGTGGAGGTTACCAACTTTACAAGGTCGGTAAGTCCCATCTCCTCCAAATGAGATATTAAAACGGAAAATGTCCTTTGTGAGCCATCGAATTTACCGGCTTTCGCCTGACTGCGGATGTTAGTGGCTGAGGCAAAAACAGTGGTCATGTACCTATTGAGCAGCTGGTTCATCTCCTTCATATCTCCACCACATTGGAAAAAAACTTTCGATAATTGTTGGTGCAGTTGCTCCAAATCTGTCGGGGCAACCGATTCCTTTGTATCCAATTCTGCCTCTCGTGGCTTGGTTGATATTTGAGTGTCTGGATCAGAGGATGATATTTCCTTACCAAGCGGTAGCGCCTCTTGGTACCTATTTCTGACCAAAGCACTGCGGAAGTACATGAAGGAAATCGAAGCCAATGAAAGAAACCAAATAATCAGCGAGGTCAAAAACAGGTTTGATTTCTGTTGATCAACCTCATTTGCATGAGCCTCTAATGCTTTATTGAACAAGTTTTCCTCGCGCCGAACCTCGTCCATTAACAACAACAATGCCTGATTGAAATCCGACATGTGAATTGCCAATTGAGAAATATTCAAATCTGCAAAATTGGATGCATTACCATTTTCAATTTGCCTACGAGCCCTCTTGGAATTTCGACCCTGAACAGCTTTCTCAAAATCGAATTCGTTCAACACTGTTGTGTCTATACCAACCGCAACCGACATTATGATCTTGTTGGTGGACTTCAATGAATCTGTTTCTTCTGGAGACATCAATGACCTAGGATAATCTACCATGGAAATAATCAGCCTTAGTTGCCGGAGTCTGATTGCATTTACCAAATCGTTTGTCAAACCCGCGTTTGCCAAGGACAACTGCATTAAACTCGGGCAAGTCGTGTTAAGCTTCAATAGAGAATCTAAGTTCCGAGCCAACATGAAGGCGGAGATCAGGTTTGTGTCTGTCGGATTTTGCAGAAAGTCCATAGTTGACTTCTGAAATCGGGTAGCATTACCAATATCAAAAGAGCCGCACAATCCTGGTTCGGTATTCCTATACCGTATCGTGAATTGATCCAAAGAGGTATGAGAGACATATAGCCAAGAAATGGCAAACGCAGTAGCGACCAAGACCAACCCTGGCAAAAGCATTCGTTTGAAACTTACCCTCATATCGGTGTTAAAATACAAATGTATCTCATAGCCTTCAACAAATCGGTTTCACAGATTCCAAGTGTCAATAGGTTCTATTTAGTAGTTTTGCAGGGTCATAATAAATCCATACAACACTTTTAACATCTGTATATGAGAGAATTACAATTCCGAGAAGCCCTCCGAGAAGCCATGTCAGAAGAGATGAGAAGGGATGAAAAAGTTTTTTTAATGGGAGAGGAAGTGGCCCAATACAATGGAGCCTACAAGGTAAGTCAAGGTATGTTAGATGAGTTTGGTGCTAAAAGGGTGATTGATACCCCTATTGCTGAGTTGGGTTTTGCAGGTATTGGAGTTGGTGCTGCGATGAACGGATTGCGCCCCATCATTGAATTCATGACCTTCAACTTTTCTCTTGTCGCCATTGACCAAGTCATTAACTCCGCAGCCAAGATGATGTCCATGTCGGGCGGTCATTTCAATGTCCCAATCGTATTCAGGGGACCAACTGCCTCCGCTGGCATGCTTAGCTCACAGCACTCACAAGCTTTCGAAAGTTGGTATGCAAACTGTCCGGGCTTGAAAGTGGTAGTTCCATCCAACCCGGCAGATGCAAAGGGTCTTCTTAAATCTGCTATTCGCGACAACGACCCAGTCGTATTCATGGAATCAGAGCAGATGTATGGTGACAAGGGCTTAGTGCCTGATGGTGAATACCTGATGCCCATCGGCAAGGCCGATATCAAACGAGTTGGGCGTGATGTAACCATTGTTTCATTTGGGAAAATGATGAAAGTAGCTCTTAAAGCTGCTGAAATCCTTGTGAGCGAACAAATCGATGCTGAAGTAATAGACCTAAGAAGTGTCAGGCCTATAGATTACGATTGCATCATAGAATCGGTTCGAAAAACAAACAGACTCGTAATCGTTGAAGAGTCATGGCCATTGGCTGCAATAGCAACAGAAGTAGCGTTCAAAGTACAGCGAGAAGCGTTCGACCACCTCGATGCGCCAGTTCTGAGAGTGATGGGAGGTGATGTACCATTGCCTTACGCCCCTACCCTAATTGATGCATACCTTCCAAACCCTGACAGGGTAATAAAAGCGGTTAAGGAGGTCATGTATATCCAGAAAACCCGATAGTCGAAACTATTTCGAAAGATATCGAGCGAAACAATCAGATAACTATCTTTTTGTTTCGGAAACGGCCTTCGAGGAAGTGTCGCTTGCCGTTTGAATCGTGTCTTTTACACCTGCAAGAGAATCCATAGCCTGCTTTTGAATTAGTTCAGCCTGTATCCGGGCAGCCTCTTTGGCAGCCTCCATCATGGCATTGGCCGCAGCAATGGAATCGGCGGATTTCCGTTCCATCTCCAAACGCTCAGTTTCGGTAGGGCCGCAAGAAACTTGTGTTAGGGTAAAAATCAGTAGCATTACGCATGAAATGTATCTCATTGGTTAACAGTGTTAGATTAGCAAATTTATGATAAGCACAAATAAATAGAATAATAAAGACATTTTTTTATGAATGAAAACGACAAAAAAGAGTTGATATTTGTAAGTGTGCTGTTGAAAAACCCATGAGCAACCATCAGTTAAGGGCCCTTTTGATGACCATACTACTTTTGGTTGTTTACCAAGTAGAACGGGGGCTATTTTTCCTATTCAATTTCACTTACTTCAATACCATGTCGATTAGCGATCTATTAGTCGCAAGTCTGCATGGACTTCGTTTTGACCTTGTCGCTGTTCTTATTACAAATGCTCCCTTACTGGCATTGCTGATCATCCCCAACCCAATTCAAAAAAGAAAATGGTTTCCAAAATTCGTTCTGTTCCTATTCATGATTTTGAACATTCCATGCATTCTGCTTAACAGCATCGATCTGGAATATTTTCAATTCCAAGGAAAAAGAACTACAGCGGATCTTTTTGATTTGTTTTTTCTTGGAAGCGATATGCAAAACACCATTCCTCAAATGGCAATGGACTTTTGGCAAGTGCTCGTAATTACTGTAATATTATCGACATGCACCTTTTGGCTTTTCAAAATCATAATCCAAAAAACAAATATTTTGAATAAAAAACACTGGACTTTTCATTGGATTGCGTCCATTATAATCATTCCAGCAGCCATAGTTGGCGCAAGAGGTTCAACTGGACTGAAACCTCTGAGGATTGGAAATGCCGCTTCCGTATCGTCGCCAGCTTTAGCACCATTGGTTTTAAACACCCCATTTACAATTATAAAAACAATTGGTTCTCCATCGCTGGAAATAAGGTTCACCATGCAGGAAGAGGAGGCCAACAAACTTTTTCAAAGAGAAAAGTCCGGAATTGGTCCTTTGAAGCCTTTGAATGTAATGGTTATCATTTTAGAAAGTTTCTCCTCCGAATACAGCAACTTAATCAGTGGCAACAAGGGATACACGCCCTTTCTTGACTCTTTGATGCAGGAAGGACTTTACTTCCCCAATGCATATGCAAATGCAAAAAAATCGATAGATGGGATTCCTGCTGTCATATCCTCTCTACCAACACTGATGCCTTTTTCCTACATCACTTCGCAATATAGCGCAAACAATATTTCGTCGATACCTGGAATACTTGGTTCCAAGGGATATTCCTCCGCTTTTTTCCATGGGGGCAACAATGGCACAATGGGATTTGATATATTCACGAAAAACGCGGGAATTAGCGAATACCATGGCAGAAACGAATATGGAAATGGCGATTACGATGGGAACTGGGGCGTATTCGATGAACCATTTTATGACTATGTAATCACCACAACTTCTGCCATGAAGGAACCTTTTGCAAATACAGTATTTACATTATCATCCCATCACCCCTATTCAATTCCCAATCATTTGGCAAACAATTTCCCAAAAGGAACTTTGGCTATCCATGAAAGTATCGGATATGCAGATTACGCCCTAAGCACATTCTTTGCGAAAGCTTCTAAAACAGATTGGTATAACAATACCCTTTTCGTACTGACTGCCGACCATACTGGACCATCTGAAACCCCCATGTTTTCCAGCAGACACGGGGTTTTTAGAATTCCAATGGCTTATTATCATCCAGGAAAAAAGCTCAAAGGACGCTCCGAAAGAGTCACACAACAAACTGATATTTTACCTTCCGTATTGGGTTATTTAGGTTATGATGGCAAATGGAAAGATTTTGGAACCAGCGTATTTGAAAAGGAGCAAGTTGGTTTTGCCATCTCATACACTGGCGATATGTATCAAATTGTGAGAGGCAACAATCTCTTGCAATTCGACGGTTCACAAGTTGTTGGATTTTATGATTTAGAATCCGACCCTTTGCTGAAGAAAAACATAATGGGAAGCGGAACCAAAGATGAGAGTGAGCTAGACTTGCTTTGTAAGGCTGTCATTTGGCAATATACGGATGCCTTGCAAGCAAACAAGATTAATTATAAGCGATAGGAAAGGGATTTACATGACCAGGCTACTATTCATCGTCAATCCCGTTTCAGGCTCAGGAAGAGGCAAACTGCTTCCAGCTGAATTCGAAGTATTCAACAAAAACAAATCTAATTTAAAGGCCGACTTTGTTTTCACGAAATACCAAGGTCACGCTAGGGAAATCGCTCATAACAACAATAATGGACAATATGACATCATTGTTGCGTGTGGAGGTGATGGCACCGTTAACGAAATCGCAAAATCCTTGTTTAATACAAATCAATTGATGTCGATTTTTCCATTGGGTTCAGGTAATGGATTAGCTAGGCATTATAATATCCCTAGCAAATTATCGGATTTTATAGCTACGATGGAAAACAACAGGTCAGTCAGCCATGATGCGGTCTCCATCAATGGGATGCTCGGATTTAATGTTTCCGGAATTGGATTTGATGCTCATGTTGCTGGTCTATTCGGAAAAGATGGAAAACGAGGGTTTAACAGCTACTTGAGATTGATTGTTCGAGAATTCAGCAACTACCATCCGTTTCAAACAGAAATCAAATGCAATGGCGAGGTATTGCAGACAAAGGCATTTATGATACCAATTGCAGTTGCATCGCAATTCGGCAACAATGCATTTATTTCTCCTAAAGCAGATGCCTCCGATGGACAAACCGACCTAATTGTTGTTCAGAGGATGGGAATCTGGCAAGTCCCTGCTTTTGCCATTAGGGTTTTCACAAAAACGATTTCGGGGTCTTCATTTGCAAAAATCATGCGATCGGGTTCATTTGAAATTAAATGCTCAAGTCCTCAACCACTGCACATGGATGGCGAGCCCCACGGCAATTTCGAGTATTTCAAAATTGAAACCATAAAATCCGCAATCAAATTCGTCGTTCCTTAAATATGTCAAATAAGAACAAGAATAAAAACGGCATCGTTTATTCTACCAACCCAAATCAGTCTTTTTCAGATGAGTCTAGGTCGGATGAATCGATTTCAATACCACCTATCCAACAAAACTTAAGAGTATGGCGCGATAGCAAATCGAGAGCTGGAAAAACCGCAACCATTATAAAAGGTTTTATTGGAAACGATTCCGAATTGGAAGAGTTAGGAAAAAAGTTGAAGACTAAATGCGGCGTAGGTGGAACCGTAAAAGATGGTGACATTATCATTCAAGGAGACTTCAAGGTTAAAATCACCCAAATGCTCATCGATTGGGGTTATCAAGCCAAAGCAGCAGGTGGCTGACTAAACGGTTGTTTTTATTAATCCGCGCATGACCTCTCCATAGTAAGCCTCATACTGGGGGAGGATAATATCTATTCCAAATCGAGAGGCCTGCTCAGCAGCATTGGTTCTAAATCCATTAACATTTCATCATTCGACAATAGATCAATGGCATACTGCGCCATCTCATCGACATGACCCACATCGCTCAGAAATCCAGTCTTGCCATGGATGTTTAGTTCAGGCATTCCTCCGGTGTTGGTTGAAATGACGGGCACATGGCTCGCCATAGCCTCTAGGGCTGCCAATCCGAAACTTTCAGATTCAGAAGGCATGATAAATAAATCGCAAACAGAAAGTATTTCCTCCACCGCCTCCTGCTTTCCCATAAACCGCACATGTTCGCAATTTCCAATTTCCCTACAAAGTTTTTCAATGGCTGTTCTCTCGGGACCATCACCAATCAAAAGCAACTTAGCAGGCATGGCATGGACAATCCTATCGAAAATCCGAACCACATCCTCCACGCGCTTAACTTTTCGAAAATTAGATGTGTGAACGATTAATTTTTCACCGTTGGGGGCAACAGTGCCCTTGAAATGAACATTACTTTTCTTTCCAAACCGGCCTAAGTCCACAAAATTGTAAATAACTCTAATATCTTTTTTGATGTTGAAATTAGCATAAGTATCGCGCTTGAGGCTCTCTGAGACCGCGGTAATGCCATCGGAATGATTAATTGCAAAAGTTACCACTGGCTCGTAGCTCAAATCTTTACCAACAAGGGTTATGTCTGTCCCGTGCAGCGTAGTTACAACAGGAATGTTTATTCCATAGGTGGACAGAATTTGCTTAGCTAACCAGGCAACAGATGCGTGAGGAATAGCATAATGAACATGCAGTATATCGAGCTTTTCCGATCTAACCACATCGACCAACTTGCTAGTCAATGCACTCTCGTAGGGTGCATAATCAAACAACGGGTAAGAGGAAACAAGCACCTCATGATATGTGATGTTTTCTGAGAAAAAATCCAAACGGACAGGCATACTGTATGTAATGAAATGCACCTGATGCCCTTTGGCCGCCAATGCTTTTCCGAGTTCGGTAGCAACAACACCACTTCCACCAAAGGTGGGATAACAAACAATTCCAATATTCATTTTACAAATATCAGTTAAAAAATCGGGGTTTGGGTAGTGTTGCTTTACGCAGAATCACATCGTAAGCTGCTTGCATCATATTTGGCCTATACCTTCCTTTGGACATTTTATTCGGCTCCGTATCCGGATGAACTCGGTTAGACAAAAAGATAAAAATCAAATCATGCTCCGGATCGGCCCAGGCTGCAGTGCCAGTAAAACCAGTATGTCCAAATGTAAATGTAGAAGCCATTCTAGCCGTGTTTTCCGACTCACCTTTGCGGCGGTCCGGCTTATCGAACAAGAGCCCACGATGTCCATCGCTTTCGGAATACTGTGAAGTGAAAAGCTTCACGGTCTCCCCTTTGAGAAATCGTTTACCACCATATTCTCCACCATTCAACAACATCTGCATAATTACAGCAAGGCTGTAAGAGTCGCTGAATAGTCCTGCATGACCTGAAACCCCTCCTAACATAGCTGCTGCTTGGTCATGTACATAACCTTTGATTAATTTTTTACGGAAAGAAGTATCCTTCTCTGTAGGAGGAATCCGATCCATATCGATATTTCGCCAAGGGTTGTATTGTATGTTGACCAAACCCAATGGTTGAAAAAAATGTTGATACACATAGGAATCGAGGGTAGTGCCAGATATCTTCTCAATAATGCGTTGCATGATGATAAGTCCGAGATCGGAGTAAACATACCTGCCTCTTGTGCCTAATTCGGAATCCTTGATCTGACTCCACATAGTTTCCCGGTAGGTCCATGACATAAACAAACTATCACAAACAGGAACATGATAATTTGCATCGGGGGTTTTGTGATAAATATCGTAGGATGGCTTTCCGTTAGCCATGGTTTTTTGCCAAAAAGGAATCCAATTTTTCAAACCCGAAGTGTGTGTCATTATTTCATGGATTGGCAAATCGGACTTATTGGTATTCTTCAGTTCGGGTAGATAATAGGATACTGTGCGCTTGACATCAAGCTTTCCCTCATCAACCAACTTCATAGCAGCGAGTCCGGTGGCCGCTATTTTGGTTATGGATGCAGCATCATACATATCCGTTAATTCCACCTTCTTTGATCCCTTTTCATAACCATGCCTGCCAAAGGCTTTGTGAAAAACCACACGATCCTTCCAAGCCACAAGCACTTGGCAACCTGGGGCAGCACGATCGAAAATCAATTTATTGGCAATGGAATCGATGACTTTGAAATCGATTGGGGAAAGATTGACTTCATAAGGATATGCTTCCCTGAGGCGAAGCATTGAAGTTTTAAGGGAAAGGCCATCTCCATACTTAAAAACAGATCCTGCTGAAGCGGGAAGTTTTGCCGAGGTGCTGGATACTCCGTTTACGAATTGCGATGCAGCCATCTGCGCTAGCTCAGAATCCTCATGGGCCACCAAGACCGACTGTCCTTTTATTGCAGATGGAATTCTTGATAAGGCATATGTGTTTCCAAACAACACGGTTACAAGCCTGGTTCTGGAGGCAAGCCTTGCCAAAAGGTTGTCGGTCCAATTGGGAATACCATAACCTCCAGCAGATTTAACAGTTGTTTTGTGTATTCCAACTATGACCTGATCATAAGCCGAAAGTTCATTTACAAGTTTTGAAATTTGACTTTCCTTGAGGTCGGTGCCCGATTTGAATTTGGAGATCGGCATCATTCTGGATATGGACTGATAAAAGACGCCAAATTCATCCTCATTAATTGATAACGTAGCGATGGCACAATGGTTGTCCATTCGCAAAGGCAATGACATGTCCTTGTTTTGAAGTAACACAAGAGAAGATTCATAAGCTTTCTGAGCCAAGTAACCAGCCCAGGAACTATTCAAATCGGCAGTCAGATTGTTTAACTCCACCGGCGAAATTGTATGTAAACCTGCCCTATGCTTAGCCTTCAAAATACGCCTGACTTTATCATTTAGCTCGGTTAAAGTAACGACGCCCTGGTCCACGGCTTCATGAATCGCAGTCCATGCTTTAGGTACATCGCGAGAAAAAAGAAGAACATCGTTCCCAGCTTTCAATGCCATCACTGCCAATTCGCCTGGTTCGAAATAGTCAGCAACACCTTTCATATTCAGTGCATCGGTGAAAACCAAACCATCAAAACCCAGCTTTTTTCGCAACAAACCATCGACTATCAACGGCGAAAGTGTGGAGGCTCTTGATGGTGTAGGGTCCAATGAAGGAATGTTCAAATGGGCAACCATCATGGAAGCAACTCCGGCACTGATCAGGCTTTTAAATGGAAATAGCTCTACGGAGTCCAAATGGCTTTCCAATTCCCTCACAATGGGAAGTGTAAAATGGGAATCTGAATCAGTATTGCCGTGTCCGGGGAAATGCTTTGCACAGGCAAGTACACCATAGTCTTGCATACCGTGCATGTAGGCCTGCGACATTCTCGAGACCAGTTCCTTTTTCTCTCCGAAAGATCTACTGTTGATTACAGGATTGATTGGGTTTGTGTTTATGTCAACTACAGGTGCAAAATTGATATGTATGCCTATGCGCTTGCATTGCCTGGCTATCTCTTCCCCTATGAGATACATCAGTGAGTCATCGCTCGTGGCACCCAAGGTCATTTGTCTTGGGAACCGAATCGTAGAATCTAATCTCATTGACAATCCCCATTCCCCATCTATTCCGATCATTAAAGGCATTTTCGAAGCAGCCTGGAATCTGTTGGTTAATACAGCTTGCTTATGGGGTGAACCTTGAAAAAATATGACGCCTCCAATGTGATATCTCTGGATCAAATTCAAAACAGATGCAGCGTGAGCTTCATCTTTGTTCGAATAGGCCTCAACCATGAATAGTTGTCCGATTTTTTCCTTCAATGACATTCCGTTTAACACGGAATCAGCCCACCTTGTGGCCAAGGCATCATCATATTGCAATCGGGGTTTTTCGGTTTTAAGCTGATCAGATACCATCACGGGCGCAGAGGATCTAAAATGACCAGCTAATAGAAAAAAAGATAGGAAAATGGATCGGAACAACAGCATGAAACAAAATTAAAGCAACAGCTTGCAATACACTTGCCAACCTAGGGAATTTAGAATTGTCTTTTCAACAAAGAAATCAGCAAAATGCTAAAACAAAAGTGTAAATTTGTGAGGTAGGTAATTTGTAAAGCACAACTGATTCCAATCGTTTATTGGAAATTACTGTTTCAACTTCACACGAACTGAAAATCAGCAAATAACTGAAAATCAAATACAAATGAAAATCGGCCGAGCTATCAAAAAATCGCTTTTCGAGCCAATACTTTTCTTCTAATCCAAATCTACCACTTTCTTTTCGTCCAATGAGCGACATCATCAAGCTTCTCCCAGATTCCGTTGCCAATCAAATTGCCGCTGGTGAGGTGATTCAAAGACCAGCATCTGCTGTAAAGGAGTTGATGGAAAACGCACTTGATTCCGGAGCTGACCGTATACAGGTTGTCATTAAGGAGGCAGGAAAAACACTGCTTCAAGTCATAGATAACGGCTGTGGCATGAGCGCTTCCGATGCCCGAATGAGTTTTGAAAGACATGCCACATCAAAAATCAATCGAGCAGAAGACTTGTTTTCGATAAAAAGCATGGGATTCCGAGGTGAAGCTTTGGCATCCATTGCCGCGGTGGCCATGGTAGAGATGAAAACCAGAAAGGCTGACCAAGAATCGGGCACGACCATTGAAATATCCGGCAGTAAAGTGGAACGACAAGATGCCACCGTTTGCTCCGAAGGCACATCCGTATCTGTAAAAAATCTCTTCTTCAACATACCCGCCCGTCGGAACTTCTTAAAGTCGAACACCTCTGAAACCAGACATATTGTCGAGGAGTTTCAAAGGATTTCCATGGCTCATCCAGAGAAATCCTTTTCGCTTATGCAAGATGGTGTTCAGGTCTTCAATTTAGTTCCTGGAAACCTGAAACAAAGGATTGCAGGTATTTATGGAAGCGTATACAATGAGCGGGTTGTGCCTGTACAGGAGGAAACCACCATTTTAAATCTCGAGGGTTTCATTGTCAAACCTGAATTCGCAAGAAAGACAAGAGGAGAACAATACATTTTTGTGAACCGCAGATTCATCAAAAGCAACTACATAAATCATGCTGTAACGGACGCATTCGAGGATTTGCTGCCATCGGGTACCTTCCCGTCCTACTTCCTATTCATAGAAATTGATCCAGCCAAAATCGACATCAATATACATCCTACCAAAACGGAAATAAAATTTGATGATGAGCGATCCGTTTATGCAATCATACGATCAGCTGTAAAAAGGGCGCTGGGTAGATTCAGCATCACTCCGTCCCTTGATTTTGATCAGGAGACTGCCTTCAACATACCCGTAAGCATGTACTCCAGCACACCTAAACAACCAGAAGTCAGGGTCGACAAAACCTACAACCCATTTCATGCTGAAAAAAACAAAGCAAATCCTGTAGGTTGGGAACGAATACTTCAAGTGAACACTTCCGTCGATGATTTAGAAGAAATAAGGATTGAATCATCAGAAAAGAAAGATAACGACTTCAAGTTATTGGGGCAGATTTTTTCAAAATTCATTCTTGTTGCAACCAGCAGGGGTCTCATGCTAGTAGATCAAAGAAGGGCTCATGAACGCATCTTATACGAAAGAAATTCCAATTTGGTCAGGCAAAACAGCACCCCTTCGCAGCAGGAGTTGTTTCCTCTAACCATGGACTTCCCCGAGGATGAGGCCATCATTGTAAGGGAGATTGGTAATGATTTACGGAAAACAGGATTCGACATTAGGGAATTTGGAGGAAACACCTTTGTTCTTAACGGCGTTCCAATGGGAACAGAAAAAGGAAAAGAGAAAGCCTTGATTGAGGGCATCATCGAATCTTACAAAAACCAAGGCGAGATACAAGCTGACAAAAAACAAGAAGCTTTGCTTAAAAGCATTTGTGGTGAGCTCGCCATGTCACCGTCAACCAAGTTATCAAATTTGGAAATGGATCAGTTGCTTCAAGACCTTTTCAATTGCATACAGCCTGAGACGAGTCCGTTCGGCAAAAAGATCTTCACTACCATAACAGAGGAAGAGTTAGATAAAAAGTTGAAAACAGGAGGTTTTTAATCAAGTAACATGTCGTACCAAGAATACAGGCCAGCACCTTTCAACATACTTCCTTTGGTTGTAAAAAACCTATTGATTATAAATGGTATTTTATGGTTGGCCGATTATGTTTTCAGCCAGAACCTTGGACTAGATGTCAATGGTTACTTAGGACTTTATTATCCCACCGCTGATCAATTCGCGCCGTACCAGTATGTTTCACATCTGTTTTTGCATGGAAATTTCATGCACCTTTTCAGCAACATGTTTGCCTTGTGGATGTTCGGTTCTGTTTTGGAAAACCATTGGGGACCAAAAAGATTTTTGACATTTTATTTTGTAACAGGATTGGGTGCTGCATTTATCCATACGGGATGGAATTGGTTTGACTTCCAAAATACAGAGGCGATTTTCGATGCCTATTTGCAATCACCTGGATTGTATGAATTCTCATCTTTGATACATAACCATTCCTTCCCCCTTTCAAAAGGCTTCGAATTGGAAATGGATGCTTTCATTTCTCAATGGGAGTTGGCGAAGAATGACCCTGCCCTGCTTAGCCAATCGTTGGAAATAGCTCAATCACTGAAATCAGAAATCATTCAATTCAAAGAGTCTATCCCTACAGTCGGAGCATCTGGAGCTGTTTTCGGAGTCTTATTGGCTTTTGGAATGACATTCCCAAACTCACTCATATATGTGTTTTTTGCGATACCCATCAAAGCAAAGTACTTTGTTATCATCTATGGGTTGTTCGAACTATACTCCGGGATATCGAACAACCCCAATGACAATGTCGCTCATTTCGCTCACTTAGGTGGTATGCTGTTTGGTTTTCTTTTGATTAAACATTGGAGAAACAGAGATCGATCCCGGTTTTACTGAAATGGATTTTAAAAACGAACTCAGAATAGCTTTCTCCGGGAAAAGTCACCTCCGGAACCTAATAGGCATCAATGTGCTTATTTTTTTGGTTTTTGCCATGGTTAAATTGATAGGCTTTCTTTCAGGATCAAACGCCCCTGTCATCCTCAGCGAATGGGTTGGTTTATCATCAGATTTGGGAAAATTGGCTTACAGACCATGGACTTTTATAACTTATATGTTTGTCCATTTTGACTTTTTCCATGTGCTATTTAATCTACTCGTTTTGTATTGGACAGGAAGGATATTCAGCGATTTCCTACCTCAATCGAAACTCACCACAACCTATGTCATAGGCGGACTCGCAGGTGGGCTAGCATTCGTTTTAATGTACAATTCCATACCCGTTTTTGCAGCCCAAAAGGAATTCGCTTTACTGGTGGGAGCCTCTGCAGGGGTTTTGTCCGTTATGGCTGCAGCGGCAGTATTGGCTCCTAACTATCCAGTACACCTGCTTCTATTTGGAGAGGTCCGACTCAAATACATAGCTGTCCTACTTACGATACTCTACCTGTTTTCAATACCCGACAGCAACAGCGGCGGAAACATTGCCCATCTGGGAGGAGTCTTAGCCGGGTTTACTTATATCAAGTTTTTTCAAAGAGGATGGGATGTTGGTAAATGGATAGAATTTGCCTTTACATACCGAAATAAGCTGGGCAAATTCAAAGTTGTGCATACCAAAGTGCAAAGCAAAGTCAACATTTCAACCAAAAAACCAAATGACAACCAAGAAGTCATCGACTCTATCCTAGATAAAATAAGCCGTTCAGGATATCAAAGCTTAACCAAATCAGAAAAAGAGGCTTTATTCAAAGCAAGCGGCGAACCTTTGGATAACGATAAAACCCCCTAGGATGAGACTATTTCGGGGCATATTGATTGTGTTGTCGGCGGTTTTTTCGATAGCTACTGTGGCATCCGCCTTTTCGGGATATCTGAACCCAGGAACATGGTGGTTTATAGCATTGAGCGGGTTGGTATTTTTACCATTGGCACTTATCAATTTCATAGGATTTGTGATTTTAATCGCTACTGAAAGAAAGCTTTTTTGGATTCCCCTACCTGGATTGCTAGCCACTATGATTAAAATCCCTTTGGTGCTTCAAATAGGTAGCATGCCAACGGATGAAATACAAACCAACGAAAAAACACTCAAGGTCGTATCTTACAATGTTAGGTTGTTCGACTTATATAATTGGTCCAACAGCGAAGAAACAAGACAGGATATATTCGGCTCCATAAGAAAGATGAATCCTGATGTAATTTGCTTCCAAGAGTTCTTCTCCTCCAAACCTAGAGGCTTGGACAATGTAAAGGACTTGATGGAGTTGCTGGGCATGCCATATTACCACACAGAATACTCGATTACCAAATTCGCATCTGATCATTATGGAGTGGCGACTTTTTCAAAGCATCCAATAATAGCCAAAGGGGTAATCAGTCAAAATCGGAAATCCACCAACCTTAGTATTTACTCCGACCTGATGGTTGGAAAAGACACCATTCGTGTGTACAATTGTCACCTACAATCCATACGCTTAAAAGCGGATGACTATGAATTCCTTGAAGATCCGACTCAGGAAGTCTCAAACGCCAATTTGGAGAAGGCTTTCAAAATCATCAAACTGATGAACAAAGCCTATCAATACCGTTCGGAGCAAGCCTTGCAAATAGCTGAAGATATAAAGCAATCGCCCCACAAAACCCTTTTGTGTGGCGATTTCAATGACAGTCCGCTCTCTTACACCTACAAAACCCTATCCGATGACCTGAGTGATGCCTTTATGGAAATGGGAAGCGGACTTGGGCAAACCTACGCAGGCCCTATACCGGGCATGCGCATTGATTACATATTGTTCGGTCAGGGGTTTCAGTTGCTTGAATTCAAGACCGGAAAGCAAAAATTAAGCGACCACTTCCCTTTAGAGGCTAAATTCAAGCTCTAGGAGCAAAAAATGAGGAAGGATGCTTTTTTAATTAATTGTTTTACATTTGTGGTGACGGAAATGCCATGGTATCCAAACAACAGTGATACTTATTCAGGCCGAATTATGTCCGATTTTAGATTTTTCAACCATACAGCACCACTTGCGAGTGGTAGGTCCCGAGCGATAAAAGCGCGTTGCATCTGATTACATGTCTATCCTATTCACGCACAACAACACACTGAAAACCATCCAATCAAACACCAAAATCCATGAGAATTAAGATCTCTTTTCTGAGGGAAAACTCTTCAGCCAACTCCATCCCACTCCACCACCAGAAGCTGTTGTCTGATGGCCTTGGTAATCTGATGGATCAAGTACACACCGACAGATCCGTTTTTAACTTTTCATCATTGAAGGGTACATCCAAGATCACCAATGGGTTCATGCGCTTCCTATCTTCGAAAATCACCTTGGTTATTTCAAGTACAAGCAAAGAGCATGCCGATGCATTGGTTCAATTGATTTTTGACCAACCACACATCGAAGTTGGCAAAATGCTATTGCTGCCTAAAACCTATGAGGTGATTCCCGACCCTGATTTCCAAACCAAGATGCGATACCTGTGTATCTCACCACTTATTCTAATCAATCCAGATAAGGAGCCCGAGAAAGCACAAGATCTCATTGACCCTACATCGCAGCAGTTTTCCGACATATTATACAACCTCACCATTGATCGCATGGAGATGGCGGGTTATCCCGAATCACAACTCAATGAATTTGCGGAATTCGAGGCGCAACCTGACATGGAATACATCGCTAAAATCAACGAAACCGGCAAAAAATACGCGCGATTCTATAAATCTGCGGCTGGCAATACCATGATGGGATTCCTTTTGCCATTCACCCTCCATGCTCATCCGGAAGTACATAAATTCATCTGGCAAGTTGGACTTGGTGTTTTAACTGAAGAGGGGTACGGAATGGTCGATCTGGTCAAGGCTTAAATTTACAATGACACGGCAGGCATATAGCCTGCCGTTTTTTTTTAATTAAAATCACGATGGCTTTAAAAACCGGTAAAAACTCCTTTTGGCTGATCATAGTAGCAGCATTGGGTTACTTCGTAGACATTTACGACCTCGCCCTTTTCAATGTTGTTAAAAGGGAGAGTCTAGAACATATTAACGAGACACTGAATCTTTCTCTGGATATTAAAAAAACAGGAATGTTCCTTTTCAACTGTCAAATGGCAGGGATGCTTTTAGGAGGCATCCTATGGGGGGTGTGGGGAGATAAAAAAGGTCGTGTAAATGTACTGTTTGGAAGTATCATCCTCTATTCGTTAGCCAACATAGCCAACGCCTTCACCTTTGATATCACTGCATATGCCATTGTCAGGTTCATTGCCGGGATTGGACTTGCCGGAGAACTAGGTGCTGGAATAACATTGGTATCTGAGTCTATGCCCAAAGAAAAAAGAGGGTATGGAACCATGATCATCGTAACCTTTGGTGCATTGGGTGCAGTTGTTGCAGGCTTGGTAGGTACAGAAGGACATTTCATATCCGCTTTCCTATCCAACAGCTTAGGTGTGGAACTTCAAAACTGGCAAGTGGTTTATTTGATTGGTGGTGTTATGGGATTGGCGCTTTTGGCCTTAAGGGTTGGCGCATTCGAGTCGGGTATGTTTAGCAGTATGGTAACCAGACACGATGTCAAGAAGGGCGACTTTCTTGCGTTGGTGAAGAATCCAAAAACAAGAGGTCGCTACCTAAACTGTATCTTAGTTGGGTTACCTGTATGGTATATAATCGGTGTTATTGTTGCCTTTTCGCAAGATATTTTTGCATCCGAACTGGGAATTGAGGGAGTGCTTAACGGCAAAGTGGTAATGTATGCCTATATAGGCTTATCAGTAGGTGATTTGCTTTCAGGTTTGATAAGCCAATTTTTAAAAAGCCGAAAAAAGGTGGTTTATATATACCTTTTCATGAGCCTTTGCCTTGTAACATATTTTGTATTTGGAGCAAATAACTTAACCAAAGAATCCTATTACTTCTTTTCCTTCTTACTCGGATTTGCAACAGGTTATTGGGCTATTTTTGTGACAATAGCAGCGGAACAATTCGGTACCAACATCCGATCAACCGTAACCAATACAGTCCCGAATTTCGTCAGAGGAGCGGTAATTCCAATAACCATGTCCTTCTCGTGGTTGGCAACACTCCTTCCAAACCTACTTAGCGCATTTATTGTCGGTGTAGTTTGTTTGGGATTGGCTTTCATTGCCACATATCGACTTAAGGAATCCTTCTCCGAGGATCTGGACTATTTCGAATCCATGTAAAACTTTGCATGAAGAAAACCTTGGTGCTCGGCGCCAGTCCGAACCCGGAAAGATATTCCTATAAAGCTGTGGCAATGCTAAGAGCCCATGGACACGAAGTTATTGCCATTGGCTTAAGGGTTGGCACTATCAAAGATTTGAACATCGTAAAGGGAACACCAACGATAACCAACCTGCATACAATCACGCTTTATCTAAGGGCTGACCTGCAAAAGCCCCTCTACGAATACATGCTATCCCTTCACCCCAAGAGAATTAATTTCAACCCTGGCGCAGAGAATCCTGAATTGGAGCAATTAGCACAAAATAAAGGGATTGAAACATGTGAGGCATGCACGCTTGTGATGCTTTCGATAGGAAATTACTGAAATGCGTTTTGGGGTATTTGGATAGTAACAGTGACCCCCTTCATCGGCTTGGATTCCATACTGATTGAAAATCCATGAAAATCGGCAATCGTCTTCACTATAGGCAAACCCAATCCATAGCCTTGCTCATCAGTGGGATTAAAACGCTTAAATCGGTCAAATATTTGATCCACCTGCGATGCATCCATTCCTATACCTGTATCTTGGATTTGGAGTCTGTAACCATTTGCGTCGCGCTCCCCTCGAATAAAAATCCTCCCTCCGATATTGTTGTATCGTATGGCGTTATTCACTAAGTTGAAAACCATATTGAACAAAAGTGATTTATTAACGGGGTTCAATTTGCCAACAGGCTCCATACTTTTCACCAATTCTATTTGCTTACCTTGAATCAAATCTTCGAGCTCCTCAGAAACCTCATCTACCAAAGAAGACAAATCCACCTGATCCTGTTTCAAATATTGATCATTTTCGATTTTGGAAATCATCAAAAGTGCTTTGATGATTTTTCCAAGTCTTTTTAAAGTTTTCAGGGATTCCATGACCTTATCCTCCATTTCCTCGGAAAGGTCATTACTCACCAACATGTTTTCAAACCTATTTTGTAATATGGATATAGGAGTCAAAAGCTCATGAGCAACATTGGCTATGAATTCTTTTTCGATAAGAAAAGCATCTCTTGTTTTACGCATCAGCTCATTGATGCTATCATCCAAATAACGAAACTCAAAAGTCGATGTCTTTACAGGAGAGAATGTATACATGGAAGGATTGCGAGGCAATTGAAGCTTTTGCTTCACTATCCTATTGAATGGCCGTAGCATCAGTCGGGCAAATCCGATGTCAATAAAAACGGAAATGAGTATGAACAAGACCATGAGTGTGAGACTGAATTGAACGATAATCCGATTCAATTGCTCAATAGTACCCAACCCTTCTCCGATTCGTAGGAGGTAATGCTGGTTATCGTAGAAAAAGGCCTGACGAACCACCCTGTGATTGAGCTTTTCATTTTCAACAAGAACCTGTTCATTTGAAATGCTAGTTTCAGGTGCCAACACATCGTTTCGTAATGGCGTAATCGAAACAAACTCTTCCTTGAATATATTGTAACTCTCAAAGGAGCAGTCCTGCTCCATTATGATTTCATTGATTCCCCCTCTTGAGATGATCTTTAATACACGATCGGTCCTAGCTATCAGTCTCCTATCGATGTGGTCGTATACCACTTGCTCAACCAATACCGGCATCAAAAAGCCAAATGCAACAAATATGATACCCTTGGAAAGGGCATTGTAGATGGCGAGCTTGACCTGAAGTTTCATCTCAGATATTCACCTTATAGCCGATACCACGAACCGTTTCAAGCCAATCGACGGAGCCGTGTGCGGATAACTTTTTCCGGAGGTTTTTAATATGAACATCGATGTAATTGGATTCATAGTCATCCTCCATGACATCCCCCCAAATATGCTCTGTGAGCTGCAACCTGGTAAGCACCCTGTTACGGTTCAGAGCCAAATAATGTAAAAGATCAAATTCTTTCTTGGTCAGATTTATCTCACTATTTCCGAATTTGACGGATCGGTTGTTCAAATCCATATTGAACCCACCAATATCCAAGGTGTTTGATGTAAGCCCATGACGGCGACGCAGAATCGCTTGCATACGCGCATTTAGTTCAGGAAGACTGAAGGGCTTGGCTAGATAATCATCCGCTCCCAAGCTCAAACCATGTATTTTATCGTCGGTTTCGCTGCGGGCAGTCAAAATAATGAAGGCAGCATCACGACCTGCCTCCCTGGCCTCACGCAACAAATCGAAGCCATTGTAGTCGGGCAGGCCGATATCTAGCAAAATAAAATCATAGTTATTCACAAAAATCTTTTCAGATGCCGACTTTCCATTGAAAGCTACATCACAATTGAAACCCTGTTTGGTGAGGAATATCTCCATTTCATGGGATAGGCCTTTTTCATCTTCAACAATGAGGACATTCATGATTCAATGATTAAAATCCATTTTAGCTACCTCATCAATGGAGGCGAGTATGATTAAACAAGCCTTTTCAATTTCAGATTCAGATATAACCAAGGGAGGAGCAATTCGCATTTTATGGGGAGCAAATAAGAACCAATCGGTGAATACGCCCTTGGATAAACAGACATCAATAACTTTTTTGTTGAATTCTTCCGTGCCTAAGTCCACCCCCATCATCAGACCTTTGCCCGTAATGGAATTGATGCGTTCATGGGTCAAAAGCCTTCTAAACAATAGCGCCTTTTGGTCAATAGATTCCCTGCCAATTTCCTTGAGCACCTCCAAAGCCGAAGTCGCTGCGGCACTACAAACAGGATGACCTCCGAAAGTGGTTATATGTCCGAGTACAGGTTGATTTATCAAGGAAGACATTAAAGACTTGTTTGCTACAAAGGCTCCCATGGGCATACCTCCACCCATGGCCTTACCTAGAACCAGAATGTCGGGAACGATTCCAGCATCCATAAAAGCCATAAAGGGGCCTGTACGAAAGAAGCCACTCTGTATTTCATCGACAACGAATAAAGTACCGGTAAGTTTACATCTTTCATAAAGTTTACGGATGAAATTCCAGTCTCCATCGACTGCACCGGCTTCGCCTCTAACCATTTCAACAACAACGCAAGCCGTATTGTGGTCTATAAGTTCTAATTGCTCTTCAACGCCATAATTCAGATGCTCCACTGCTGGCAATAAGGGCCGATATGAACGACGGAAATATTCGGAACCGATAATGGAGAGCGCACCTTGAGTGCTACCGTGATATGCGTCATGAAACGCTACAATACCGGGGCGACCCGTAAATCGCTTTGCCAATTTCATGGCACCCTCCATAGCTTCAGAGCCTGAATTAACAAAATAGCAGCTGTCCAACATTACAGGCAGAAGTGCAGTTAAATCTCTTGCTAATGTCGTTTGAGGAGAAAGCACCAGCTCGCCATAAACCATGAGGTGCATGTATTTTTCAGACTGCCTACAGACAGCATCTACCACCTTTGGATGACTATGCCCTACACTGCTCACAGAGATTCCGGATATCAAATCGATCCAAACCTCACCATTGGACCCGTAAAGTTCAACGCCCTTGGCGCTAACTACTTCCATTAGCATAGGTGAAGGACTGGTTTGTGCCATATTGGCCAAAAAAATTTGCCTGTTGGTCAAACCCATGATAAAAGCTCCATTTATACAAAGTTAGGAAATCAATATGGGGTATAAAAAAAACGGGGGAGATCCCCCGTTTCAAATGCTTTTGGTCAGTTTCGTTTGCCCTTTTGATGGCTAGGACCGCGACCACCACCACCCCCATCTTTAAGCTTCTCAAGCAACTCGTGACGAAAATCTTCTTCCGCCCGATGAAGCTTTGCCAGCTTCTTGGCAGGCAAAGTCTTTTTTAATTGTGGATGGTATTTTTTCAGAATATCCAGTTCAGCTTGACGGTGTGTAACCTCACTATCAAAAATCCTTTCACTTTCCTTATCGGTGAGAGAGTCCCCATCACTACGCATAGATCTCATCTCCTTCATCCTTGCATTCCTCAACTCATAGAGCTCATCACTCATCTGGTTATATACAGGCCAAAACACCTTTGCCTCTTCAGGGGTTAACTTGAGTCGTTGGGTTAGGAACGCAACTTTCATTGCTTCCACTTTCTCTCGTTTTTCCTTTGATAAGGGAGGTGGAGGCCCCTTCCTAGGCTGGGCTTGGGTTGCCGATGATAGGATAAGCATCAGGGTAAGAATCAGTAAATTCCTCATGGTTCAGTATTTAAGTGGTTAATATCGATTTGAGATTGTATCAAATAATCTTCTATGGCTTCTTCATCAACATTTATTTCACCGCTGCTAAGTTGATACTCATATAAATGAGAGGCCACTATCTCTGGACATGTGTTATCCAGCTGCATGAAACCGGCTATATCATCGGAATTCAATGCAATGGCTTCGCCAGTATGTTGATTCGACCAAATGGCGTAGCCTATAACCAACAAGCATCCCGAAATAACCGCAGCCAATAAAAATTGTATGCTAGCAGGTTTGCTTGTCCGACCTATCTTGGCATCATGCACAATGGATTCCTGCACTTTACTGAAAAATGATTCGGGCACAAGAAAAGTATGGTTCGACTCCACCCTAGGTGGAAAATTGTTCGTGTTGTTATTTTCGGTTTTCATGGCGTTGAGCTGTGGTTATTGGCCTAACCGTGTTTTGTGGTGATTATGACAATTGAAGTTAAATCAGGTTTAATCCTCCCTTAAAAACTTTTCTATTTTCTTGAAAGCGTGATGATAAGACGCCTTTAGAGCCCCAACGGAAGTGCCCAAAATGGCGGACATCTCCTCGTATGGAATTTCATCGTAATACCTCATGTTAAATACTACCCTTTGCTTCTCAGGCAATCGTAAAATGGCTTTTTGGAGTTTTTGTTGAATTTGATCAGCACTTACCAAGGGGTCTGTTTCAATCTGCCGCGAAAGCTGCGACTCCACATCTACCAAGGGAATAAAAAACCGAAGCTTTTTCTTCTTAAGAAAAGTCAAGGCCTCGTTGGTGGCAATGCGATAAATCCAGGTAAAGAGCTTTGAATCGGATCTGAAATTCGGCAACCCACCATAAACCTTTATGAAAGTATTTTGCAACACATCACTCGCATCATCATGGTCAATGACAATCCTACGAACATGAAAATAAACCCTTTTCTGATATCGAGCCAGAACCTCACGAAAGGCTCGGTCTGAGCTAGATGATTCTTTGAAAAAAGCGATCAACTCCGCATCGGACAAAGAAGTCCAATCCGGAGCCAAATTAATGACTTTACTTTCCTTTTTTTCGCTCAATGACCTTTAAGGCTTTATTCAAGATGTCTGGCGCATCCAAACCATATTTCACCAAGAGTTGCTCTGGAGTACCGCTCTCCCCGAAGGTGTCGTTTACAGCAACCCATTCGATTGGTACAGGATGATGAGCCGCCAAAAGTTGAGCAATGGCTTCGCCTAGTCCTCCGCTGCATTGGTGCTCCTCTGCAGTTACCACACATCCGGTAGTGGATGCGGAGCGTATGACCGTTTCCGCATCCAAAGGTTTAATGGTATGCATATTGATGACTGTGGCATGGATTCCCTTTTCAAAGAGCATATCCGACGCTTGAAGTGCCTTCCAGACCAGGTGGCCTGTTGCTATAATAGTAACATCACCACCTTCCTGAAGTACCTGTGCCTTTCCAATTTCAAAAGGCATGGATTCGGGTATGAAAACCGGCCAAGATGGTCTTCCAAACCTCAAATAAACAGGACCATGGTGTTGGGCTATGGCCAATGTGGCTTGTCGGGTTTGATTATAATCGGCAGGACAAATAACAGTCATGTTAGGCAACATTCGCATCATACCGATGTCCTCCAAAATTTGGTGGGTGGCGCCATCTTCACCAAGAGTCAATCCTGCATGCGAAGCGCAGATTTTAACATTCTTATCCGAATAGGCTACAGATTGCCTGATTTGATCATATACCCTACCGGTAGAGAAATTGGCGAATGTACCGGTGAATGGAATTTTACCTCCGGTAGCTAATCCTGCTGCTATGCCGATCATGTTGGCCTCAGCAATTCCGGTTTGGTAGAAACGATTTGGAAACTCTTTCTGAAAGGCATCCATTTTCAAAGATCCAGTAAGGTCGGCACAAAGCGCGACCACCTGCGGATTAGATCGGCCGAGTTCCAATAATCCGGCTCCAAAACCGGATCTTGTATCTTTTTTTTCAGTGTAGTTGTATGATTTCCTCATATGTTTATTGTGGTAAAAGCTGGTGTGGTTAGTTCAAATTTATGCTAGTAGATACGCCAGAGGTAATTCTGAATGTCCGTTCTACCGTGTATTTGGAATCGCGTGCGTTTTTGGCCCTGAATATGACCCTATACTTTCCGGGTAACAAAAAGAAACTTTGTCTAGACTTATCCGGATCCAAGTCGACCACCCATTTGAGTTGATCCTCCTGTTCAACAAAAACAGCACCGAATCCGGTTCCTGTTGATGCGATATTGGCGATGCCGGGATTTGGAATCTGAATGGTCGTGGTTTTACTTTGGGAAATATCCACATCAGGAATATAAAGTCGTGGCAGTGTCAGAATTTCCAAGTCGTATCTACCGGTACGGTAGCGTTGGCTGGCATTGAAATCCTGCACATTCAAAGTGGCCATTTCCCCTTTCTTACGAACAATACACTTAAGGTTTCGATAGTCGGTCAAGCCGTCGTATTTCAATTGCAAATCACCTTGTCCTGCATGAACTCCAACATGCGTATGTTTTCCTGGTACCAGAACCACACTGTCGATAACAGCAGGCGGGACTGTATGAACAACGATTCTGTATTTGCTGAGCGGATCCACGATCAAAGTGTCAGGAACACCTGTCGGATGCATGGTATGCACAAAATTGTATCGTATGGCTCCACTGAAAGAATCATAAAAAGTCATACTCACATTTGTCTCTGAAGCGAGTTTATTATCATCAAGCAGATTCACCTGCAAAGTTGTGTTGTTCAATGCCTGGGTGATTACCACATTCATGATGGTATTGAATGTGGACTCGGTTGATGCATCGAAAAAGGTACCCACACATTCAAATTGCTTCTGCAACTCAGTGGATAGGTTCAGCCCGATGACAAAGGGCTTGAGGAAGATCCCCTTCTTCTGCAACTCTCTCGAGACGGCACAAGGGTCACCGTCGCACTCCTCAATCCCATCTGTTATTAAGATGATGATATTGCGTCCATTCAAATCTGGAAAATCCTTGCCGCAGGCCTCCAATGATCTGGCTATTGGCGTGGTACCGCTCGGGCGTATGGATTCTAGCTTTTCACGGATTTTGCGTGCATTTGTTTTTGCAAATGGAACCTCCAACTTGTTGTCGTCACAATCTTGGGGTGGAAACTTTTTGGTGTGCCCATAAACATGCAATGCAGTTTCAACATTGGGGATTTTTTGTAGACTGTCGGTGATATGTGAGAGGAGTTTTTTAGCTACCTCGAATTTGGTATCCGACTCCCATTTTCCGTACATGCTCTGGGATGCATCGAAAAGAAAAAGGATGCGGGTCATAGGCTGCGGTTGTTGTAACGGGTTGTTTTGACCGTTAGCCGCGGTCGGAATCAAAGGCAGCAAAGCCATCCACAACCAAAACCTATTCAACATTCCTTTCATCATTATTAAAACGCTCAATAGTCGCCTATAGTCTGTGGAAGTTGCGATAGTGCCTTTTCGAGCTGCTCATCATTCGGAGCAACCCCATGCCATTTGTGTGTTCCCATCATAAAGTCAACACCATTGCCCATCTCAGTGCGCATGAGTATCATTACAGGGTAACCTTTGCCGACCTGCTTCTTGGCATCGGATAGTACTGATATCACATTGCCCATATCCCCTCCATCCATTTCCATGACTTTCCAGCCGAAAGACTCGAATTTGGCTCTCAGATCGCCCATTGGCAAAACCTTGTCGGTTGCGCCATCTATCTGTTGACCATTCACATCCACTGTGGAAATAATGTTATCTACTTTGTGTGCGGAGGCAAACATGGCTGCCTCCCAAATTTGACCTTCTTGAAGTTCGCCATCACCATGCAAACTATAAACAATCCCAAGGTCCCCATCCCCTTTTTTAGCCAATGCATGACCAATGGCGACCGATAGACCTTGTCCTAACGAACCACTGGCCACCCTGACTCCTGGAAGCTTTTCATGTGTCGCAGGATGACCTTGAAGTCGGGTGTTGAGTTTACGAAAGGTTCCAAGTTCTGAAACAGGAAAATAGCCAGCGATTCTAGCCAAAGTGCTATACCAAACAGGGGAAATGTGACCATTGGAAAGATAAAAAACATCTTCGCCTTTGCCCTCCATGTTGAAATTACCCTTGGTGTAATTCATGACATTTCCATACAATGCAACAAAAAAGTCGGTGCAGCCTAGGGATCCACCTGGATGTCCAGATTGTACGGCATGAACCATCCGAAGAATATCCCTTCGAACCTGGGTTGCAACATTCTTTAATTCAACGATTTCCATAAATTATGTTTGTAGAGGTGTCAAATGTAAACTTCGGTAAAATACCCCTCAGCCCCAATAAGTAATTATGAACATCTGTTGATTGGATGGCTTTGCAAATGCTACCTACCTTTGCAAAAAACAGTCGGTTGAAGGTCTTTCCGCCCACATCCTTATTATCTACAGAGTACCAGCAGGTGCTTTCCGAGGTTCGATTGCATTGCCTGTCGACGATGGGCAAGGAACATGTGGACCAAACAGCACCCTTTTCTGATATCGAACTGATTAGGATGTTGTTGGATCGTACGGCTCAAATGCAAGAGATTGTGTCTTCTGGCCTTCCCTTTCCAGCCACAACTTACCCTGATATTTCCAAGACCAACGCGCTTTTGCGAATTGAAGGCAGCACCCTTTCCGAACTTCAATTCATAGAGTTAGTCAGGTTTATGGAGGTCATTCGGGACATCTATTCATTTTTCAAAAACAGAAAAAATGTTTTCCCCGCGCTAGAATTCATATTCGAAGGCTATGCTTACGAGCCTTCCATCCTGAATTTGATAAACGAAGTGTTGGACGAACATGGCAAGGTACGCTCCTCCGCCTCTCCCGAGTTAGCTCGTATTCGAAGAAGCTTACAAAGGTCCAGAATGGATGCGGACCGTATTTATGGTAGCATCATTTCCAAATACCGTAAGCAGGGATGGCTTACCGAATCGGAGGAAAGCAGTAGAAACGGACGACGAGTTGTGGCCATCATGGCAGAACAAAAAAGATCGCTGCCGGGTATCATTCATGACACCTCTGCCACGGGAAAAACAGCCTTTTTGGAACCAGAGGAAGCAGTTGGCATCAACAATACCGTTGCCACTTTGGAATATGAGGAACAGAAAGAGATTCGGAGAATACTTAAGCAACTGACAGACCAGATGCGTAAAAATGTGCATCTATTCAATACTTACAGAGACCAACTTGGGGCCATAGATTACAATAGAGCCAAAGCCATCTTTTCAACATCCATTGGAGCGTCTGTACCATCGATAAGAAATGTGCCTTGCATTAAGCTTCGACGAGCCATGCATCCCTTGCTTTTGATCCAAAATAAAAGGCAAAAGAAAGAGACCGTTCCGTTCGACTTAGAGCTTACCGACGAAAACCGTATTTTGGTAATCAGCGGACCGAACGCTGGCGGGAAAACCGTTTGTATGAAAACAAGTGGGCTGCTCCAAATGATGATCCAATCCGGAATACCCGTAACTGCGCATGAATCATCGGTATTCGGAATATTCGGTGACATTTTCGTGGATATCGGCGACAGCCAATCCATCGAATATGAATTGAGTACCTATAGCTCCAGGCTGAAACACATGAAGGAGTTTTTGGATCATGTTGATGAAAAGAGTCTTTTTCTAATTGACGAATTCGGTACTGGAACCGATCCTAATCTGGGAGGAGCCTTGGCAGAAGCAGTGTTGGAGGAGTTGAATCTTCGAAAAGCAAGAGGAATCATCACCACCCACTATCTTAATTTGAAAGTCATGGCCGACAAGACTCCAGGGATTCTGAACGGATCGATGGAGTTTGACTTGAAGAGGTTACAACCTTTATATCGACTGATGGTAGGGAAGCCTGGCAGCTCATATACATTCCTGGTGGCCGAGCGCAGTGGATTACCGAAGAATGTCATTTTAAATGCCAGACGAAAGGTGTCGGGTAAAAGTTTACGGCTAGAGAAACTCCTGACTGAGCTGGAGAATGATCGTGAGCTGTTAAATGCCCGCTTGGATGCAGCAGCAAAAAAAGATAGGAGTCTGAACGAACTCACTTCAAATTACGAAAAGCTAAAATCAGACCTAGAGCGCAATTATAAAATCAGGGAGGATAGGCTTAAAAAGACCGAGGAGCGAATAACAAGGGAGTATGAGGATCGTTATAGGTCTTTCCTGAAGGAATGGAAAAAGGCCAAAGACAAAAAGCCAATTATCGATAAATATTCAAAACTACTGGCCAAGCCTAAAAAGAAAGAGAATCCGGCTGAAATTGCACGCATCCGAAATGAAAAAATCCAATTGCTAAAAAGTAAGCTACAGCCAGGAATGAAAGTCAGGCTTGAAAACGGAGTATCTGTAGGCACTTTGGAACAAATTGACGACGAGAAAGCCTGGGTTATATTCGGACAATTCAAGACGATTTGTGATTTGGCTTCCCTTGAGGTGGTGCAGCCGGATAGCGGCCATTCAAAAGTCAAGAAAACATGAGTGAAACCGCAAGAATCGATAAGTTTTTGTGGGCTGTACGCATATTCAAGACCCGTGGATTGGCATCAGAGGCGTGCGAATTGGAAAAAGTAAAAATCAAAGGGGTTGCCGTTAAGCCATCGAGAAACATCCATGCAGGAGAGCTTTTTTCGGTTCGATTCGGAGCCTTTGAAAGGCAGTTCAAGGTTATTGCCGTTGTAAAAAACAGACAATCTGCTGCCAAGGTTCCTGCATATTGCCAGGAAATCACACCGAATGAAACTTTGGATGCCATGCGGGCCATGGCGGCTCAACGAGCAGCTTGGAGAGAACCGGGGCTGGGGAGACCTACCAAAAAGGAGAGAAGAGAATTGGACGAGTTTATGGATTGGGATGATTGGTGAAATGGCTAATTTCGCACTCCTGTAATCAACCAATCGGTTTGCCACCGAAAAAACACAACTTTCAAAAAACGAACTTATGGGTCTCAAATGCGGTATCGTAGGACTTCCCAATGTAGGGAAATCGACTCTTTTCAATTGCCTTTCTAATGCCAAGGCCGTAGCGGCTAATTTCCCATTTTGCACCATCGAACCGAATGTTGGGGTAATAACCGTCCCAGACGAACGACTTGAAACACTTGAAAAGTTGGTTAAACCGCAACGAGTGGTGCCCACAACAGTTGAAATTGTAGACATTGCAGGTCTGGTCAAGGGAGCCAGCAAGGGCGAAGGGTTGGGCAACCAATTCCTAGCCAATATTCGGGAGACCGATGCTATTCTCCATGTGTTGCGCTGTTTTGAAGATCCTAATGTAGTGCATGTGGATGGTAGTGTTAATCCGGTAAGGGACAAAGAAACCATCGACCTTGAATTGCAGCTAAAAGATTTGGAGGCCGTTGACAAAAAAATACAAAAAGTTGAAAAAGCGGCTAGGGTTGGAACCGACAAGGAGGCCAAAAAGGCTTTTGATGTATTGTCGATTTATAAAAAGCATTTGGAACAGGGTAAGTCGGCCCGCTCTGCACCAGTACAACCCGAGGACCGTCAACACATCGCCGACATATACCTGTTGACGGAAAAACCAGTCATGTATGTATGCAATGTGGACGAGGGCTCGGTTGTTAGCGGAAATAAGTATGTTGAAATGGTGAGGGAAGCAGTGAAGGATGAACAGGCGGAAGTACTCGTAATTGCCGCAGCCATTGAAGCCGACATAGCGCAAATGGAAAGCTATGAAGACCGAAAAGTGTTTTTGGATGATCTTGGTTTGACCGAATCCGGAGTGAGCAAGCTGATTAAAGCCGCTTATCGTTTATTAAGCCTATCTACATACTTTACGGCTGGCGAAAAAGAAGTTAGGGCGTGGACTATCAATCAAGGCATGACAGCGCCCCAAGCGGCAGGAGTCATTCACACGGATTTTGAGAAAGGATTCATTCGAGCCGAAGTAATCCATTACGCCGACTATGTTAAGTATGGCTCCGAGCACGCATGCAAAGAGGCTGGTAAGCTATCCATCGAGGGCAAGGAATATATCGTTGAAGACGGAGATGTCATGCATTTCCGTTTCAATGTATAGGAAATAACCGTTACTTGATTTTGGAAATCTTTACAGCAGCTGAATTTTGAAGTTGGCTTGAGAAGTATACCAGATAAGTTCCCTGAGACAATCCAGTTCCGAACTGCATTTGCGACTGACCTGATTTGATCAATTGCTTTTCCACTACCCTTCCTGCTATGTCGGTTACTACAAGTTCTCCATTCGAAATAACGGATGGAATCTGAACAGTAAATTCTCCAACAGAAGGATTGGGGAATACCACAGGGGCAGCGATGGTAGATTCATTCAACGAAGCAGGACCTTCCACCACCTCGAATGCATCCAAACCACCTTCAACTATATGTCCGCCGGCTGTAGGATAATCAGCGGTTTCAATGATGAATCTCATGTTGTTTGTTGGTGTAATAAAAGCAGCAATCTGATAGCTTTTTGAAATCCAAGTGCCGTTTCCATTAGTATTATTCAATACTGTTTCGAGTGTGGCAGTGGTGGTTCCATTGGACAACTTAACCGTCAATGTATCATTGGGGTTTCCTTGACCACCAGCATTAAAGAACCATCTGTAATAATTCACATAAGGATTAAGAAACTGTGTTGCATCAAAAACAGGTGAAGTCAAAACAGCATTGCCACCGTCCACATCATTACTTCCAGCCTGTCCACCACCATTATCGGTTACATAAGCCTTATCACGGCAATCGCCATTAACATCCACATCGGGATTTGACTGTGCACCAAAAAGGTTTGTTCCTACAGGCTCGCCACGCTCCCAGGGATTACCTGAAGAGCCAGAAACAGTCCAGCCCAAATCGAAGGTGAAATCGTCATAAATGGCAGGCTGTAGGCTTATGGTCAATGGAACGGTTGAAGTATTCAGAGCGACATTATTCGCGCAATAAGTTTCATAACCCCAAGCTCCGGCGTCCACAATGTAATTATCGGGCGCGAATGCAGGAATTGAGAACTCGCCATTTGCGTCAGCGGTTACAACATCATTAGATGAAGGTCCGACTATATTAACAATTGCACCTGCGACAGGTTGCCCAGTTACAGCATTCACAACTTGACCAGAGGCAACGAAGGTGTTGAAAGGAACCAATTCCACCAGCAAGTTGGTCAACTGTCCATTGACCAAACTCACATTGGTGATGGTCTTAGTGATATATCCACTGCGTGACACCTGAACGGTAACAGTTCCAGGCGTAACAGTTCCTGTTTTGAACACGCCATCAATACCGGTAATCTCGTTCATGGTAGTAGATAGAACCTGCACTGTTGCATTATTCAATGGGGTTCCGGTGGAGCTATCAACAACAACACCCTCCAGGTAACAACCACGCACATAGTTAGGGGTTAAAACATAAAGTCCATTGTCGATATCGGATGCAACGATGGTTCCGCTTGGCAGAAAAGGATAAACACCCCAACAGCCGCTGAAACCACCACCTGTGCCTTGGGGATAGGTGTCGTATTGACCAACAGGTATGATATTGCCTGGGCGAGACACATCGGTAATAGAAACACCATCCTTATACCAAGATGTAACGGCAAAATCGTTTAAAATATGAGTGTTGTGCACAATGGATTGGGATCCGGGGGTAACTTGAAAGCGATCCAATTCTGTAATGTTTCCCAAGTCGGTGATGTCATATGCAGCCAGGTATGAATCATTGGTCTCATCTGTGGTGAACAAAACGGTGCCGGCATCATTCAACCAGGTGTTGTGGGTGAAATTGTTTGGAGTTGTTTGCTGGGCCAATTTAATTGGATTGGCTTTGTTGGAGACATCATAAACGGCAAAATATCCACCATAAATATGCCCGGCCCAAAGTGTATCGTTTCGTACATATCCATCGTGGATATATTCATCGGGCGATGGCGTGCGTCCCACATAAACCGGATTCCATGGATCAGCCAGATCTGCAATAATGGCCTCGCCATTGAAAAGGTTTGAACCGAATAGATAAACATAGCCTTCATCAATGTGAAGTGCGTGTATGGTTTCCATTTGGTTGTTGATAGCTCCCGAACCTTTCCAATATTTGGAGTTGATGGAATTGGGAAGGTTGGATAAGTCTACAATTTGCAAACCGGAACTACCACCCTCAGTAGTGACATAGGCATAGGTACTCCATGTTTTCACTTCACGCCAGTCAGATTGAGGTCCGTTCACAGTAAAAGCAATGAAAGGATTATCGGGATCTGTAACATTTACGATAGACAAACCCTCATAGTAGCCCACCAATGCATATTCATTGCCTTGACCATCCACATAACCTCCGATGTTGGATAATGAAACACCATACGAAATGGTGGAACGAAGTGTCATGTTGTAGTTTTGGCCAAAACTGAAATGAGTCATTAATAAAAATTGGAAAAACAGCAGAATGGGTAAGCGCTTTTTCATCATGATGAATTGAGTGATTTGTTAATTGAGTTTGTCCCAAAGTTAGGGATTTGATAGGCTCCTTGTCAGTAAGGTAGTTTAAACACATACGACCCCGTAAAGGTTGTTCGGTTTAACAGTATTACAAGATTAAATTTTACTTCTCATAACAGCAACGAACAAGGTGTCTGAATTGTTTTCTTGTGCATCTATCAAGTTCATGCTAAATAATTCATAATCATTTTGTTTCAAAAACAAATCAACGAGCTTTTCATTCTCATCATAGAATAACGAACATGTCATGTAAACCAACCACCCTTTGGAAGCAACGGCATTTTTGACTTGGTTCAGGATGGTTAACTGCCTTTCTGTAAAATCAGGGATTCGATTTTCATTGAAAAACGATAGATTTTCGGGATTGCGTCTCCAAGTACCAGAACCAGAACAAGGAGCATCCACTAACACTCCTTGAAACTTAAAATCAACAGGATGAGCAAGCGAAGCATCCAAAACGGTGTAGGATATATTTGATAATCCAGACCGGCCAACCCTTTCTTTTAGATTTTCAATAATTGAACTTCGAATGTCTGAACAAACAAAGGAAGATTGTGAGTATCGATCAGCGAGCAGCATGGTTTTTCCTCCAGACCCACAGCAGGCATCCCACCAAATGGAGTATGGTTCAACGGAAAAATACTCGCAAACCTTTTGGGATGCATAATCTTGAATCTCAAAAAAACCATTGACATACGATTCGGTTTTCAATAAATCGACCTGCTGGGGAACTGAAAAACAAAACTCCAAATCAGTTGCTGTAACAGGTAGACCTAAAGAAGAAAACTCCTTTTTTACAGCATCTGTTTTCCCAACAGCCATGCGAATGAAAACATCGGGCTGTCTCAAAAGCGCGTTTCGAATATTGTCTGAGTCTAACTTTCCAGACAACCTGGTATGAAATGGAAAAACGGCATTCAACGCATCTTCACCAAACTTCTTTTGCACAAAATCTATCCTATCAGATAAGTTGAGTTCTGTGAAATCAAGTCCATCGATAGATTGAGCGAGGTCGTTTGACAATTCATCATCCAAACCATTTACAAGGAAAAATGCCCAAAAAATTCTTTCCTGGAAAGAAAGTTCACTTAGAGATCGACCTAGTCTGAACCATGCGTAACTCCATTTCCTGTAGATTTTTCGATCCTTGGAACCGAACGCGTGATTTCGTCGGAAAAAAGCTGCGAGATAACGGTGGAATGGAACGGTTCCATCGTATGCGTTCAGGATTTCCTGCAGCACACGAATTCGTGCATGTGACCTACGGGATATGGCGTCCCGATCAGAACTCAAGCTTTATTTGGGATTTAGGATCCTTTCCTTTTTTGTCCAGCTTTGATGCGCCGCCGCTTGCAGGCGACGGAGCCGATTCTACGGATGTGGCATTAGGGCTGGACGCATTGGGTGGACTTCCTGGGTCCAAAACACGAAGTTTGGCCACTCCGAATTTGGTAACAATGTTCCCAACTGCAGAACGATTCTTGATCAGCACTTCGGCAAAATTCACATCGATGTTCAAATTTTTCAATTTGGGTCTGGGCCTAAGTTGAATTTGTACAACAGGGGCCTTGTCGACACTGGTTACTCCCAAATATAACACCTTGGACCCATCAGTACCCTTGGTGAGTTCATACACCTTTTCCCGAGTGACTCCGGAGATGGTGAAACGCTTCACCATAATGTCTCCACGAGGACCATCCTGATAAATCATATTGTAAACGGTCCGGTCATCATTCTTTTCAAAGATGGCTATGTGTCGGATATCCTTTCCCATGTAGGATTTTTCGTCGATCTTGACTACAGTGAACTTCCCTTCACCAGTCAGCGCCAGTATATCGTCCATGTCAGAGCAATCGCAAACAAACTCGTCCCTACGCATGCCATATCCGGCAAAGCCATCCGCACGGTTCACATAAAGCTTCTGATTATTGGCAATAACCTTGGATGCTACAATGGCTTCAAAAGAGGAAATCTCAGTGCGACGCTCTCGGCCTTTGCCATATTTTTTCAGAAGATCTTTAAAATAAGCGACCGCGTAATTTTTGAGGTTCGCCAAATCACCGTTTATGCGATCCAATTCCGCCTCGATTCCAGCAATTTTTTCTTCAGCCTTCTTGCTGTCAAACTTGGAAATTCTTTTGATTTTCAGTTCGGTTAAACCAGCCATATCATCATAGGTCACCGGACGCTTCAATTTTTTGAGATAAGGTTTGAGTCCGGCAGAAATGGTTTCAATGATTTGCTCCCAAGTCTCACACTCCTCCAACGATCTGTAAATCCTTTTCTCAATGAAAATCTTCTCCAACGAACAATAGTGCCACTCATCCTCCTTCTCTTTCTTCGCTATTTCCAATTCCAATCGGAGCAAATCAACTGTGTTCCTGGTGGAGATTTCCAAAATTTCGTTAACGCTAACAAAGCGTGGGCGCCCCTCCTCGATGATGCAGGAGTTCGGAGAAATAGAAACCTCGCAGGCCGAAAACGCATACAAAGCTTCAATGGCCTTGTCTGAATCCTGAGATGCCTCGGGATGTAGATGAATCACGATTTCAACATTGGCAGAAGTATTGTCCTCGACTTTCTTGATTTTTATTTTTCCTTTGTCAACTGCTGCTAATATGGATTCGATGACAGATGTGGTGGTAGTGCCGAAAGGAATCTGTCGAATGACAAGGGTTTTCTTATCCTTTTTTTCGATCATCGCCCTCACGCGAATTCTACCTCCACGGAGACCTTCGTTGTATTTGCTGAAATCGGCTATTCCTCCACTCGGAAAATCAGGAACCAAATCCACTTTTTTGCCTCGAATGCAATCGATTGAGGCCTGAATCAATTCACAGAAATTGTGAGGAAGAATCTTACTTGCCAATCCTACAGCGATTCCCTCTACTCCCATGGATAGTAGCAAAGGGAATTTGACCGGCAAGGTTACCGGCTCGTTGTTACGACCATCATAGGATAATTGCCAAACGGTAGTCTTTGGGTTGAAAACAACATCCCTGGCGAACTTCGACAACCTGGCTTCAATATATCGGGGAGCTGCCGCGCTATCGCCTGTATGTATGTTACCCCAATTCCCTTGGGTGTCGATTAATAAATCACGCTGTCCGATTTGCACCAAGGCATCCCCGATTGATGCATCCCCGTGAGGGTGATATTTCATCGTATTGCCGATGATATTGGCCACCTTATTGTAGCGACCGTCCTCCATTTCGTACATCGAATGAAGGATTCTACGCTGTACTGGTTTGAGACCGTCCTCAATGTAAGGAACAGCACGCTCCAAAATTACATAGGAAGCATAGTCAAGGAACCAGTTCTTGTACATGCCACCAATGGCGGTATTGTCTCCTCCGTGCTCCTTGTGTTCACCTGTGGGTTTATTATTATCAGTCATTGTATTGGTTCAAATGAAATGGAAAAATCAATTGGCTTCTACCGACTCCTCTTGACTGGGTTCGTCTTGCACCGTAGCTGGATCAATGATGAGTTCCTCTTCCAAGCGGAGATTTTTGATGATGAACTCCTGACGATCGGGAGTATTCTTTCCCATATAATAATCAAGTAAGGAGTGGAGTGCCGTTTCACCCTGCAATTCCACCTGTTCGATTCTCATTTTCTTACCTATGAAAGCCTTGAATTCATCAGGTGAAATCTCTCCCAAACCCTTGAATCGAGTGATTTCCGGCTTGGGCTTCAACTTCTCAATGGCCTGAAGGCGTTCTTGTTCGGAGTAACAGTAGATGGTTTCCTTTTTATTGCGTACCCTGAACAGCGGGGTTTGCAAGATATACAGATGTCCATTTCGAACAACATCCGGAAAGAACTGAAGGAAGAATGTCAACAACAGCAATCGGATGTGCATACCATCCACATCGGCATCAGTTGCAATTACAATACGGTTATAGCGGAGCCCCTCCACTCCTTCTTCGATGTTCAATGCGTTTTGAAGAAGATTGAACTCTTCATTCTCATAAACGATTTTCTTTGTCAGACCAAAACAGTTGAGAGGCTTTCCTTTCAAAGAAAAAACGGCTTGCAACGATACATCACGGGCAACCGTAATCGATCCACTGGCTGAATCACCCTCGGTGATAAACAGCGTACTCAGGATTCTATCGGGATGCTTCGAATCAAGATGAATCCTACAGTCGCGCAGTTTCTTGGTGTGCCAGTTGGCTTTTTTAGCCCTTTCGGTGGCCAGTTTTTTGATGCCGGCAATGTCTTTCCGTTCGCGCTCGCTTTGACGGATACGGGCCAAGAGGGCATCTGCCGTTGCTGGATTTTTGTGGAGGAAGTTGTCGAGGTGTTTTTTCACCACATCGTTCACCCACGTGCGGATCATCCTTCCGCTGCCGTTTGGCTCGGTATGGGTGGACCCCAACT
>JBKCHO010000056.1:0-103868 GCA_046302815.1 Bacteroidota bacterium | reverse complement strand
AACATAATACCGATCAAGTGTGTTCGAATAAAGTATGTAAACCCAAAACATTCGAAAAAACATAAAAAAAGGGCGGTGATTGCACCGCCCTAAAGCTCCCCCTCTTGGGCTCGAACCAAGGACCCCATGATTAACAGTCATGTGCTCTAACCAGCTGAGCTAAGGAGGAATAACCTTCTCTATATTCTAGACATGGAGAAGGGCATCCTTTTCGCTTGAGCCATCCGCCTGCGGCGGACTAAAGCACGTGTGGGATATGATAGAAGAGCGACTTTCCCAAGTAATGGAAAAGGACTGCAAAGATAATGCATTGGATTTTTAAACTCAAGGGGTTTGTGTATTTGGATTGGCGTTGATATTCAGCTGTTTGTGTGGATTGCTCCATCCCGTGCAGTGGAATGGAAAGCAAATCCAATGGCCTGAATCCAATCGGAAGACCCAATCGCTTAATGGCCTATTGAATCCGTGCCCTTTTTTCCGTACCTTGCACCTTGATAACCAATGCGCTGGCGCCCTTGCAAACCCCGCCAGCCTTTGAACTTGCTGCAATATGAACCGTTTAGCCCTTTGGCTGGCGCTGATGTTACCCTTCGTTTCATCCGCGCAAAGCACCCTCGCCCCAGGCGACCTCGCCGTAATCGCTCATAACAACGATAACGCCGACCAGATTGTATTGGTGGCTCTTACAGCCATTCCGCAAGGCACCATCATATCCATCACCGACAATGGTTGGTCGGGTAGTGCACTGTCTAATGTCGAAGGAACATGGACCTACAACTTTCCCACTAGCATAAACACGGGTACAAGAATTGCGCTCACCTCCTCCTCTCCAGGCATCACATCCACTGGCACATGGGATCTATCCACCTCCGGAGACCAAATTTTCATTTATCAAGGACCATCATCCAACCCTACCTTCATTTACGGTTTCAGCAGCCGTGCATGGGTAACCGGCTCCACCAGTTTGACCACTTCCCGGCTTCCCGCCACACTGCAAAACGGCAAAACAGCCCGCGACTTCTCCTCTGAAGTAGACAACGGATACTACAACGCCTCGTCCACTTCAGGTACCAAAGATTTTATCCTCACACAAATCGGCACAACCACCAAGTGGACTCGAAGCAACAACAGATATTCTTCCTTCCCGAATATCACCTTCAGCATCACATCATCCGGTAATACTGGAGAACCAGCCAACCAACCAACGAACTTCAACGCATCATCGGTTCTTACTTGGTCGTTCAATGTAAACTGGTCTGCTGCATCGCCCGCATGCGACGGATACCTGGTATTGCGTGCCGATGACAATTCAAGCGTGAACGCCACTCCGGTTGACGGAGTCACCTACTCGATCGGAGATCAACTGGGAAATGCCAAAGTTGCTTACATGGGAAGTGCCACATTCTTCAACCAAAAAGGGAGAGTAATAGCCTCCAACAATTATCAATATGCTGTGTTCGCATACAACGGAACAGGAGCCTCTAGAGACTACAAACAATCTTCGCCGCTTGTCGGAACTGTTTCCACACCATCCACCGGCGTTGGAAATTATTACTCGGGCATTAACACATCGGCAACCTCTTTCGTTTCCGATTTGCAAAATCGTATCAGAAGCCCCTACACCATCGTAGACTACGCTCAGTTCGACGAAACCATGGTGGCTAACTTCGCTTTCAGTGATACCATTGGTGGAAAGAAAATCGCAACCTGTGTATACACAGGGGAGCGAGCCATGTATACCCCTCCATTTGCATGGACGCCTACAACCATCTTCAGTCGCGAACACACCTGGTGCCACAGTTGGATGCCAAGCTCATCAAGCACTACTACGCAGGAATATGCCGATCAACACCACTTATTTGTTGTAAACCAAAATAACGCCAACGGTGTTCGCAGCAATCACCCGCTGGGGGAAGTGGTCAATGTAACATCATCCTACCAGCTCGGCTCCTATGGAACAGATGCTAATGGAAATACCGTTTATGAGCCTCGCGAATCACACAAAGGAAATGCAGCGCGTGCGCTCCTCTACATGTCGTTGCGTTATAACGGCGTGAACGGACTTGATTGGACATTCAACCGACTGAACAATGTAATTCTTCCCTCCTTGAATGAAGATCCTCAAGATGTGCAATTGCTGATTCAATGGCATACCCAAGACCCACCCGATGCGGAAGAAATTGCACGAAACGATTATATCCAAAGCATCCAGGGAAACCGCAATCCACTTATCGACAACCCGGATTGGATCAACTACATTGATTTCAATAACCTGAACTACAAGTTTGCTAACATCAACCCCTCCACATCGCAAGAAGGATTGGATCAAGTTGCTGTATCGGCTTACCCGTCCCCTTTTTCGAATAACCTCACCGTCAGAATCAACTCGAGTTTCAACAGCACCTGCACCCTTCGTCTGATTTCTTACGAAGGAAAAGTCGTCTACTCGGCCGAAACCTCTATCGAATCGGGATTCAATAAATTTGAATGGGCCGACCTCGATTTGTCTAATGGTATTTATTTTCTGGTTGCCAACATCAATGGCAAAACGATCTCTCAAAAAATCATCAAACAGTCTATTCGCTGACCATGCTTTTACGGGAAGTCGCCACTACCGATCAGTCACGCACCACCATCCTCATTCGATTGGTGGTAGGATTGGTTTTTCTATCGGAAGGCATCCAAAAGTTTTTGTTTGAAGAATTGCGCGGTGCAGGACGCTTCGAGAAAATCGGACTTCCCTCGCCCGAACTGCTTGGCCCCATGGTGGGAGGTTTTGAGATTGTATGCGGCATCATGATTTTGCTTGGCATCTACACCCGCCTCGCCGTAATACCAATCATCATCATCATGATCGTTGCTTTTGCTACAACCAAATCGGAGATCTTGGCTGAAGAGGGTTTTTGGGAAATGCTTCACCGCAGTCGTACCGATTTTGCCATGCTGCTCTGTGGCTTATTCCTTTTGATAAAAGGAAGCGGTGGCATGTCGTACGACCGCCAACTGATGCGTTGATTTTCTGCCGCGATTTCAGATTTTCAAATCTTTCGCCCACTGCTTGATGGCATCCCTAACATCACGGAACCCTTGAACAATTTCAGCATCATTGCCCTTGAGCTTCGCAGGGTCCGAAAAGGGTTGGTGAATCTTAGTCGTTCCTCCGGGGAAAATAGGACAGCGGTTGGCGGCGTGATCGCAAACGGTAACCACCAAATCAAATTGTATATCGGCATATTCATCCACATGGTTCGATGTGTGATGCGAGATGTCTATACCGTCCTCTTTCAAAACCTGAACGGCCCTTGCATTGAGTCCGTGCGTTTCAACACCAGCACTGAAAACCTCGGCCTCATGTCCATGAAAATGGCGGATGTAGGCTTCTGCCATCTGGCTGCGACAACTATTGCCCGTACATAATATCAAAATCTTTTTCATGGTATATACCATTTGTTTTTCATCCACAATGCAGCTCGAACCAACAGAATTAATGCAGGTACTTCCACCAACGGACCAATCACCCCGGTGAATGCTTGAGGTGATGCAATGCCGAAAACTGCGATGGATACGGCAATGGCCAATTCAAAATTGTTCCCAGTTGCGGTGAATGCAATCGCAGTATTTTTATCATAAGAAAGTCCACTCCATTTACCGATTGCGAATGAGATGAAAAACATCAAGACGAAATAGATCAAAAGCGGAACAGCGATCATCAGCACATCTCGCGGTAATTCAACAATCATGTCGCCTTTAAGACTGAACATGTATACGATGGTAAACATAAGTGCGTACAGCGTGATGGGTGAAACGGCAGGCACAAACACGCGGTTATACCATTCAATCCCTTTGCGGGAAATGAGGATCCGGCGCGACAAATAACCCAACGCAAACGGAATACCCAGGTAAATCAAAACGCTAGTGGCAATATCGGAAACGGAAACCTGGATATCGATGGCTTGCATCCCCAGCCAAGGCGGAACCACCTTCAAGAAAAACCAGGCGTACGCGCTATAAGTCAATATCTGGAAAATGCTATTCATGGCAACCAACATGGCGCCTTGTTCGCGATTGCCACCAGCCAGATCGTTCCATACAATTACCATGGCGATACAACGAGCGATGCCAATCAAAATCAAACCCGACATATAACCGGGATGGTCTTGCAGAAAAAGTAACGCAAGAACAAACATCAACAACGGCCCAACCAACCAATTCAGTACTATGGATAGCCACATGGTTTTGCTGTCGCGGAAAGCAGACGGCAGTAACGAGTAATCCACCTTTGCCAAGGGCGGATACATCATTAGAATCAGACCTGCGGCCAGTGGAATATTGGTGGAGCCACTAGTCACGCTTTCGCTGATGTCTTTGATACCCGGAAACAAAAATCCAAGCATAACACCCAACGCCATAGCCAGGAAAATCCATAGTGTAAGGTATCTATCCAGAAACTTGAGCCTCTGTTTCATAACCATCAGCAACAGCTTCCTCCAGGAGTACAACAAGCATTAGAACCGCCCAAATCAGCCATGGCAACTTTTGTTTTCGTTACCGGGATGCCGCAACGATCGGGCGCTAAACAATCGGTTTGCAAAGACTTTAGATGGAAGTACCGTCCATCAAAAGAGAGTCCGTAAATTCCAATGGTGGATTCCTGATATTCAAATTCAATTTCTAAATCCGATTTCAGTATATTCGATTCATAACTTTCAATAATCGTCAACAGCTTTTCAGAGGTAAGTCGATGATCGAAATCCTGTGCCACCCACACCTGAAAAGTGATTCGTTCTTCTTTCCGGAGCGTTCCTCCGCAGTCCACAAATGTTTTGGATTTATGACCTGCTTCCGTGATGTGATAATGTGCAGGAATGGGATTGCCGTCGAGATGTAGGATGACGGGATGCGTGGTTTGCGCCAACGCATGTTTGAATTCTGAAAGTATCATGGTTTATGGTTTAACAACATTTTTGATCTTGGCGCTCCAATTGTCCTGAAACCTTATCGAGAAAAGCAACCAATTGCCGGATGGCCTTTCGATCGACGCAATAACAAGTGGCAGTTCCTTCAATTGAACCGGTGATGACACCGGCGTTTCCCATGGCTTTGAGGTGTTGCGAGACCGTTGACTGCGCCAAAGGCAACTCGCTCACCAACTCCCCGCATTGACAGCTTTCGGATTTGGCCAATTGCTCGAGGATAGCTACCCTTGCGGGATGTGCCAAGGCTTGAAACAATGCCGCCATTCGCAAGGTCCGCTCAGAGTAATCTTCGGTTTTGGTAGTGCCCATAAGGGGTATTTTATCGCAATATTACGATAATTTCATGCTATTTCCAAATCCAAAAGCAAAAAGCCGCAGGAAACGATCCTGCGGCCTTTACTATTAAGGATGATGGGGTTATCGAGATACCACGATTGGGGTGTTATGCATCACTCCATCGGATTGAATCAGTACCAGATGGTACCACCCTGAATTCAATTCCGATATACTCAATCGCTGATTTTGGTCTGCAGAAAAATCCAGATTCTGAATTTCGTTAACCACTCGTCCCGTAACATCGGTTATCATTAATTTGCTAGATCCACCATTTGCATTCAGTAATCGTACATTGATATAATCACCAGCAGGGTTTGGTGATACGGACAGGGTAGTTACCATATCGTCTTGTAGTCTTGCAGTTGATGTACATGACCCCAAGGTGGCTCCACTTGCCAAATAATTATTTAATTGACTTTGATTGATGCACTCGGTGACTCCGTTGTTACATACGCTGACCAATAAGTTACCGCAAGCATAATCCGTTTCAAAAATGGCTATTGATCCGCTGATTTCATTGGAAACCAAAAGCAAGTTACGGCCATTGGGGCTATCTGCTGCAGGAATGAATAACAGACCCTCCGGTCCCAAGTCGGCAGGGTATGCCGCTGCTGGAGTGATAGTGAAATCACGGGTGTTGATGTAATCTACAAAAACGGGCGCATAAGGGTCGGTGATATCGAAGGTCATGACACCTCCAATACGCTCCAAGCCTAGAAACAGGTATGTGCGGCCAAGTATCTTGGCCAAGGTCAAGCCTTCGGGTTCCGGTCCCTTGTCATCGCTGCGGTTTTTAAAAGTATTGTTGCTGTTAGATGCATTGAAGCGGGTTGGGTACATGGATGCCGTGTACTGCTCAATCATATCTCCACTATCGAATACCAATTGTCCCGCTGCATTCCAAATGGAAAACGAACGGGCGCCGAAACTATACAACTCGTCAAAATCGCCATCGCCATCGGTGTCTCCCATCGACTTCGAAATGTTTAAGCGACCTAGTTGGGCATCCGTCCTCAAAGTGGTCCTGTTAGGAAAAGTCAATGAATCAAGGATTATGGAATTCATCCGGACTGCCTCTACAAAAGTTGTGTAATCCCGTGCATCACCTTCATTGGCGGTAACGATGAATGGTTGGCCTAAATAATTGTATGAGGCAGCAGCATCTGGTTGGTACATTCCCTTAACAGGCCAAGTGTTGATCTGGACAGATCCAGAACGATCTGAAACATCCATTCCGTTTCCGGAAACACTATGATCCTTGAAGCCAAGAGGCCAAACACGCACAATGCGATTGGTAGTTAGATTCACCTCCGCCATGGCATTATTTTCCTGCAGGGTAATCCATGCTCTTTGGCTGTTTCGCGAAATGGCTACATATTCCGGTTCCATATCTTGTGCAAAAGTGGCATTCGGGCCGAAGGACCTCACCCCGGGAACACCCGTTGTATTGTAAGCGGCGAAATCCAATATGGTGACATGTGATTGATTAAGGGAAGGCACTTGCCGTACCGAATCAATAATGGCTACCACTCCAACCGGATCAATGGAGTAGTCGGAGTTGGGTTCTCCCTCACATGCTACAACAATCTTGTTTCCATTTGGGGTGAATGTTAACATGTCCGGTAAGGCCCCGACTGTAACCTGGTTCAGATAGTTACCGGATGCATCGAAAAATATCACCTTACCGTTATCGGTCTTGATCAGTCCCTCTACTGCTGCTGCAAGTATTCCATTTTTAAAGTCGATACTGTTGGCTTTGCCTCCATAAGCAACCAAGCTGATGGTGGTAATCAATGATGGAATTGCAGGATCCGAAAGGTTGATGATATCTATATTTCCATTGCTTCCATTGACCGAAAAAAGGCGCTGCGTAACGGGATCAAATGCACAGATTTCAGTTGCTCCTTGGTCGAATGACCCTGTGTAAAATCTTCCTACATACCGCAAATCGATGGGATTTTGTGCCAATGATGGAGTTGCAGCAAATAATGATACGGTTAGTAACAAGTTTTTAAAAATGTTCTTCATGTTTCTAATGGTTTAATTCACCACAATAAACCTCGAACAGTTTAACCCAACACTATCATTATTTTAGGAAATGGTTAAGGTAAAAGCTTGAGCAATTTGTATGCCTGTTTACTCGAATAGCCAAAAACATTTAAATAATACATGCCAGTATGCCAAGATCCTGTATCTATTGTTTTAGGATTGACTGCCTCAAAAACTAATTTTCCTCGAGTATCATACACCTGCACTAATACGGGCGAATCTGATGATATGAACAATTGATTAATAAATGGATTAGGGAAAACCTTTGTAATGTCAACTGCATCTATGCTTTGAATAGATAGATTATTCATACACCCAGTTATCTGACAAGCCGAGGAGTCCCCATTAACAAAAGCTTCTGCATCCGTAAAATCGTAGGCGCATACTTCATTGCTTGTGGTTGCAAATCTCAAATTGAAAGCAATACTACCCGGTTGTATCCCATTGGGATGATACGAAGTTATCCTCCAAATGGAATCAATGGGGTTTAGAAAGTATAAATACTGCAATCCATTCAAAACATTGGTCAGGCTATCAAATACGATACGAGCCGTATTGAAACGGAGAGCCAAATCGATTGAATAAATGGTGGAACTTGACTGAATTGAAATCGGAATCTCAACATCGCTACCGTCAAAAAAACTTTGATTCAGATCCAATTTTATCGTATCTGTTGAAGATACAAAATGTTGAGCCGTTGAGGTTTTTACAACCGACAACAAAATAAAAAACCATACGGCTTTAAAGATTCCTTTAAGCAATTATGAAATGGTTTAACACGACCGCAAAGATCGGTTGCAAAAGTAAGAAACCGTAGTAATCTAAATATGGATATAGCCGTTCAAGGTAGCCGGATCAAGGTAACGCTTTCTTGCTTTCCGTCTTTGTTTTCTAATGTCAACAAATAAGATGCTGGAGTAAGAAAACTCATGTCAACTTCCGAATTCAATCCCGTATCAGCCGAAGTCCATGGCATTACTATACGGCCTTTCAAATCAGCTAACCGATACCTTGAACCATTGGGTAACCCATGTATATGTACCACTCCATTAGAGGGATTTGGACCTATAGTGACTTCTTTAAAAATCGACTCCTCTATCAAAGAAGTTGGGCAATCCACTTTTTTGGAAGTGCAGATATCTCCGTTCAAAAGAGAATTTACTGAATTCAGATCACCGGAACAAAGTGCTCCAGGCTGTAGTATATCAAACCTCACCTTGAAAAGCACACTGTCGTTGGGGTAAAAGAGTGTGTTGGTAAAAGAAGTCAGTCTTACAGTTGAATCATTTGAGTTGTAAAACGCAAGGGCATCGAGATAATTAGCCATCTTGAAAATGGTGTCGTAATCAAGCTTGATCTGGTTGTATTTAAAGTTGAAATCCAATGCCACAATTTGGTCGTCGGACCGGAAGTAAACCGGGAATTCAACTTTGTTCCCAACAACGACTGCCGCTTGGAGGTCGAAAAAAACCGTGTCGAATTGGTCAATGGTAAACACTCCCTGTGCTATGGATTGGGACTGCGCCGAGGATGTAATGAAAGCGGTGATAAGAATTAAGATTATCTTTTTCATTTAATTCGGAATTGTTTGTAAAGAAACATCTTGAATGGATCTACTAGGGGTTGCCATTATTATCTTTTCTTGAAAAATAAGTTATGGGAACCTTCGCCCTACCTTAAAAAAAGAGGAGAAGACATTGTCTCCTCCTCTTTATTCACACAACTTATTAAAGAAACTTATTTTTTAATAGATACTTTACTCAAGCTAACAGATTCGGTATTGAATACTTTCAAGACATACATCCCATTTGCCAAATTTTCGGTGTTCAGCTCGTGGTTCTGATATGCTGCAATGAATGAACCATTTGCAACTACCTTACCTTGAACATCCATCAACTCAAAAGAGGCATCTTCAGAGGAAAGGATATTGATAACGGCAGATGCTGGATTTGGGAATACACTTACTGTCATTTCTTCGTTGCCGAATGCTCCGGTTGTATTTGCCTGTACACGATCTCCGTTGATATACGCCTCCATGTTAACAAGGTCGTTTGAAGATACTGAAGTTCCAGAGAATCGTACATACAAAACTGCTGCATTTGTCTTGTAGTTTTCCAGGCTGTTAGAAGTTACGCGCAATGCGTCTGAGTTCTCAGCCAACAATTCCATATTGCCCCCATTGTTTACAACCGAATGGAAGGTTATGCGATTGCTATTGTAGTTAATACTGAAATCAAGGGCGTTTACAGCCTCGTTGGAACGAACATACACAGGAACATCGATCAAATTACCGTTGATGATGGCGTTCTTTACATCGAAAACAACTTGGTTGGCCCCGTTACGGATGGTAGCACTTGCAGAAGCTGTTGCATAGTTTCCGTTAGCATCGCCTAAGAGAATTCCAGTATATGTCTCTAATCCGAAAGCGGTACAACCACCATTTGATAGGGTTGGAATGGAAGAACAGAAAGATACATTAGGAACATTGTTCTTGCTGTAACCAACGCCATCTCCAGCAGGATAGTTCGCCGAAATCTGATAAGCTGGGTTGGTAGTCAAAGTGGTACCGTCAATGAACAACCAATCCTTCGAAGCTTGTCCGTTGGAAACACCACCTGTGGTATAGTTCCAATCCTGACGGAATTCGCCGATAGCCAGAACTGCACGCTGATTGATCTGGGAAAGGTCACCCGCAGATATTACACCATCCGTGTTCACATCCATGGCGATGATCTGGTAAACGGAAGGTATGAAGGCAGGGTCGTTGATCAATACGCGGCGGGTCAAGAATGCATCAAATCCGTTAACAACCGACTGAACGCTGGTAGTGTTGCTGATGTCGCGACGGATATCCAGTTTTTGACCATTATTCAAGTCGTGCGTGAACTGCCCGGCGAGATTTGGTTGAACAGCCAATGCAGAAGGAGCGTTACAAGCATTGTTATTACCATAAATGTTCGTAACCAAATACTGGCTGACATTTGAAGAGTTGTATGGTAGTGCGCTGTTATCGGCCCAGAAACGAAGCGAGCTGGTGAACAAGGAAGATTGTGTAGTGCGATAAGTGCCGGGACTTACGACTTTGGGTTGAACACCACTGAAATAACTTTCCTGGAGTGTTGCCGTGAATGCAGTGGTATCAACAGCATCAAAACCTGAAGTCTTGGCAAATTCTACACACAATAAGCGACCGGATCCATTGAATTCAGCGTTAGCGGGTGCCGATCCATTCAAGAACACAGAGATGTTGATGGAAGAAGTACCAGTCAAATACGCTACACTGGTGTAAGCTGGGTTGATCAAGTCATTATCAATTGTAACAACTCCCGTTGGAACAACTTCTGTGCTATCGAAAGTAACAACGATATCATAGCCGATTACATCGTTTACTGGTATAATGGCTTGGATTGGCAGGCAGAAGGTGTTGCTTGCACAATTGGCAACTTCAGAAACAATGGCATAAGCGCTAGAAGAGTCGAAAACCGAAATGTTAACAGGAGCGGAAGTGGTTGTGGCGTTGCTATTATCAGTTGCAACTGCGGTAAGAGTCTTGTTACCAACTGTCGCTGACCAATTGAAGCTGTAAGGCGAAGAGTTATCTACGCCCACGGAGGTTCCATCAACAAAAAATTCCACTTGGGAAACCGTACCATCAGAATCGGCAGCATTAGCAGCAATAGTTACAGGTGTTGAGCTTAACACAAATGTTGCACCGTTGGCTGGTGAGGTTATACTCACTGTTGGAGGTACCACAACTCCCACTGAAATGTTAACACCAGTAGAGGTGGTTTGTCCGCCTGCGTTATCCGTAGCACGAGCCGTAATAACATGGTTGCCTGCGGTGGCAGTCCAGTTGTAGGAGTAAGGAGCTGTATTGTCAGTATTGACAACAGCGCCATCCACCAAAAACTCTACTTGACTTACTGAACCATCGGCGTCAGCTGCTGTAGCTGCAATGGAAACGGTGTTACCTACGAAGAAGGAAGAACCATTGGTTGGAGAAGTCAAGCTCACTGTAGGTAATGTGTTAGGTTGGTTGAGAGTGCCTGTCAAACCTGGAATGGTCAATTCTCCTGAACCTGGGCTGGAAGCAACATAGTTGAACACCTGCAAGGTGGTGGTATTGCGAACCTGTACATTGATTGAATAAGTAAGTACTCCATTGGTGGTAATCTGTGCGATCAAAACCCTGTTGGTAGCGTTCGGACCTTCGGAGCCATTAAGATTTGCCCAGGATCCATTTGTGGTTGAGAACAGGTTGCCAGCGTTGCTGGTTGCATCAAACACGGCTAATTCGGTAGCAATGTTAACCGCTGTTACCGCATCTACAGTTACAGCTGTTGCAGAAGCACCATCACGCTGTGTTAAAGGTAAACCCGCAGAAGGATCATTGTTTTGCAATAGAGCGAACAGAATGTTGTTGGTGTTGTTGTCTTCTATTTTGGGAATTCCAAGGCGGTTAGCACCAACTGCACCAACGGATATGTAAGAATCCAGATACACCGTGTTATCATCCAAAAACGAAGCACCAATGGCATTGGCTGTGGTTGCTCCACGATCTTCATTGTTAAAAAATCCTGTGGTTGTTTGGAAGCGAAGCTCATGAGCTGAGTTGCCATAAACAGCCTGAAGCTCGTGTCCAGGTGCAAGGTCGATGTAGAATCTCCAAGCGATAGATCCTACAGGAAGGTTACCTACGCTACCTGCTGCATCTGCAGCATTGGTTACATAGAATTTCTCGACATAAACGCTGTCGATTTGGGCTAGTGCCACGGTGCTCGCAATTGAGCAAAGCGCGGCCATTAGAAATTTTTTCATGTTTCCTAAATGTTTAAGGGTTATGTAATTAGGCTACGCTCTTAGTCGCAAGAGGCGTTAAATTGTCCGAGTAGGATCAAGAAGTCCTCCACTTTGGTAATGCCATCACCGTTCAAATCGGTTGGACAAGGCACCAAGCCATTAGCAGAATCAATGAAAGCCGCATAAGTCCAGCTGTTCATCCAATTTTGATTGCCTCCGAACGCACCACGGTAATTCACAGGTGTGAAAAATCCATCTTGAGGAGCAGTTATGCTAGAGGCAACTGTTGGATTGGGAACTGCATCATACTGATCAGTTACCGCATTGGTAGATGCATTCATGGCATAAGTGAAGTCGAAACCGGTCAAAGAAGTATCAACTACATTTCCATCGGTTTGGAACTTGGTAAGGTCAGCTCCAGAAGCAGGGGTGATTACCGAACCAGCTGTTTGGATGGTAAATCCTGCTACATTGCTGATGAAGGTACAGTTGTTAACTTTTAGTGCACCAGCATTCCAATTCTGGTATGCATCGGTGGCTCTTACATTGTACGCATTGAATCCTTGGGCATAGTTGGCGAATATGGAGTTGTAAATTTCTCCTTCGGTCCGCTCTTTGGCTTCGATGCCGGCATCGGTATCATCACCGATACAGGTAGCGTTATAAATGATAGGGTGAGACCATGGACCAGTAGACTGGGTTCCATCATCACCATCACACTCGAATCCGTTGTCAGAGGCACCGGGGTTCTTTACCAAGAACCAGAATTGTCCCTTGCCTACCCAGTTTTCATCCCAATCGAAACCATCGTCTTCGTTAAACAAAACAACGCCGTGCTTGAGGTTAACAGCTCCACCGAAGAACTCAAATCCATCATCGGAACAGGCAACGATTTCAATATGGGAAAGGGTTGTTCCACGACCAACTGAACCCATGGTCAAACCATTTAGCTCGTTGTTTGGAGCCACGGTTGCTCCGCTGTGGCGTATAGATACATAAGTCATGATTCCGCTGTTATCGTCGTTGTTAGCGACTCCAGGAGCCTCACCGTGATATGAGCGTGGATCGGCGCTGGAAAATCCTTCGATCTTAGCAACACCTGGGCTTATATAAAGCGATTGGCCAGAGGCTATGTTGTTCACACCGCGACCCAACAATACGACTCCACCCCACTTTTGGGTGTTGGATACGCCATAGGAGCCATCCATTGGATCCAACACAGAAGTAAATACAATGGGACAGCTTGATGTGCCTGCAGCAAAAATCTTACCTCCGCGAGATACTACCAATGCTGTAGCGTTGTTAGTGGTAGCTGAGGTGTCGCCCTTGATAAGTGTTCCTGGCTGGATGGTAATGGATTTGCCGTCGGGAACGAAAATCTTTTTGTCGAGTACATAAATCTTATCGCAAGTCAATGTAGTGTTGGCTGCAGTAAGATCGCCATCTGTAGAACCACCGCTGTTGTCAGCAAGGGTCGACATAAGCACTGTTGTACGAGCCGATACAGCGGGACAACCGCAATCAGCTCCAAGGTTGGTTTGTGCCATGGTAACACCAGCCGCTAAGGAAAGGGCTGTTGTGAGAATGGTCTTGGTCAGATTTTTTTTCATTTTTAGAGGTTTTGGGTTAGTATTTTCTAGGTTTAACTGATGCAAATGTCTATTTGGTGCTTTACCACATTGAATAAAAGCCTTTACTGAATCTTTATATTCAGCAAAAGGCGATGTTAAGCGCATATTAGTTGGATTACATTTCCTTAACGCGCGTTCAACGAAAGGGGTGTTAATTTGGCTTGAAGCCATATTTATGTAAAAAAGCGTCTACTCCTTAACGCATCTAACAGCAAAGCCATAATTGGCATCACCATAATAACGGAAAACATCACTGCGCTTGTAATCTAAGTGCCGGTACCAATATTGACCTGCTTCTTTGATTGTGGAAGACCACCAAAAACCTGTTTGGAACAAACCGGGCGTTCCCCAAGTTCCGTTAGGCATCCTACAGCCTCCTGCCTTTGCAGAAAATCCTGATTCATTAGTTCCCCATACTTCACCATATCTGGTCCATGCAGTGGTACCTTCTAATTTTAATCGATCACCTTGGTTATCTCCTCTCCAAGAACTTTGTTCGGGGTTTGACATTCCAAGATGGCGCTCGAGCTGTTTCCAATCTTCATCAGTAGGTATTCTCCATCCCTGAGGCGCCAAGCCCGCGTTATTTTCAAGAGCATACCCGTTATACAAAAAGCCCGGAGCCGAAGAAAGCCCGTCATAAATGCAATATGCCCCTTGATTAGAAACGGACCAGTTGTTGGCATCAATTAGCTGATTGATGGGTGTTCCATCCTTATATCTGGTCGTTCTTAAATCCTCTGCCATCCACCATTGGTCGCCAATTTTTACCGTTACATATATATTGCTATCTATGTCCATCATGGTTGATGTCTCCGGAATTGTTTTTTCCGGATATCTTTCCTTTTCACAAGATGTCATTACGACCGATAGAAACATTAACAACAAGATAATGCCGGCTGTGAAACGGTCTGCTTCAAGGAATCTGTACTTAAACATGGGTATATTATTTGACAAGAATAAATCCTGTATCCGTAATGTTCTGATTGGTCAAGCGCAGAGTGTATATTCCAGAAGGTAGGTGCCCAAAACTTACCTCTTGTGTGCCCGAGTTTCCTTGCAATTCAATTCGATCTAATACGCTACCATAAATGTCGCTCACCGTTAACTCCGTTCGGCTTTCGCCGAAACCTACATTCCACTCTACCTGTGTGCTCTCATCGACCGGATTGGGAAACATTCTTAGGATTCCCATCCTACCGTTTGCGATTCCGGGACAAACAATGGATAAATCCCTGTCGCTGCACAATCCAGGATAACAACACAAGTTTTTAATTTCAAAATTTGCCTCTGGATCGAAATTGCACGCTAGCGTATCCATGCATCCGAAGCGAATAGGTGTTTTGCACGAATCCTGAATGTTACAAGAATAAATGACACTGAATTCTAAAAAATTGGGGTCCTTGCATCCGCAAAGTGGTGGGTAGGATAGAAATGGGCTGAATACCACTGTATCTTGAATGATATTGTTGTTTGACGAAACATATTTTACAATATTTAATCCTGTTGGACTTGGCTCTTCCACTTCCACATTCAGCTTCAAGGATATTTCTCCTTTGGTAGTCAACTGAGCAACAAGCAGCTTATTCGATATGACAGGGGTAAGAGCATTGTTTTGTTGTAGCTTACATGATGTCGATACAAACTGCGATCCCGTGTTTATAACTCCGAAAACGGTTGTATCACCGAGTGCCATGTCTTTGAATCCTATATCAAACCACTGCCCTAGGTTCGGTGTGGCTTCAACGAAGCCATCAGAATTAGTTAATGCAGGAGTGGCAGAGGGGTCGTTGTTAACCAAAATTCCGCCCGGAATCAGAGCGCTGCCACCTTCATTATTGATACCCCCCAAAAAAGATCCATCTGTGTCTTCAGATTTTGGCACACCCATATATTGCTTTGTGGATTGAAATGCGCCTATCCCAAGTGTAAGCCAACTGTCAAGTGCTATTGTGGCATTGTCATCAAACCAGTTTTTGTTCATCTGGTATCCAAAAACGGCATTGGGACGGTCCTTGTTATTATAAAACGGTAAGGTGCTTTCAATTATCAAAGGATGTTCTGAAGAGCCGTAAATGGATCTCAGTCTGGACCCGGGTTTGAGTTCAACATAAATACGATAAGTTACTGTTCCTGGATCTAATGTAAAGTTTCCCAAAGTATCCGTGGCGTCATTGGCATCGGATATATAAAACCTTTCCACATACATTCCAGTGACCTGGCAGAAGCTACTGTTATTGATTATGCTTGTTAGCAAAAGCGCTAAAAACACGCAGAGGCTTGTTTTGAGAAATTTCGATTTCATAGTTTATAAGATAAACCAATCAAATATGTAGTTCCGAATCTATAGGTGTCGTAGTCCTGAGTATATCCTTTACCGGTATATTGACGGCTGATGGGCTCGTTTAAAATATTTTGTATTCTCAGACTTATTCCGAAATGATCCCCGATTTTTTTATTGGCTTTAAAGTCCAATAAGTGCCTGGGCATCTCGAAAACATCCGGTGTTCCGTCTGAAGAAGTAATAACAAGTTTGCTTCCTTGTAGATTATAACTTATTGACAAATCAAGGCCAAGGCTGTCAAGACCGTAATTTAAAATAGCATTGATAACAAATGGCGATTGGCCAAACATGTTTCGGGTAATTGTGTCTTCGGGTATGAAATTTTTGACTCCATTCACCACTTCCAATCTTGATAAAACATATTCGGTTTGTGATTTTACCAAAGTAATGTTTGCCAATGCCTCAAAGTTTTTGAAAAACTCCTTCTTGGCTTCAAGCTCTAAACCAACAGTAAAGCTTTTGTCAACATTTTGCCAGGTATACCCTTGGTTTGTGTTGATCAATTCTATATGGTCTTTGAAGTCTTTGTAAAAGGCGCTGACAGACCAACTGTTGCCGCTTGGCATAAACTTTTCTATGCGAACATCATAATTGTTTATCTGAACCAATTTCAAATCTGGGTTTCCGAAAACAAAATCCTGAAGCTCATAATCGAATACAACCACATCTGATAGCTCTCTGATACTAGGCCTTGCTAGAGATCGACCATAATTCAATCGTAAATTGGTCAACTTCTCCGAATCGAACTCACTCAATCGAATAATCAATCCCATAGAAGGCAGCATTTTCAAATTCTTTAATTCTCCAGGGTTTGAAAGAAATATTTCTCCAGGATACTGCCTTCGTGGATCATTTGGTGCATACCCAAGACTATCATATTCGAAAACATCAGTGTAAATATCTGTCTGTTCAACCCTTAGCCCTCCTGTTATCCGTATGCCATTGGAAATGGCAAAATCAGACATGGCATAGCCGGAAAAAACATTGTAATAACCAAAAGTCCTGTCTGCAGGATTTTCGCTTCGCTGATAATATCGACTCAATACAAAATCACCATTGTTGTTTTGAGACAATCCAAATGTGCTTAAATCGAAAAAGGCGCTGATATCATTGTCTGCAACAACCTGGTTGTTGATGTTTCCGTTTTGACCATTCAGAGTGTTGTCATATTTGACCTCATAATTGAACTGCTGGTAACTTCGATCATTGCGAACATAGCCACCTCCTGTCTTTATCTTGCGCGACAGCCCCGGTTTTTCATTAACCGGGAATTCAATCGACATTTGCGAATCAAAAATATCTTCATCCAATTCACGGAAATACCTAAAGGTTCCCGACTCGGTCAAATCTACATTGTATCCATCCGGGTTCTTGTAGTAGGTAAATGTTTTGAAGTCGGGTGCATTTGAGCTGCCATCCGTATAGGATGCATTAGCTTCCAATTTTGTTTTCCACCTTGGAATATATCCCTCATATTTCGACTGGTATATAAACTGCTTCCTTTCCTCATAAAATTGAGAAACATTCAGTGGGAACAAACCATCTAACCCTCCAATAGTTGACTGCGAATTTCTTACACGGTTAGTCCCTGTCATGTTTGGCATGAATAATAACGAAATACTGTGATTATTACTTAGTTTATATGCCAAGTTGGCCAAAGCGCTCCATCCGTTATTAAACACACTTGCCTGTTGTGACAATGCAGTCTTCACGGTGAAGCCGCCTGTTTCTGCGTCTGAAGCGGCTCTTGATACCGTCGAAGAAGGATCAAACCTAGTGCTTCCGTATATCCTAAAACCAGCTAAAAACCCTAATGGCCTTCCCAAGAAGGTAATCTGATTTCCCACCGAAACAGATTGACTAAAATCCATAGGGGCAGACTTGTATTTATTCTCCCAATTATTGGCAAACTTTTGAGCTGATGCTATAGGCTCAGCATTGATGGATTGAAAAGCCTGGTTTTGAAATGGACCATTGTAATAATTGTCGCGAGCTGCAGAAACAGCAGAGGGGTCGTTTATCAATGCCGGAGCCAATAAGCCCAATTGAACCAAGCCAAGGTTAAAATAAGTTTCTCCGGAATTACTTCCTGGTGCCCATGCGGATGTTACTCCAATGGATGCGTAATATGGCCCCAGTCCCAAAGCAACCAACTCCTCATACAAGGTTGGTGAATTCCTCGGAGCCACGAAGGAGGCGTGATCTATATCTCGGTAGCCATTATCAAAACCGAGCCAATCGGTTGCGCTTTGCTCACTTGACAACACATCTTTAAAAGTTGACTGACTATTGTAACCGATTGATGTCTCAAGGCTCAGAGTAAGCATATCCGGGTAGTCCTTGGTTAAAACAGACAAGTAAGCGCCTGCCCAATCTCCAGGCATATCTGGCCTGGTGGTTTTCAATAAAGTCACATTGTCAACCAGGCTTGTTGGAAAAAGGTCCAATCGGATATTGTTGGTAAATGGATCTAGCGTGGGTATCAAAGATCCATTTAACGAGGTTTTAACATATCTGTCACCAATTCCTCGAACAGTAATGATGCCACTAGCTGTTGATGATACTCCTGGAACGCGAGCCACCGCATTGGATACTTGTGAATCCCCTGTCTTCTTTATGGTTTCTGATGAAATGTAATCAATTGTGGCTGGAGAATTTCTTTTAACAAACTCCATGTAGGTGTCTTTCTCCCGACTCGCTTTTGCAGTGATTTCAACACCTACCAATTCCTGCGACATCGGTTTCAAAGTGAAATTCTTGATGACAACGGCGTTGTTTGTTGGATTGACCGACTCCTCAATTTTTTGATACCCTATAAAGGATATTACAAGAACCTGAGGCGTCGCATCTGCAATTTTCAACGAGAAGTTTCCATCAAAATCGGTAACGGTACCGAATCCTGGGTTCGATTTTAATACAACCGTGGCTCCAATAACGGTTTGGCCAGTCTCATCAATGATCTTACCCCTTACAGTGCCTTGTGAAAATGCATCTGCTAATGGCAAGAACAATAAAAATAAAAAGAGAATGCGCATAATATATTTAACCGTTTATCAGCTTAAGTTGTATCTTTTTACATCTTCACAAACTTGCGAACAGAACCCGAGTCTTTGTGTAAAAAGAAATAGGATCCTGAAGCAAGATTTGAAACATCAATTGAACCAGTAGCTTCAGAAAGTGAACCACTCATCACCACGGAGCCAGTCAGGTCAGATATGAAATACTCACGGCTTTCAGTGCTGCGCATCTCAACCATGAGCTTGTCTGCCGTAGGGTTTGGAAATAAGTTGATCCGGACGGTAGAGTTGATTGCCTGCAAATTCAAACCGGTAGATGAATAGGTCAGTGTAGGTTCAAAAATTTCATTTCCTATTGGATTTTGTGCCACATAATTTTCAACCTGAAGGTTGGTGGTGTTTCGTATTTGCAAATTCAACTTGAAGGAAAAAATACCGTCAGTTGTAATTTGTGCAAGCAAAACATGGTTGACTAGCGGGTCGGCACCGGTAGAACCGTTCAGTGAAGCCCATGAGCCGTTGTTTGTAGAAAAAGACGGTCCATTTGTTCCATCATTCTGAGCATCCAACATTGTTTCAAGAGCTGTAATGTTAACTGCTGTTACTGGCTGCGGAACACCAGCAAGAAAACCATCCTGTTGAGTCAAAGGAATACCCATCAGCGGATTGTTGTTTTGCAATACTCCATCGTTGTTTACCACTGTAGCAACTCCATCGTCGTTGGACTTTAATACACCAAAATTGTTTGCACATGCAGCTCCGACTGATACCCATGAATCCAACATCACAGTGTTATCATCGCAAAAATTTTTGCTGAAGGTTGGGAAAGGCGCACCCCTGTCTTCGTTGTTAAAAAACAAGGTGGTGGTTTCAAGTCTCAACTCGTGATTGGCATCCCCGTATACCGCTTGGAACTGGTAGCCTGAAGCCAAATCGGCATATACCCTGTAGGTAACCGATCCTACAGGAAGAACTCCTCCAACACTATTTACGGATTGATCGTTAGCGTCCGAGATGTAGTATTTTTCAACAACAATGCCTTCTAAACCTTGTGCAATAACATTGGTTATGGCGAACAAGAATAATGAAGTCGATAGTAAAATTTTTTTCATGGATGCACAGATTTTATTTTGGTTAGATTGGAATTTGGTACTGCAAAAATCGTTTTTGAAGACTTTATAGATTTGAAGAATTCTTTATGATAATGTTAAAGGCTATGTATTATAAATACCGATTGATGTTATTTATATGTTATCAGTTTGTTGTGGCTGTATTATTGGGATGTGAAAACAAGAGTGTCCGAAACAAACTGTCCGGGATCAGGATTAGCTGATACATACTGCTCGAACCCACCACCAGGCTTTCCTAATTGAATATTGATATTGAAAGAGAATTCTCCCGAAGTGGTGAATTGTCCAATCAGCACACGATTTTTTCCATTGATTTCATGTGATGATCCGCCCATGCACGCCCAAGAAGCATTTTCCGATTTAAATAAGAATCCATTCGGTATCTCGGAAGGATTGAGCAAGGCATCCAAAAGTGGTTCCATGTTCAAAGTAGTCAGCTTGGGGAGCAGCTGTCCAGGTTTAATCTTTTTCAACCCATCATATTGAAAAACCGACCGGGTTGTATCGGGTCCATTATTTTGCAACAGACCCTGCGCATTGATGATGGTTGCTGATGTGTCGTCATCCGTTTTCAAGACACCATAATGTAAAGTGGATGCCGCACCTGCGCTTATCCAGCTGTCGAGCATACAAGTGCCTCCAGAAAGTGAAGCATCATAAATGAGATTTGCAATATTGTTGCCATAGACAGGGTGATTGTAAAATGAAGTGGTTGTGGAAATACTCATAGGATGACCTTCGCTTCCGAAAACAGCTTGAAAGCGATATCCCGCCTTCATGTCAACGAACACCCTATATGTGGTGCTTCCCAAAGGAAGATTGTTCGCCTTCGATCTGGCAGCATCGGGGCTATCGGCCACATAATATCTTTCCACTACAATACCTAAAAGCCCTCCTGCTGGCTGTGCTTTTGTAACACCCGCCAATATCATTGTGAAAACCAAAAGAAAAAAAACGCTTCGCATGCTATCTCTCCAACTTGTATCCTACCCCTCTGATGGTGGTAATAAAATTATCTCCCAACTTTTTCCTGAGCATGCGTATGTGCACATCCAAAGACCTAGAGTCCTGATGACGAAAATTTTTACCCCATATCGATCGAAGTATATCCTCCCTCTTGAAAACCTTGCGAGGGTTAGATGCCAAAAGAACCAAAACCTCGAACTCCTTTTTGGGAAAGTCGATTTTGTCTCGGTTTAAATATGCGTTGTACGCAGGTTTGTCAATTATCAGTTCAAAGACCTGTATGTCCCCTGATGGAATAGGATCCAATTCAGAAATAAAAGAAACCGGATCATGATCCTCATCCAAGATGATGATTTTCCTTTGAGATTGGTCGGCCATAATGACCACCAAATTATCCGCGGTGTTTTAAGTCGAAGTACTGATAAAGTTAAATTGTGGTTAATGCAAAAGTTTATTGGAAGTTCGTGGCTGTTATGTGATTAGCGCAAAACATGGAATCTAAACACGGCCCTAATGTTATCCTTGTCATAGGCGAATGTTAAATATGGGCCATTGGGCAAGTTGCGCACATCGATAAAAACACCTTGCTGACTTGGAATAATGTACACCTGTTGTCTCCTGCCATCCATAGCAACCACTTCTATCTGCTCCCATGCACCTCCGGGAATAAACAAGTCGGTACTGGCAGGATTCGGATAAGGCACCCATTCTTTTGAACCCCATTCCGTCAATGAGGTTACAACCGGAGTAGAATATGACAATCGAGCCAATACCGAATTGGCACCTGTAGTTGTGTTAAGTGGTATTGTATCAAACAAAAGTCCGCTTACAGAACCAACCACCGACGACAAATACCACGATGTGTCTTGGTGAATGATATCGTAGGGGGCCAATGCTGTAGGTGGTCCGTTCACCGATTTATACCACAAGGGTGTGCCCGATGAGTCGAATGAGACACATACGATACGACTTTGTGTTCCTGGTGCAGATGGTGTTACCAAGCCGTTTCCAAAATCAACAAAGCCTCTGGTAAACCCCAACAAAGTAACTTGTTGACTATCGGAGACCGACATATACCTCCCATTTGAGAGTGAAAAATCGCCCGTAATGGATGGTTGTTGCAACGGTAGTTCGCGAGCCCATTGCGCAAAGCCCGCTGTATCTATGCGCACCAAATAAAAGTCATATACCCATTGCGCTCCTCCCAAAGGAATGTTATCCCATTGTGTTGGAGCATCCAAATCACCAGCAACATAACAAGAGCCATCGGAGTTTACATGAAGCTGTGGCCTTGGAAAGGTAATGTCCTCCGTAAACCTAACCCATTTGGCATTTTTGGAAGGGAGTATTTTAGCAACATAGATGGCGTAAGAATAAGGAACGGCTATTGAAAAATTGCCCACTTGCCAAAGCGGTCCAGATCCAGTGGCGCCTACCACAAAAAGGTTGCCCTGTGCATCAAAACCAAAGTCGCTGGCATTGATGGATCCTCCCATGATAATCGAGTCAACAGTGGCTCCTGTGTTATCCAATTCAAAAAGTTTGGTGCCACCTCCCGGCTGGGTTACGCTACAGTAAACCTCGCCCGAAGGAGAAACAGCCGTTGCGTATACAGTTCTCCCGAATGGTGTACCCGTATTAAAATTCCTATACCAAACCACTTGTCCTGTGGGACTAAGCCGCGCAACAAACGGCACACTGGTGATGAATTGTGAATTGGTGGTGTCTAAATCCAAAGTCGTACCATTTACTGTTAACGAATCCACGAAACTTCCCGATATCAACACATCTCCCGACAACTCCTCCAGATCTACTATTCCTGGTACAGTTCCCAATGAAAATTGACTAAAAACCGTTCCGGTTGCATCAACCCTTTTTATATTCCAAGTGCCTGGTATTTGAAAGCTACCGATTGCGGAATCCAATTGCGCATACCAAAACGAGGTGCCACTACCCTTGGCAAGGTGCGCTTTCCCAAATGGCGTTTGAGAATAACCAACAGGATCGCTTTGCGCCCATTGAAAATGAGGCTGGGCTTTAGCACTTATATTCATCATAATCTGAAGCGCTATGAAGCAAAAAAGTGTCGTTTTAATGCGGATTTCCATGATTGAGGATTTACAGATTTAGATAACAGAAGGCCGCTAGCATTTGTTGCTGTCCAAATTAGGAATATGAGGGTTTTCAATCACCGATGTCAAAAAGTGACAATTATCACGGAATTCGGTTCTATGGCGTATTATATTCGCACATCTTATCCACAGGTGTTGATAAAGACATATCAATAAAATGTATTATATTGATATTCAGTTTTTTAATTTTTTCGTTGGTTGAATTTAATATCCGATATTCGTAGAACAAAAGTTACAACCTTTTAAACCACAAACTTATGCTGTCCTTTCACTCATCCAGTGCCCGAATTGTGAATACCCGCCGAGGTGTTTCTGAACTTATGGAAGTCGCCCTTGGCGAAAATGTGAGCGATTGTAACCTGCTCATTTTTCATGCCTCCGTTGGGCATAACTTCCAAGAGATGGTTGACCAAGCCCATGAGCTCGCTCCAAAAGCCCGTATCGTTGCTGCATCCTGTTGCGGTGTTATCGGTCGCGAGGGAGTCAGTGAATCCACCAAAGACATGGCGTTGATGGCCGTCAAGGGGGACGAATTCGTTTTGGCCCATTGTGATGGTATATACGGTCACAACTCGTACGAAAAGACCCTTCAAATGGCTGAAGAGATGAAAAAGTCAGGGAAGCCCATCAATATGATTTACTTCCTGGCCTCCGGTATAGACATTGCAAATGACTTATGCATACAGGCATTTGAAAAGGTATTCGGACCCGAGGTAACCATTTTCGGTGCTACTTCTGCCGACAATATGAAAGGGGTTATCAGCTTCCAAGCAGTAGATACCACTGTCATGGAACATGGCGCATTTGCCATCGGCTTTGCCGATCCAACTTTGTCTATCGACACACAGGCAACACACGGATTCGTTGCCGTGGGTGAGCCGCTGGTAGTAACCAAAGCCACCGGACACATCATCCATGAATTCAACGGCAAACCCGCTTGGCAGGAATATACGCACCGCCTCGGTCTCACTTCGGATGCCACTTGTGGCGACACTATTCCCGTGGGAGCACTGGGCGAAAAGCTTTCTCCTGAGTTGGCAAAAGAGTATGGAAACGGCCATCTGCTCCGTGTAGTTACCAAGCATGAGGGCAACGATATGTACTATGCCACCACCATCAAAGAAGGAACAGAGCTTTGGTTAACCACACGCGATGAAAAACTGATTTTCGACGAAATGAACCGCATGAGCAATGATATGATCAAGCGTGCCGGCAACAAAAAAGCCGTTGCCGTTTTTCATGCCGACTGTCTTGCTCGTGGACGATTCCTATTCAATAAAATCATCAAGGAGGAATTGGTCAATATCATGCAGAATCCATTCTATGTGAATGGCGAATGTCCACCATGGTTGGGTATGTATGGATTCGGTGAAATAGCCCGCTTAGGAGGAAATAACGAGTACCACAACTATACAACCGCTTTGTATGTTATATACCGCTAAACGGTAGTATCTGACATACACCGCCCTTTGGGCGGATCCGCACCTGATGGAGCAAACAACAGACGCATACGAAAAGCTGCTGAAGGAATATCGTGAGCTACAGCTGAGGGTCACTCGATTCTCAGCTGTGGAACAACAGCTTATTAATATTCGCGACCGGCTCGATAATGAGCTGGATATGTACAAGCGTATCCAGCAGTTCAGCTCCCGAGCTTTAACCATTCAGAGCAAGCTTGATTTCATCAGACATATTGCCGATGGGGTAGTGGATATTTTCGAAACAGAAGGCTCTATCGTTTTATACGAAAGAGGTGGCTCTGATCCTGTTTCACTTTTATATTCTGAGGGCGTTTCATTCAATGGAATATCCGAAGAGAACCTAAAGACCTGCGTAAGGAATGTGTCCAATGACATAGGAAAAACCAGATCCCTCCTGGTTTCAAGCGAGGTTTTTCAAAAACACCCTGCCTTCAAAGGTTTTCGCGAGGGGCTTTGGTTTTCATTCCACGACGAAACCATCGGTTTTGATATTCACATTGGCGGTTTGATCTCCTTCGAAAAAAGCGGCTTCTACAGTCCACTGCTGGATCGCCACAGTACCATCTTTGGGGTCTATTCGCAACAAGCCATATCCCTTTTGAGCAATTTTCAGCGAGGATTGACCATCAGAAGGCAGTTGGAAAAGATCAACGCCTCATCCAAGGAGTTGCTCAAACTTTCGTTGATTGCTACCAAAACCAAGTCCGGCGTCATCATCACCGATAACAAAGGGCACATCGAATGGGTAAACGAGTCTTTCTCCAAAACCACGGGTTATACATTGGAGGAGGTCAAAGGAAAAAAGCCAAAAGACTTTCTTCAAAGAACCACAGACCCCGAATACGATGATGTTCGGAAAACGCTATCAGAATCATTATCCAAACGCGAAAGGGTAGAGGTTACCATTATCAATTACAACAAATGGGGAGAGCCATATTACAATCAACTGGAGATTACTCCGGTTTTTGATGAACAAGGCCAGCATATCAATTTTATTGCATTACAGAAAGACATAACGACGGAAAAGAAATTCCAAGAGGAGATCATTCACAAGAACATCGAGTTGAAAAAAATCAATGCCGAGCTCGATAATTTCGTTTATAGTATTTCTCATGACCTGAGGGCGCCACTCCTATCCATCAAAGGAATACTGCGCCTCATCACAATGAAGGAAAAGCTGGGGGAAACCGCCACCAATTATATCAAGATGGCCGATTCCTCCGTAGACCGACTCGATCTTACCGTTCAAGAAATCCTCGACTACTCCCGCAACGCCCGACTCGATCTTCAAATCACAGAGTTTGATTTGTCTATGGTTATAGAAGACATATTCAACGACCTTCGGTATGGCTCTGAAAGGGAAATCTCCTTCGCTTTGCACTTCGAAGGATCTAAAATCATCAAATCAGACCGTTACCGAATGTCTACACTGTTGAAAAACATCATAGGCAACTCCGTCAAATACCGCAATCGTAAAATCAACAACAGCATGGTTGAGGTTACGGTTATACACAAAAATGAAACTTTGGAAATTTCAGTTGCCGATAACGGCATAGGAATTGCTGCGCATAACACAGAAAAGATATTCGAAATGTTTTACCGAGCCAGCAGCGATGTCACAGGCACGGGTCTGGGTTTGTATATTTGCAAAGAAATCATTTCGCGATTAGGTGGGCAAATCCGTGTTGAATCGGAGCTTGGCATAGGTACCACCATGCACATTACCCTACCTGAAGTAAAAAACTGAACGAATGAGAACCATTCTCTTGATAGACGACGACCAGATTTTCAATTTCATCAGCAGTGAAATGATCTTGGAAACGGATCCCGATATCCGTATCATCACCTATTTATCCAGCCCTGAAGCGCTGGAATACCTGCGGGATCTTCTGAACCGTCAACAACCCCTACCAGATATCCTTTTTCTTGACATTCGAATGCCAGAAATGACCGGTTTCGAGCTTTTGGACAAGCTTTTGAAAGAATATCCCATGGATACCATCAAAAAAATGCGCATTTATATGCTTACCTCCTCCTTGGATGAAAACGACAACCAGCGAGCGGCCGACAACCCTCTCATCGAAGGGTACCTGGGTAAGCCCCTAGACATCGTTGAGCTGGTCCAAATACTAGGCTAACCCCGGCATTTACAAAAGCTTGGCCAAACGGCTTTATTTGTTATATTTACCATCTAACACATGACAACATGTACGGACTGGTAAACCAAGCAATTCAAGGGTTGGTCGTTGAGAATTTCGGTGCCGACACCTGGGAAAAAATCAAATCCAAAGCAGGTGTAGACGAAGAGGCTTTCCTAAGCAATAAAATTTATGATGACAGCATCACCTATAACCTGGCTGGTGCGGCAGCGCAAACCCTTGGGATCTCTGTGGGAGAGGTACTTCATGCTTTTGGAAAATATTGGGTGCTCAAAGTTGGAAACCAAAAGTATGGTACCCTGATGCGCTCTGGTGGGGATTCCCTGATGGAGTTTCTTTTGAACCTGCCGAATTTTCACAGCAGAGTCATGCTCATTTATTCAGATATCCGTCCCCCTGAATTCAAAATCGAGCAAAAAGATCCCAGACGAGTTTTGGTGCACTACTATTCATCCCGGGAAGGTCTTACCGATTTCATGTCAGGGCTCATAAGCGGTTTGGCAGAACTATATCAGACAGAAGCGCAAATTTCATGTGTCGAATCCCGGGCAAATGGCCACGACCACGATGTATTTGAAGTGGTGATTTCCTGATACCGACATGATCAAGAGATTATCTGATCCCAGTCTGCTAGAACTTCTCTTCCCCTTCCACTTCGTGCTCGATGAAGGGTTGGGGTATGTACATGTGGGTTCAAGTCTAAAAAAAATACTACCCAACCCCGCTGTATTTGAAAATGATTTTAGTCTGCTTAGGCCGGGCTTAGGTATTCAATATACATTCGACTCTATCGCCAGTTACACCGACCAGGTTTTCATTTTAAAAATGAAAACCAACGAGGCCATTTCCATGATTAAAGGCCAATTTGTTTTGATAGAGGAAGATCGACAACTACTATTTGTAGGTTCCCCATGGATCATGCACGAAGATTCATTTGCCAAAGCAGGGCTCAAAATCCGTGATTTCGCAATCCACGATTCGTTAATCGATTTACTGCAACACCTGCGTGTTCAACAGATGACTGTGGATGATATGAACCTGGTGAACAAAATGCTGACTCGTAAAAACGAAGAGCTTTTAGCGCTCAATACGAATATGGCCGAAGCCCGCCAAGATTTAGAGTTAAAAAATGTAGAGCTCCGAAAAATCAATGCCGAACTCGACCGTTTTGTATACAGTGTCTCACACGATTTGCGGTCGCCACTCCTATCTATCAAAGGCATTTTGCAACTCATCCCCGTAAAAGAAAAAATTAATGAGGGTACAAACAAGCTACTGCAGCTCGCCGAAAAATCGGTCAATCGACTAGATCAAACCGTTCAAGAGATATTAGACTACTCTCGCAATTCGCGACTCGATTTGAAAATTTCCGAATTCAGTATCATTCAAATGATTGAGGGTGTTTTCACCGATTTGCAGTTTTCAAGCGAAGAACATGTGGACTGCACCATGGAAATCAGCGGAAGCAGCAACATCAGAAGCGACAAGTACCGTTTGGAAACCTTACTCAAAAATATTATTGGTAATGCTGTAAAATACCATAACCGCGAAATCAAAAACCCGTGGGTCAAAGTTCTGGTGAAGACTGATAAAGGCAGGTGCACGATTTCCGTTTCTGACAATGGAATAGGCATATCGGAAAGAAGCCTTCCAAAAGTCTTCGACATGTTTTACCGTGGAAGTAGTGCTGTGACAGGCACAGGTTTAGGTTTGTATATTTGTAAGGAAATCATTTACCGGATGGGTGGAACCTTGGATGTTAAGTCAACACCGGGCAAAGGCTCCACATTCACCCTAAACTTCCCCTTAGCAGGATAAATCATGAAACGCATACTCATTATCGACGACGACGAGATTTTCGAATTCATTACACGCGAACTTATCGCTGAAATGTACCCCGATTCAGAAATCAAGTCTTTTCTCTCTAGCTCCGAGGGCCTGAACTACATCATGTCGTCAATTGCCACAGGAGACAACCTGCCAGATATCCTTTTGTTGGACATTCGCATGCCGGAAATGGATGGCTTTGAACTTTTGGATGAACTAGCCAAAAAACACAATGCGTCTGACCTGGAACCCATGAAAATATTCATGCTCACATCATCACTAGATGCAAAAGACTACCGTATGTCAACAGAGAACGCTTTGGTCTCTGGGTTTATCAGCAAACCTCTAGAGGCCGAAAAGCTACATAGTCTCATGGCTTGAGAAATACGCAAATCGCGTAAGTGTACATCGGATGACCTACACAACCCCACTAAGAAGTTTCCTGATTTTCGCATGCTTGCTTTTTTGTATAAACAGACCAAATGTTTGTGGACAAGCGCCCCAATCACCATTTCGGCACTTTATTATTGAAAAGTTGACATCCGGCGTGTTTGCCGCCATACACCATGTAGGTGGATATGCCATTTGCAACGCAGGCATTATTGATCTTGGCGATGCCACTATGGTAATTGATCCGTTTCTTTCGCCCGCCGCCGCAGAAGAACTGAAAAGGGCAGCTGTCGAATTAACCGGAAAGCCTGTGAAATTCGTGGTCAACACACACTACCATAGCGACCACATCCGTGGAAACCAAGCCTTCCAAGACGCCACCATTATCAGCACCGAAAAAACATACGAACTAATCCGTAAGCTAGGGGTCGAAGAAATCGATGAAGACCGTAAGAATGCCGCTCTTCGACTCGAATCCTGGAGAGAGAAAAAAGTTGATGCAAAAGATGAGTTTGCGGTTCAGGAACAACTAGGAATGATTGGATATTATGAAGGTATCGTTCAAAGTTTGCCCGACATCCGTTTAACATTACCAAAAGTTACTTTCAACCGAAGCCTTTCCATTCATGGTAGCGAGCGTTCGGTGGAAATCATCGATATGGGCGAGGGCCATACGGCAAGTGATGCCGTCGTGTTGATTGATTCGGAACATATCTTATTTGCAGGCGACCTGCTCTTCGTAAACACACAGCCATGGATGATGGATGGCAATCCGGAGAATTGGTTCCGAATTTTAGATCGAATAGTTGATATGAAGCCGGAAGTGATTATTCCAGGACATGGCCCTGTGTCCAACACTGAGGCCATTGCTCCAATGAAATCGTACATGAGGACGGTTTTAGATGCGGCCTCGAAACTGGCAGCTTCACCCTCCAAGGAAATAAAATGTCCGCCTCCATATGACCGATGGATGTTGTCATTCTTCTATACTCCCAATGTGCTGGGCCTATCGAAAAAAAAGGGTAAGCAAGAGCCAGGCAGCATTAAAAGACAGTGACCATGAAAAAAAATCAAAACACTTAATACACCTACTGTGCTTTTCAACTCGTTTGAATTTTTCATATTTCTTCCAGCAGTATTCATCCTATACTGGTTTGTGTTCAATAAATCGTTGCGGATGCAAAACGGCCTGGTGTTGCTGGCCAGCTATTTCTTTTACGGATGGTGGAGTTGGGAGTTCATGGGGCTTTTGTTATTGAGCACAGTACTCGACTATGGTTATGCCTTTGGCGTAGCCACGATGAAACGACATCGAGCCAAGTTGTTTTTATGGTTGAGCATAATAAACAACCTCGGCATATTGGCATTGTTCAAATACTACAACTTTTTTGTCGTTGAATTTTCCGAATTGCTAAATACCTTGGGGCTGCATGCCAATCCCGTGCTTTTGCAGGTAATGCTGCCTGTTGGAATCTCGTTCTACACTTTTCATGGCATGTCTTATGTGTTCGACATTTACCATGGTCGCATCAAGCCCGTCACCAATTTTGTGGACTACGCCGTGTTCGTCAGCTTTTTCCCTTTATTGGTTGCAGGGCCCATTGAAAGAGCCAGCCACTTATTACCTCAAATCCAAAAATCACGCATTTTCCAGCGAACTCAAGCAGTTGCAGGTTGTCGTCTAATCTTATACGGCCTGTTTAAAAAAGTGGTGATTGCGGATTCCTTGGCTCCTCTTGTGGACTCGGCATTTTCTTCGCCTGAAGGACTCGATACCGTTTCGCTAATAGCCGGAGCAATTGCCTTTTCATTTCAAATTTATGGCGATTTCAGCGGATATTCCGACATCGCATTGGGTACCGCGCGCCTATTCGGGTTCGAGTTGCTCAGTAATTTCCGTTTCCCCTACTTCTCCCGGGACATTGCCGAGTTTTGGAGGCGTTGGCACATCTCTCTATCCTCTTGGTTTCGCGACTACCTGTATATTCCTCTGGGTGGTTCCAAATCGGGAATGATAAAAGCCGTGCGCAACACCTTTCTGATCTTCCTTGTCAGCGGCTTTTGGCACGGTGCGAACTGGACCTTCGTGGCATGGGGATTTTTACACGCCTGTGCCTTTATTCCGCTTTTATTGACAAATAAAAATAGAAAACATGTCAACGAAGTGGTGGCGCAGGACAAATTCCTTCCGGAGATGCGTGAGCTTGTTCAAATGATGACCACTTTCGTTTTCGTTACTTTGGCTTGGATCTTTTTCCGAGCCGAATCCATCGGTGATGCCATCAACTACTTGCAATCGTCTTTTACTAACGGATTGAAGGGCCAACCATTACAAAATGCATGGAAGGTTCCGTTGTTGTCGTCGCTTTTATTGATTGTAGATTGGTATTTGAGAAAAGACGAGCGCAACCTGAAGGTACCTGGCGAGACCTTTTTGCGCTACACCATATATCTCGCCATAGGTGTTGCTGTCATATACCATTTGCTAATGGCTGGTCAATCTACTTTCATATATTTTCAATTCTGAGCATGCGAGCTTTCCTTGTCAAATCCATGATTTTTGTTTTAGCAGCACTTTTGCTGTTCTCCGTTTCCATGGAGTTCTGGTCTCCTTTTCAAAAACCGGAAGGCAGGGCTTATGTAAATACAACCATCACCTACCACAATACCAAAATTGAACAACTTCCGGAATACATTCAGGTTCGATACAACAATCTGGGATTTATCGGCGAAGATTACAATGACACCATAACACGACCTAAAATAATTTTTGTAGGATGGAGCAATACACAAAGCCTATATATCCAGGAAGGGCTTAAGTGGACCGATGTGTCGCTACAAAACATATCCGTGTGGCACAACAACGCCGCAGCCGACGGCACATTGATTCCGTCATGGTGCAAAATCATTAAAGGTTTAAATGAACAAAAGCCCTCGTTCGTTATTGCGTTAATAGACCCTTTCGTTGGCTTGAAGGAAAAAGCTAAAAAAACAGATTCGGGTATCAAATCCTATTTGAAACAAATAAAAGTAGTTGATCAAATTATACTCCCCTACTTCCATTCCCTAAGGGATGTGGAAATTGGACACAAAACCATCCATTGGGACAAGCTGCCTGATGAAAATGGCGTCTCGGTTTTTAAAAGAATGACTCCTCAGGATTCCATTATGGTTATTTCACAACTGGACTCGCTTCGAAATAACATCCTATCCATAGGAGCCAAAGCCGTGTTTGTATCCGCACCTACACCATACGGAAACTATGTTGAAAACGGACTCAACATGGGGTTGAAAGAAAAAAGCGTTTCAACCGATCTCCAATACCAAGAATTCGACCTGTTGTTGAAATCTTATTGTGATTCAAATGATGTTTTTTTCGCAAGCGGATACTCCATGCCCAAAAGCACCAAAGCATTTTACGATTATTCCCATTTCACCTTGGAGGGCTCTAAGGCATTCGGTAAGCACATGGCCCCGCTTTTTCAAAGTTTCATTTTAAACAAGTCAAAACAATAATATACCACCAAGGGATTCTCTATAAGAAGCATTCAAAACGATTCCCCTTTGCGTATTTTAATATCAAATTTGGCTACCTTTAAGGTGATCTACAACCTAAACGTATCAAAGTAAAAACAAGAAAAGGTGGCGAATAATTCAAGCTTGTCGACAATGGATGTGACGGATCCGCGCGTGATCAATACGCTGTTTCCGTTCCACTTTTTCCTGAACTCAGATTTGCAAATCATCAGTAAAGGCACAAGTCTCGTTAAATTGCTGCCCGATTCGAACAGATTTCCTGATTGCTTTGATGTGGTGAGGCCTGGTCTTGGCTTGGAGCTGAGTTTCGCTTCCATTGCATCGTTCGCTTCGAATATATTCATCTTAAGGCTTAAAAAAGGCAAATCAGGGATCGCGCTTAAAGGACAGTTCGTTGTTTGCCCAAATAGGTTGAACTTGCTCTTCTGCGGCTCACCTTGGCTTGTAAGTGAAACATCCTTCCGCGAAAGCGGTTTGATGATATCCGACTTTGCTATTCATGATTCTTTAATAGACCTTTTGCACCATTTCAAGGCCCAGCAAATGGCAATGGAAGACATCAAGGATCTGAACCGTCAATTAGTTGAAAAAAATGCTTTGCTCGAACAGTTTAATCGAGACTTCGATCTTTCTTCAAGCGATGAAGTCAAATCGGAAGGGAATGTTTCAACTCAAAGGAAATCATCGTATGATAACTTTCTAAAAAAATACCAGGAACTACAGCTCAAAGTAACGCAATTCGCTGCCGTTGAACTTCAACTGAACAGCATCAGAGCTCGACTAGATGATGAACTTGAAATGTATAAGCGACTCCAAAATTTCAGTACGCAAGCACTGCGTATTCAAACCAAAAGGGAGCTTGTGATGCTTATTTCCGAAATGGTAGTGGATATTTTTGAAACAGAGGGCTCTCTGGTCATGCTTGATCAATTCGGTGAGAATACATTCAGTATCTTGAAAAGCGAGGGTCTCTCTTTCGAGGAGATGCAAGAGGAAAAGCTACAGGAATGTACGCGGAATCTATCATATTCCATTCAACGCCTCTCATCGCCAATTGTATCTCACGAACAGCTAAAACAACATGCTTCATTCTTGAAGTTTAAAGAATCGCTGTGGTTTTATTACCGCAACGAAGATCTGGGTTTTGATTTGCATGTAGCTGGACTTATTTCAATCGAACGAGGTGGACTATACAGTCCTTTGTTGGAAAGGCATGCTACTATTTTTTCCGTCTTTGCACAACAAGCTGTTTCTATTTTATCGAACCTTCATCGCGAGCTTACCATCAAAAGACAACTTGAGTCGGAGCAAACGGCTGTGGAGGAAATGAAAAGTCTCAATAAGCAGCTAGTTGATTACAACCAAGCGCTTGTAAAACTAAATCGCGATCTCGACCAATTCGTTTACAGCGCGTCTCACGATTTAAGGGCTCCTGTATTGGCCATTTCCGGAATAGTGGAAAAGATACGGACTACGGAACCAAGCTTGGCAAATCAAGTGGATGATCTGCATCGAATACAACAAGTAGCCTCTAGAATGGATGACACCATAACGGACATCGTTGGCTATTCAAAAAATGCCAGGTTACCCATTGAAGTTGTTCCAATAAACTTGGAAGCCTTGGTCAGAGAGCTTTTTGATTCATTGAAATATTTGAAAAATTACGACATAGCGCTATCGGTCGAAATAAAAACATCACATGGATTTTATGGGGATAAGTCCCGCATCCAATCGCTGCTTCGAAACCTATTATCCAATGCCATTAAATTCAGTGTGAGCCGGCATGAAGGTTCCTTCGTCATGGTTTCGGGACGGGTTGATGAACATCTGTGCGAATTGGAAATCGCCGACAATGGCGAAGGAATCCCTGCTGAATACCAATCAAAAGTGTTTGACATGTTTTTTCGCGCTTCCACTAACGCACACGGATCCGGTTTGGGCCTTTACATTTGTAATGAGATTCTTCAGCGGTTAGGTGGAAAAATAATGTTCCACTCCGAACCGGGAGAAGGAACAATTTTTAAAATTTCACTACCCAACCGGTCCTCAGCCGATTGAAATACGATTTTTAAAGTACCAGTAGCAATGTAAAGCGGTTGGTGGGGCTACGCTTTGGCAAAACCTATTGAAACCAAGAAATGATAAGCTAACTAACATTTTTTGTAAATTTATAGCCACGAATAGCAATGGCTGTTGCCGTATTGTTTGGCATTGAAAATATCGAAGCGGCCTGTTTCTTTTCATGAAATCAACAAAACACGATCCTACGCAATCGGTACGCGAAAGCCTGCTCGAAGAACGCGGAAGGTTAATCCACCTGGTCCTATTGGCCATTGTGGCCTGCTATTCGATTATTCTTATCATCATAAATGTTATTACCGAGCAATACCCACAAGCCATAATTGCAGCTGCGGCTATTCCTGGCATATGTATCACTTATGTGGCTTACAACTACGGATACTACTATCAATCCAAGGTTTGGAATAGCTTTCATGTTACAACACTTATTGCGCTTATTGTCCTCTACTCAGGCCCGGATTTGTTTGCTACCGCCCTTTTTGTTCCGACGATTTTAGGCATACTGATGACTTTTCAGGGCAAAGAAAGGCTGACTGGCTATTTGCTGGCCACGATGGTTTTATTGATAATGTTAGTTCTACAAATAATGGGGTGGAACTTAGGTTCTCCAGACCGCCTTCTCAGTCCTAATGCCAAGCTGATGGAGCAAACCGTGAATATCGTGGGGGCTGCACTAATCATTGTCCTGCAGGCCGTCTTTTTGATTAAAACCAATGATACCATTCAAGAAAAACTGTTTGAACAGGCCGAAAACCTTAATCAACAAAACCTCCAGTTGTCTGAATATAACAACGAATTGGAGCGATTGAATCGAGATATAGACCAGTTCGTTTATAGCACTTCTCACGACCTAAGAGCGCCTGCACTGGCCATATCGGGCATTGTAGAAAAAATTCAACAGGAAGAGGCAAATGCCTTGGTAATCAAGCAAGACCTAGAGAGAATACAACAGGTTGCAAGCCGTATGGATGAAACCATATCCGACATCATAGGGTACTCAAAAAACGCCCGACTTCCCGTAGAATGTGCAAAAGTCGACCTTGAGGCCATGGTCAAGGAGCTTTTTGATTCGCTTAAGTACCTGAAGAAATTCGACATTGCGCTTATTGTGGATATCGATTTTTCCTCCGACCTTTGGTGCGATAGCAACCGCATTCGTTCATTGATCAAAAATCTTCTCTCCAACGCCGTAAAATTCAGCGTTGAACGACCCGAGGGTTCATGGGTGAAAGTCACAGGAAGAATTGATTCAGGCTCCTGCACAATTGAAATTACTGACAACGGCGAAGGGATAGAAAAAGAATACCAACCCAAGGTGTTCGAGATGTTCTTCAGGGCTAGTAACTCGGCTCATGGTTCAGGGTTGGGATTGTACATATGCAGTGAAATAGTTAAGAAGCTGAATGGAACCATCAGCTTTCAATCCCAATCCGGAAAGGGAAGTACATTCAGAGTCTCGTTCCAAAACAAAATTTCCAATGGATGATAAATTAGAGTTTTTCGTTATGGATGATGATGAAATATTCATCTATCTTATTAAGAGTGTGCTTGAGCGTTCAAGTTATGCCAGCGCTGTTCATGTTTTCACATCAACTCCCGAAGCGCTGTCTTGGATTTATGCTCGTGTCGACCGCGGAGAGAAGCTTCCCGACCTAATGATCGTCGATATTCGTATGCCTTTGATGTCTGGTATCGATCTGTTGGAAAAAATCTCCAAGCTGCCAGAAAAATCCCTAAAGGGAACAAAGGCATGTATGCTTACCTCCTCGCTCACCGAATCTGATAAGAAAGCGTCAATGGCTTATCCATTCGTGATTGATTATATCAACAAGCCTTTTTCGAGGGAAAAACTAAATGATTTGGTAGCTAAATACCATGAAGTTGAAAAGGCCGGATAAAGCCTTTTTAATTTTTAGCTTTTAGCGATGCCTTTGCGGCCTCCACTGTTTTGGGGGCATTGCCTACAAAGATTTCCTTGCCGTTAATGATTACAGGTCTTTTCAAAAAAGTGTACTCCTGGAGGATGTATTTTCGATAATCCTTTTCAGTGAGCTTCATTTCATTCAAACCCATGGATCGAAACTTCATAGCTACTCTACTGAACAACGCCTCATAACTACCTGCCAGCGCTTTCATCTCATCTAACTGTTCCGGAGTAATGGGCTCTTTTTTGATGTCTTGCATCTCAAAAGACTTTCCAGGTTTGACTTCTGAAATGATTCTCTGGTTGGTGGAGCAGGTGCCCAGGTGATAGATTTTTTTCATTCAATTCGTTTTTATAATTCTCTTTTGAAATCGGCTAAATCCGGATTCGAATCTCATAACATACATACCCGCCGGGAAGTTTTGAAGACTCAACCTGTCCACCTGGTTTCCCTCCAACAATGGTCTGCCCAAAGCGTCCAGTAAAGTCCAAGAAAAATTCAAATTTTCCTCTTTCAAATTTGTTCGAATCTGAATCCAATCTTTGGTAGGATTCGGAAAAATCGAAATGGCTTCTCCATCGGAAAACTGTATCGGCCCCAGAGATGAAGGTGTGCTCAGTTCAGAGAACCACACCCCTCTGCCGAAAGTGAAAACATGAAGTCGCCGATCGGATGGTCGGATACTCATCTCGTAAATTGTAATTGGCGGGAAGTTTTGATCTCGACTCCAATCAATGCCACCATTGGTGGTGTACCAAAGTCCGAATTCTGTTCCTGCAAAAATGACTGAGTCTGGATTCAAGGGATCTATTTCGATGCAATACACATTGATAGCATCGCTCAGGTTTCCGCTGATGTCTACCCAAACAGGGTTATTGCCATCGGCACCTATAATTTTCCATATTCGTGGCGAAGTACCCGGACTCCTTATTCCAGCATACACGGTACCGCCAATTGCCGGGTGTGTTTTGAGATCAGCAATCCGTGCCAATGGGAGCAAAACAGAAGGGGTGTGTTGAGTTAATATTGTTTCTTGTCCAGACACCGAAGCCATAACATCATCTATACGCATAAAAAGACCCTTTGAGCCTCCAGAATACAAGGTCGGCTGCAGGTTGTTCGTAAATGTCAGCGCATAGGGCTGGGGGCCATTGGCGATGCTTGGAAAGGTTTGTGTGACCTTGTTCCATAGTGCCCCTCTGTTTGTGCTTCTCCATATGTGATTTCTTGTTGCCAAACACAACTGCTCGCCGTCAAGGTAATTCATTTCAAATCGGCAGTCATACCATGTATCATCATCCACCTTGTTGTCTCCATCAACATCCAAACCGTTGAGTATTGGTATCAATTGAGGCGTGTTTGCCAAAAAATTATCTGATCGCCACATGTACCCGAAATCGCCGGATGCATATGCAATACTTGTTTGTTGTTGATGGATGTGAGCGTATTTACCATCAATACCGTAGTTGTTGAGGGTTTGAAATTGCGATGCGCCGTTCCTATTGAATTTGAATTTGTGGTCTTGTGCTCCAATGAACAAATCATCACCGGAAGGAAAGTAACCCCCTCCCCACACCTGAGCGGTGTTATGGCCTGTGATGAGGTCTGTTCTTGTCAAGGCTCCGTTGTTAATCGTAAATCTGCTCAAGCCTTGGTCGTGCCCCGAATAAAAAACAGATGGATTGTTTGAGCTGAACAAATAGCGGTGTTGGTCGATCCAGGGGCTTTGGATGAAACTATACGACTGACCGCCATCCGTGGAGTAACAACCCTGCTCGCCACCAACAACAACGAAGTCGGGGTCGTTGGGCTTCACGGCAATGCTCAACATATAGTCGGCAAAGGGGAATATGCCTACATTTTCAGGGTTGGTCACGGTAAACCAATTTTGTCCCCCATCGATCGATTTATACATACCCTGGAGACCACTCGATAATGATTGAACGGAATCGGCAAACACGGCATACATAATCAAGGGAAAGCTATCACAAAAAGTCACCTCGACTCGACTGAATCCGTTCGTAGGCGTTCCACTCGATTTTACAAAAGTTCCTGAATCGCCGGAAGCAGAAATATAAACGCCATCATAACTAACAGCCAACAGAACTTGTCCGCCGGGAAGACAATGTACATCGCTCACCGTTTTGCCATTAAAGAATACGGTATGAAAGGACTGACCTGCATCCATGCTTCTATAAACTCCGTTGAGTGCGGTGGCAACATACAATACGGAATCCCTGTTGAGGTCGTGGCATATATCGTAAGCGTAATAAAATCCGGCGTTGGCTGTGTATGGCAATTGCTGAAAGGTGTTTCCCTGGTCGATTGAACGGTAAATGCCAGAGCCTGCGTCTCGAATCTTTCGATTTCTGTATTCTCCCGTGCCGTAGTAGATGAAATGGGGTTGTGTTGGGCTTTGGGCAATACAAGTAACATTCATCCCCTCCGATTGATCGTTGATCGGACTCCATGCCATTCCGCCATCGTTGCTTTTCCACAAGCCTCCGGTGGTTGAACCGGCAAACAACAGGTTGGGATTGGTTACATCATGAAGAACGGCTCGTATTCGACTAGAGGCGTTGGTAGGTCCGAAAAAAGTCGTGTTGAGCAATGGTGATGTCGAGGTTGTTGTTTGAGGCATGCGAATGCCTGATTCCAATACTTGGTCGAGGAAGGACAAGTCTGTCAAACGAAAGGCCTTGGAAGCCTCGTTTGCGTACAGGTTTTTACCGCTTTTTTGAGCCATCAATGGGGCAGAAACCGAGGCGACCAGGAAGTACAACAACATGAAACGCAACATGGGTCGATACATGTTTAAGGGATTAAGGAACCTGATCAAAGGTAAGCCCTAAAACATCCCGTAACTGTTTGGTTTTTAAAATCTTTTGGCTTGATTTTCAAAACCATATAAAGGTGTTCGATGCGTACAAATTGCGGATTGCACTTGTTATCTTTGTTGAAAATCGAGGTTTGTGGAGGTATTAAACAATCCGGTCCAATATGAAATTCGGCTACCCCAGTTTGAGGGTCCGTTCGACCTATTGTTGTTTTTCATTGAACGGGATGAGTTGGACATTCATAATATTCCGATTTCAACCATAACGAACGATTTCTTCGAGTATATCCGACACGCAGAGGCCATGAATATCGAATTAGCCAGTGAGTTCATCCTCGTGGCCAGCACCCTCATGCGTATCAAGGCCAAAATGCTTTTGCCACGATTACCGAAAGATGAACAAGGGAACGAGATTGATCCACGACAGGATTTGGTTCGTCAGCTTTTGGAATATAAGCAATACAAGGAAGCGGCTGAAGAGCTCAAGCAAATGGAAGAAGACCGATCCATGAAAGTGGAGCGTGGTAATATTTCATCAGAGCTGTCTTCTATTGCCATGCATGCGGATGGTTCCAATTACCAGGCAGAGCTGAACGCCCTCACCTTGTTCAAGCTGATGGTGACTTTCGAAAAAGTGATGGAGCGTTTCCGTTATAACGAGGAACGCAAGAGCCATACCGTAGTTCAATATCCTTTCACCATTGGTCAGGAAAGGGATAATATTCGAAGACTCGTACGGTTGAAATCGAATGTGACCTTTTTAGACCTTTTCTCTGCATGTCAATCCAAAATACACGGGTGTTTCATATTCCTTGCTTTGCTCGATTTGCTTCAAGCTAGGCATATACACATTTCCATTGGCGAAGGATTTAACAATTTTCTTTTGTCTGAGGTAACTGAAGAAACCTCTTCCGATCCAAATGCAAGTTTATAGGCGCGGGTTGCTGAATGGCCTTGTTCCCAGAAGATGATTGCTATCGACTCTAACAATTCATTGTTTACTGTTTTTTCCTATTTCTGGTACATTGGTTTCAGCCGTATCGGGCGAAGATTTCTATGCTTTACCAATTGTTTGGTAGCTTTATGGTCTGGTGCCTCTAAATTTGATCTTTGTGTCGCGCAACAAACACCCTTTCTGTTTGTTTCTAAACCATCTCGGTTGGCAGAGGCGCCGAATGATTAGCTAATTAACCTGACCGGTACCTAAACCCGATATATGACGGAGCTTATCGACTTTTTGAAAAACCTCGCCGACGCAGAGTGGATCATTACCAACGGGGGTCTTTACTTGGTTATGCTTATCATTTTCGCCGAAACCGGTCTGTTTATTGGCTTTTTCCTACCAGGCGACTATTTGTTGTTCATTACGGGTATGATTATAGCCAACTCGATGTATCCTTTCGACAACGGCTGGGCAAACCTCTTCTTTTGGAATACGCTCATTGTTATCTGTGCGGTTCTGGGAAATTTTGTTGGCTACTGGTTTGGTAAAAAATCCGGACCCTTGCTTTTTGAGCGTAAAGACTCCCTGTTGTTTAAGAAAAAACACATCGAACAGGCTCGTGATTTCTACGAAAAAAAGGGCGGAAGCGCCATCATCATTGCCCGATTTCTTCCCATCGTAAGAACCTTTGCACCCATCGTAGCCGGTATTGTGAAAATGGATTTCAAGAAGTTTGTCCATTTCAACATCCTTGGGGCCTTGATTTGGGTCTTTAGTCTGGTATCGCTTGGTTTCGTGCTTGGGGAAAATGAGCTTGTAAAAGAATATCTCGACAAAATCGTTATCGGCATATTTGTGGTTACGACATTTCCTGTGCTTTGGAAAATTTTTCGCTTTAACAAATAGCGCCCCGCTCGGTTTTAATAACCAAAACCTACAACCATTAGCAACAATATGATTATGTTTTTGGTAATTTATTCTCTCCCAAAAAGGCCCTGAATAACCGTTTTTGTTGCACTACAAATGATCGTAACACCTAGAAATAACTCCTTGGGCATCTCGCTATTTAAAAGCCATAAAAACATGATTTACAAGGACTAATTTCGGCAAGGTTGTTGTAATCGTTGTGTTCAACCCCCCTAAGTATTATCTTTACAAACTCATCAAAAAGAACATGAAACAGCTGATTATTGCCCTCACACTGGTTTGCGCTTCTATTTCTGTCCAATCACAAACCATCCCTGATGTAAAAGTGAAAAACATGGAAGGCACCACTGTATCCACCAATAGTATCATCAATGATGGAAAGCCGATGATTGTTAGTTTTTGGGCCACTTGGTGTAAGCCCTGTATCAAAGAGCTCGAAACGATTCATGAAGTGTATTCAGATTGGCAAAAGGAGACCGGAGTGAAGCTAGTTATCGTATCCATAGATGATGCCAGAACCACAGCCTCGGTTGCACCATTCTTGAACGCTAAAGGCTGGGAGTACGAATCGTACTTGGACCCGAACAGTGATTTCAAGCGCGCCATGAATGTAAACATGGTGCCACACACTTTTCTTTTAAACGGGAACCGGGAAGTCATAAACCAGCACACCTCATTCGCTCCAGGTGATGAGGATAAGCTTTTCGAAAAGGTAAAGGCTGCTGCTGCTGGCAAATAAAAAAACAAAACGACCATCAAGCCCAATATGGCCAAGAAAATATTAAAACTTGTGCTCTCGGCCGCTTTATTCGGCTTATGCGGTAGCGCCTATTCACAATCGGTGAATCTGCCTTTCGAAGTTCATGGCAATTTCCAATTGGATGCCCAATACTACCAAGCCGACTCGACCATAGGCGCAGCGGAAGTGCCAGAGAGCATCTTGTCTAACGGTTTTGGAAACCTTGTGGTCTCGAGAGATCGTTTCTCAGCCGGACTAAGGTACGAATCGTATTTGAACCCCATGCTTGGGTTCGATACAAGATACAAGGGAAGTGGTGTCACATATCGTTTCGCGACATATACTGTAGACGAACTAGAGGTCACCCTAGGTAATTTTTATGATCAGTTCGGAAGCGGCCTGGTGTTTAGAAGTTATGAAGAGCGTAGTTTGGGCATCGACAACGCAATGGATGGATTACGGGTAAAATACAACCCGCACCCAGGGGTTTATTTAAAAGGAATTATTGGAGAGCAGCGTTTTTTCTTTGACAAGGGGCCTGGTATTGTTCGTGGGTTTGACGCTGAGGTTTCGCTCTCTGAAGCCATCAAATCATTGGAAAGCTCCAAAACTCGAATTGTCGTAGGTGGTAGCGCTGTAAGCAAATATCAAAAAGCGGATGACCCAAGATTTAAAATACCAAACAATGTTTTATCATTAGCCGGCAGGGCAAATATTACCCGTGGCAACTGGAACACCTTTGGCGAATTTGCATTTAAAAGCAATGACCCTTCTCTTGAAAATGCTACCCGTTTATACTCATCTGGCATTTATAAAAACGGCTATGCGCTCTATTATAACCTATCCTATACCCAAAAGGGATTGGGAGTACTTGTTTCTGCAAAGCACATAGATAACATGTCTTTTCGTTCAGATAGAAACGCCTCTGGAAATGTTTTGGCCATTAACTACCTTCCGTCCTTGACCAAACAACAAACTTACCGTTTGGCAACCCTCTATCCTTATGCTACGCAATCAAAAGGAGAGGCCGGATTTCAGACAGAAATTTTTTACAATTTTAAGAAAGGCTCTCTATTGGGTGGCTCAAATGGCACATATGTTTCTGTCAACTATTCGAAATCGGCTAGCTTGGATACCTCAGGCACAAACGATGGAAAAGTATATACTACCAATGTCGAAGATACCTGGGTTAATTTGTTTTCAAAAACCTCTGAAACCCGTTATTTTGAAGAGCTGACATTTGAAATTCAAAAAAAGGTTAGCAAAGACCTTAAAGTGATGCTCAATTACATTTATACGGTTTATGATCAAAACCTAACGGGGGTTGGCAAAGACACAGTAACCGCACACACAGGCGTTGCCGAACTACAATACAAAATCAGCAAAAACCACAGTATTAGAACCGAACTACAACACCTGTACACCGCCTCCGACAGAGGCAACTGGGCTTTGGCTCTTTTGGAATACTCGGTTTCTCCAAATTGGTTTTTCGCGATATTCGATGAATATAACTACGGCAACGATGATAGCAAAAACCGCATCCACTACTGGAGCGCTTCTCTAGGCTATACCCGCGGTGCCAACCGGATTTCTATGGGATATGGAAAACAGCGCGAGGGTCTCCTTTGTGTAGGAGGCGTATGCAGAAATGTCCCAGCATCCAACGGTTTCTCTTTGTCAATTACAAGCTCCTTCTGATAATGAAAAACAAAGCCCCTATTTATTGTTTTATCCTGGTTTCACTAGGACTTTTTCTAAGTTCTTGCGAAAAAATATCTGGCCCATATCGCAAGCCTGTTGTTGTGACCCCCGGCGAAAGAAAAGTCCTCATAGAGGATTTTACAGGCCACCAGTGTGGCTTTTGTCCTGAGGCTTCAAAATTGGCTTATGAGATAAAAGAAGATTATGGAGACCGGGTTGTGGTGATGGCAATACATGCTGGCTTTTTTGCTAGACTTACGCCACCTAAATACACTTACGATTTCAAGTGCCCAGAGGGTGTTCAACTCGACACCGATTTTGGAATTTCCGCTGTTGGTAACCCCAACGGAATGATAAATAGAAAAAAGATCAATGGCAGCTATATTATCTCCAAAGGAGCTTGGGCGGCCGAAGTTGAAAATGTATTAAACTCAACCGACCCCTTGCCTGTAAGGCTAAATCTCGAAACCGAATATGATTCTGCTTCAAGAAACCTGAATACAACCGTACAAATAGATTACGAAGAAGACTTGTTAGGACCTCACAGGCTAAGCTTATATTTGGTAGAAGACAGCATCATCAAGTGGCAAAAAGATTATTCCGCCTCGCCTAGCGATGTAGAAAACTATGTCCATCGAGAGGTGTTGAGGGGTTCTATTAATGGTACATATGGTGATCTGCTTTCCAATACAACAGACGGCAACTTTGTGTTTCTTGACTATAATACAAATTTAAAATCCGAATGGGTGGCCCGCCACATGTCAATTGTAGCTGTTATTTTCAACGAAACCACAAAAGAGATTTTACAAGTTGAGCAGAAACATCTGGAGTAGGCTGCTTGTTACAACCATAAGCTAGACCTACATGTATTTTCGCCTGCTTCTAATTTTCCTTTTGTTTGGTTCCGCAGCAGCATCTGCTCAATCATTTCATGCGGCCGTCAAAGGAGGCATTACAGCGACTCAGGTTTCTGGCGATAACCTTGCAGGCTTCGACCAGCTCGGAGGCGTGCTTGGGGGCGTGGTTGGTATACCTATCTCGGGTAAAGTAGACCTTAACTTAGAAATTCTGTTCGCTCAAAAAGGAAGTCGCAAAAAGGCCTATCCCGACAAAGGCGATTACACTGAATACCTGCTCCGATTGAACTATATTGAAATTCCTCTTTTGCTTCAATACAAACATTCGAAAAGGTTTGCCCTCGAAGCGGGCCCAGCTATTGGTGTTTTGGTATCCTACAAGGAAGAAAATGAGTTAGGCCCCTTTGTGTGGAGCGAACCCCGTCCTTTTGATAAACTGGAGCTTAGTGCAGCAGTCGGCATGCTTTATAACTTAACCGAAAACTGGTCGATTGTGAGCCGCTTCGAAACTTCAATGTTGCCCATAAGACCGCATCTCAGTGGCCAAACCTACCAACTTAACCTTGGACAATATAACACTGTATTGATGTTTGCTCTACAATACCGATTCAATAATAAATCCAAAGTAGAATGATGGAAAAACACAAAATTGTAGTCGGTGTTGGTGGTGCCAGTGGTGCGATTTATGCTAAGGTGTTGTTCGATAAATTGCAGTCTCTTTCCAACCAGATTGAATCCGTTGGCGTGGTTATGTCCGATAATGCCAAAGATGTTTGGAGATATGAACTCGGAAACGAAGATTACTCCAATTACTCTTTTCGGTTTTATGGCAAAGACGATTTCATGGCGCCGTTTGCCAGCGGCAGCGCACGATTCGGAACCATGATTGTTTGCCCATGTTCTATGGGCACGCTAGCCCGCATAGCTACAGGTATTTCAAACGACTTAATGACGCGCGCCGCCGATGTCGTGCTTAAGGAGCGAAGAAAACTGATTCTTGTAACACGAGATGCGCCTATCAGCCTAATTCATATCCAAAACATGAAAGCAGTAACCGAGGCAGGGGGTATCATTTGTCCGGCTAGCCCTTCTTTTTATAGTCGCCCACAAACCTTTGAAGCCCTTGCAAGTACGGTCATCGACAGGGTAGTTGATCTGGCTGGCCTCCAACAGGATTCTTACCGCTGGGGTGAAAAATAATGTAATTCGGGTGTAATATCCACCGCTTTTTTGCATCCATTGCCTTTTCCCGCAGCCGTAGCTTTGTAGTGTTCTAAAAGCCATGCTGGAATATTCAAAAGAGATATTGACGAAGGTGAGTTTTGACCCTGTGTTGTTCAAAAAAGAACTTCAAAAGGCCATGATGTGGTTGAAAGGCGAACAACGCACGCTCCTGCTAAAATGGTGCGCTGCCACATTCGGTGCTAGCTATGGCGAGGTGATATCGTCGACCATGAAAGAGCTTGCCGATTGATGTACTAGAGCTTAATGATTCGCTTATAATACACCGTTTCGCTTCGCTGCATTTTTAATAAATATATGCCCCCTGGCAAACTACGCAAGTCGATTTGATGTTGCTGGGCCACCATTCCTCCCATCTGTGTTTTTCCATCTACATCCGTAAGCATCCAATTCATTGGCGCATCTGCATCTTGTGACAAAACAAGGTAGTCTGCGGTGGGATTGGGGAAAATCGAAAGCTGCATATCCGACAATTCAATTTCACCTACTGATGGGTTGCCCAAACTTCCGTCGTTATTGATTTTTTGTGCATAAATGCCATTGTCGTTGCGATTATCCATCCAAGCCACAACCACCTGACCGTTGCTATAGGCTCCAGCCGATAAATCATCCTTTCCAGAAACCCGTGTGCATATGTCGGTGGAGGCGCCTTGCCACATGGGAGCGCCGGACAAATCGCACTTTACAGCTTTAATGGTTTGCGATGGATTTATACCTGAATAATAGAATGCAATAACTCCATCCGAAGTGATTGATAAATCATACGGATCATCATACGCAGGAGAGATAGGCACCATCACGGAGCCGGCAGGTGAGAGCAAAGTATTGCCTTGAGAATTGAATGATTGTACGATAACGCCAGACTGGGATTGGTTGCCATCGGTTGCTTTGAGTAACACCCAAAAGCCCGTTCCGTTTGCATCCAGTTTCCCGTTGGCAAAAAACCGGTTTATTCCTTGCGTATTGCACGCGCTGTTGCCAGTTGCGTTCCAAAGGTTTCCATTAGCATCCACATGTTGAACATACACATCGTTTAGTGATGGGTTGGATGCATCGGATGTGTTGAATGCTGTATAATAACCGCCATTGCCATCAGCAATGGCTTTTATGAAAAAGAAAAAGGATGTGGTTTTCGTTGACACATGTACTGGAGCCGGCCAAACTGATGCTCCGTTAATATCAAGCCTTTTAGCATAGATGTTAGAAACGCCCAAACCAAAGCCCGTTTCCTCTACATACTGAATAATGCATCCATCGGCATCACACGGAACCATTGTCGGTCTTGAGTATTTTTTATTAGACAAAGAATCTATTACACGCACCGTATTGGGCCAAAGCGGATTTCCCAAGGAATCAAGTTTTGTTAACGACACCCACTTGGGGTTGTTTCCTGTGCTGTTCCATGCGATTAGCACATTACCCGTGTTGGTAAAACCGATTGATGGCGCGATTCCCTCTGTAGCAATAGGATCAATTAATTGTATTCCATTTGTCCCCCACAACTGATTACCTAGTTGGTCGACCTTATAAGCCACTACCTGCATATTCCCGCCAGAGCGGATGTCCTGGAAAGCAACAATAGCATTACCGGAAGCATCAGCCTTCAGATCATATCGAAAAAGCGCAGTAGATTGAGGCTGGTTGCTAACAAGAAATCCGTTGCTGCCCAATAACCGGTTGCCTAATGTATCGAGCAACTGCAATCGCATCTCATATCCGCCACCATAATTTGAAAAATAACTAATCCATGTGCGACCATCAATTGTGGTGGCTGTCAGAGGTGTTGTTTCCTCGAAACCCACCGAATCTTTAATGTCGGTATTGAGTAGCGTGTTTGTAGTCCATTGTGCGAAGGTGTTAATAGAAGAAAGCAAACACGCGGCAAGGAATAGGTTTTTCATTTTTTTCGTTTTTACAGATGATCGGGAGAAAAGCGGAAGTGTTGTGTTGGGCTTTAAGACAAAAAGAGGTGAGACTTATTAGTTGATTTTGGTTCTTTTTTACTTTCCAAGCAACCTGTTTACCTCGCCCCAGTTTACCAGCTTCCAAAAACCTTCTACAAAATCTTTTCGACGATTCTGGTATTTGAGATAGTAGGCGTGCTCCCATACATCGAGCGCCAAAAGAGGTTTTCCTTTGATTTCAGAAACATCCATCAAAGGGTTGTCTTGGTTGGGTGTGCTGCCTACATCAAGCTTGCCATCCCTCAACACCAGCCAAGCCCATCCCGAACCAAACCTCGACATTGCGGCGCTGTTAAACTTTTCTTTGAGCGCTACAAAGCTGCCAAAATCTCGATTTATCATTTCGGCTATTTTACCTGATGGTTCGCCCCCTCCGGCAGGAGAAAGAAGCTTCCAAAAAAGGGTGTGGTTATAATGTCCGCCGCCGTTGTTTCTGACAGCCACAGGATGAGTTGATATGTTCGACATGATCTTTTCCAAAGTCATCCCCGCAAGAGCGGTGCCGGCAACAGCCTTATTGAGATTGTCTACATAGGCCTTGTGGTGTTTGCCGTGGTGTATTTCCATAGTGAGCTTATCAATGTGTGGCTCCAAAGCATCGACAGCATAAGGAAGTGGCGCCAATGTAAAGGGCTCTTGGCCCTTGTTCGGCTCCGGTACAAAGGCACTTGTTTTAAGTGCAGCTCCCGCCAAAGTTGCAAGTCCTGCCACTTTGATGAATTTTCTTCTCGAATTTTCCATAATGATTATAACTATTGAAAGGTAATCAAGACCTCGTTCTTCTCTACTGTTTTGCCTTTGGAAACCACCACTTTCTTTATCACCCCGTCTTCCGGAGCCTTGAGGATGTTTTCCATTTTCATTGCCTCTAAAACAATCAGCTTGTCGCCCTTCTTTATGGTCTGTCCTTCTTCAACGGCCACTTCCGATACCAATCCTGGCATGGGGGCTTTCATGTCTGAAGCTTTACGAGATTGTGCCATGTCCATTCCCATGTCACGCAAAAGGGCATCAAAACGATCTGCAACCTGTACCTTGTAGATGTTTCCATGTATGCGGATCAGAAAGGTTTTCTCTGTGGAATTGGCAGACATAACCTCTGCCTCCGTGCTGCGTCCATCAATAATAACATGAAACAATCCCGGACGAATGGCGATGATATTTGGAAACACCTTTTCGCCATTGATGGTCATTAGGCCGTCTTTGCCTGGCTCCATGGAAAAGGTGTGGCTGTCGTTGATGGTGTTTTTATACATGATCCCAAAGTTAAGGAACGGATGCGAAAGGTGGCTCCAAGTCGACTCCGGTGCTTGAATTTTAAGGGTAGCGTGGCTAAAACGGTCCATATCGCCTTATCTTTGAGTATGTCCAAAAAGAAATTGGCAGCGTCTAACGACCATCGTGGCGCCATGAAACTTCTACTTAAGGAGATTTTCGCCAAACACCCTACACGCAATTTCAACTATAAGCAACTTCTGCGATTGATCTCGCAGGAGCACCCTGTGCTTTTTACTAAAACTTTTTTCGATGATGACCGGAGCGCCAACAGAACGCTTTTAAACGACCTGATGTACGAGATGGTGGTTGACGGAGATCTGGTGGAAACGGATAGGGGTCGGTTCAAAGCCGTGCCTGTTCAACAATTCATAGAAGGGGTTATTGATATCACTTCCACCGGTGTGGCTTATGTGATGAACGATATGTTTGAAGATGATATTTTCATCGCTCCGGGGCATTCGCTTAATGCAATGAGTGGCGACACGGTCAAAGTGCTTTTATCTGCTGTTAAGAAAAGCGGTAAGCGGGCCGGGAAGGTTGTGGAAATAATCAAGCGCTCCAAGACGGAACTAGTGGGACGCGTGAATATCCTCCCAAAATTCGCTTTCTTGGTTACGGATGGCGGAAGAAACAGCATCGACTTGTTCATACCGCTTCAAAACCTTAAAGGCGCCAAGGAGGGACAGAAAGCCGTGGGGCGCATTGTGGAATGGCTGCCAGGTGCAAAAAACCCAACCGGCGAAATCATTGAAATACTTGGAGAGCCCGGAGAAAACAATGCGGAGATGAACGCCATATTGGTGGAATACGGCTTTCCGATTCGTTTTCCAGAAGATGTAGAGCGAGAAGCCGAAAAAATACCTTTTGAAATTCCATCGGCTGAAATCAAAAAGCGCCGCGATATGCGATACGCTACCACTTTTACCATCGACCCTGTTGATGCCAAAGACTTCGACGACGCCTTGTCTGTGCAAACCCTGTCGGATGGTGTTTATGAAATCGGTGTACACATCGCGGATGTCTCACATTATCTGCGCGAAGGAAGTAAAATGGATGATGAGGCGCTGGATCGTGCTACCTCCGTTTATCTGGTAGACCGCGTTATTCCCATGCTTCCCGAAAAGCTTTCGAACCATGTTTGCTCTTTAAGGCCCAACGAGGATAAGCTCTGCTTTTCAGCAATTTTTAAAATCAACGATCACGCAGAGGTTTTGGAGGAATGGTTTGGTAGAACAGTCATTCACTCCGACCGCAGGTTCACTTATGAAGAGGCCCAAAAAGTCATAGAAACCAAAGAAGGAGATTTCAGTTCACAAGTCTTGTTATTGGATCGGCTTGCGAAAAAAATGCGTGAAGAGCGCTTTAAAAAGGGAGCCATCACCTTTGAAAAAGTAGAGGTTAAGTTTCGATTGGATGACAAGGGCAACCCGCTAGGGGTTTTTACGAAAGAAAACAAAGACTCCAACAAGCTTATCGAAGAATTCATGCTGCTAGCTAACCGAAAAGTAGCCGAATTCATAGGAAAGCATGGTGGCGTTTACGCGAAGGATAGGTCTGGCGACTCGACAACAAAGAAGCTTTCATTTGTATATAGGATACACGACTCTCCCGTCCCTGAAAAACTGGAAACCTTTTCCCGCTTCGCAGGAAGGTTCGGATACAAGGTGAAAACAAACAACGACAAAGAAATAGCCAAGTCCTTAAATAAACTGATGGCAGATGTAAAAGGCCAGAAAGAGCAAAATGTATTGGAGCAACTTGCCATACGCACCATGGCCAAGGCGGTATATACCACCGAAAACATTGGCCATTATGGCTTGGCGTTCGATTATTATACCCATTTCACTTCGCCTATAAGACGCTATCCCGATGTGATGGTGCACCGTTTGTTGGAACATTATTTAACAAAGGGTAAATCGGCCGAAAGGCCTCCGCTCGAGGAAAAGTGCCAGCACAGCACAGATATGGAGATCAAAGCCTCAGAAGCCGAAAGGGCATCCATCAAGTACAAGCAGGTGCAGTTTCTTCAAGACAAAAAGGGCGTGGTGTTCGATGGTATTATTTCCGGAGTTACCGAATGGGGATTCTTTGTGGAGTTAATCGAAAACAAGTGCGAAGGCCTGGTTCGACTTCGTGACATCGGAAACGATTTCTATGAGTTGGATGAGGAGAATTACAGAATCATCGGCCATCGCACAGGAAAAGTTTTCGCATTGGGTGATGAAATAAAAGTTTCCATCAAATCAACGGATCTTTCTAAAAAACAAATCGACTTCGTACTGGTTGGAGATAGTGTTCCTTCAGCAAGAAGCTTCGAAAAGGAATTCGGCTTTCATGTCCCAAAGGGAAAGAAGCGAAGGCGCTAGCTTTTGCCGCCTTTGAAAATCTTTTGGACAAGCGTTTCTGATCCGCTTCGAATACGAATTATATAGACTCCCACGGGAACAGGACAAGCAATTGAATGCGCCGTTTTGGAAGCGTTGCTATTATACTTAAAAACCCTTTTCCCAGACAGGTCATATAGTTCCATCTCCAGTGGGGCAGGGTCGCCTAATTCAATGTTGATGTTGTCTGTCAAAGTAGATTGATAAACCGTTATGGCTGAAGACACAGCCCTTCTGATAATAATGGGATTGGTGGTTTCTGTTTCACCGTCATAATCCACCTGCCGAAGACGATAGTAGTAGTTTACGGCGTTTTGCACATAATCTGAAAAATCATATTGATACAATCCGTTTGCATTTCCTCGTCCTGGAATACTGCCAATTCGTATGAAGCTTTTTCCATCCAATGATCGCTCTATATCGAATCGTTCATTGTTTGTTTCGGATGCCGTAATCCAACGAAGTCTGTTTTCTCTTTCGAGCGCCTCGCCTTCAAATGAAAGCAACTCAACGGGTAACGGAACCGTTGTGGGTCCAGTAATGGAAAAGTTATCGATGGCAAGTCCGACGGCGGTTACCTCTGTATCACTTTTGAATCTGAAGCGGAACCCAACCGATGTATTGCCCGATAAAAATGAAACATCATATTGTGCAAGGGTATAAGAGGAACGGGTGGCGTTGAAATAGGCTTGATTAATTGGAAAAGCCGTTTGACCTGCTGTGTTTGCGAAGTCATACCAGTTGACTTGTGTGGTGGTTCCCAATGGAAGCCATGTGTCGCCTCGATCCGTGGTGTACTCTATGATGAACCCGTCCCACTGTAACTCGAAAGCGTTTTTTCTATAAAACGAGAAGGTATATGTTCCGGGAACCGCAAAGTTGAAGTTGGGCGTCCACAATCTTGCATCGGAATTGTTCACATAATTGGCGGCGGTCAGGCCGGTTACCCAAGCGAAAGTTCCGCTTTGGGTGCCATTTTTAGATGCCACTGCAGAGTTTCCTCTTTCAAAAGGGGTTCCTGCAATTCTTTCGGATGCGAAAAACAAAGGGTTGGTTTCAAAGTTTCCTCCGTCACCGGTTAAGAATGGAATTCCCTTGTTGGGAAGCACATGCACAGCGTTATTAACGGTCTTGCTCAGCGCGGCATTGTTGTTTATTGTAAGTGAAACATTGTAAACGCCCGCGGCGTTGTAAGTCTTCGTTGGGTTGCGCAGAGTAGATGTGGTTCCATCGCCAAAATCCCAAAACCAAGAAGTTGACCTGTAGCTCACATCGGTGAATTGAATTGTTTTTCCTCCATAAATGACGGTTTTATCAGATACGAAATCCGCATAGGGAGATGCAAAAACATCGGATGTATACAAGCCTCGTCCATGTGTGGCTGCTGCAACCAGATTATCACTGCTTCTTATTTGCAGCATGTCGACTCTGGTGTTGGCCAAGCCGTTATTTGATGGACCCCAAACCGTAGAGGCCCCGTTGAGCAAATCGGTAGACCAAACACCTATCTCTGTTGCCAGCAATGCTTGCGTTGCATTCTGTGGGTTGAAAAGTGCCCATCGGACAGGCATATCAGGCAAATTACCCTCTACAGCTGTCCATGAAGTGCCGCCATTGGTGGTTTCCCAAACACTTGTAACACCATAGTTGGAATAGGTGGCCAACAAATGATTGTCGTTTCCATTTTGAATTGCAATGCACGAAACAGAGCCTGTTGGCATACCCGCTCCGGTGATGTTGGTTGCCACGATGGTTGCGTGCGCATCATCCACTCTTACGATTTGTCCGTTGCTAAGTCCGAAAAAAACGCGGTTCGCTGTGTTTGGTGAAACAGAAACATGTGTAACCCTCCCATTATTGAATGCGGTTACAGCTACAGATGTTAGTGTGTTTGCGGCTGGCGCATTGAGCAATCGATAGTAGTTGCCGTTTCCATTAGCGGCATATAGGTTGTTGTTAATGTTGTCGTAGTCGGATGGGTTTACAAAAGAACCATTGTTGTTATTGGTGATGCCTGAAAAGGTTGCGCCACCGTTTGTAGAACGGTAGTAATTATTATAAACATAGGATGTAAATTGGAATTGAGGTTGGTCTTGATCTATATGGGTGAAGCAGCCATCTCCGCCGGTCACCTCTACAATCGAATTGATCCCTCCTGAAGCAAACTGGTGAGATCCGTTATCTTGCGCACCAGCTAAAAAATAATTAGTGTATGCCGTAGGGTGCATGGCGCAGGCATAATATTGCGTTACATTGTAGTTGTCGCTTTTGGATACGATGGCTGGTATGGCCTGTGTTCCGCTGGTTGTTCTAAACACGCCTCCATCGTTGCCAAAAAGAACTTGACTTGAATTTCCCGGTTGATATACGATGGTGTGTTGATCGGCATGCACATACTGATAGCCGAAACCGCCATACCAATGTGAGACCTGTTGCCATGTTGATGCCCCGTTTATGGATTTGAAGAGGTCTATGCCTCCAACCATAAGTGTGTTATCATTATTCGGATCAACAGCCAATGCCAAATCATACCATGCTTGGCCTCTGGTAAAGTCAGCGCCTATGCCTCCATCGGCGTCTGTTGGCAATGTTCGTGTGGTCCATGTGGTTCCTTGATCTGTTGATTGATAAAAACCTCCTGCCCCATTGGTGGTGTTCTGGGTTACGGCATAAATCATGTTGGCGTTTGAGGGCGCACAAGCCACTTCTATTCGTTGAATCCCAGTCGTTGGAAATCCACTTCCCGCCACATTCAATTTGGTCCACGAGCCTGCGGCACCGGTTGAAGAACGATAAATTCCATCTGTGCTGAACATACCAATTGCTGCTATAAGCACATTGTTGGATGTAATTTCCAAATCGCTCACAGCATCGTTTGACGCTCCGGTTCCGGCCCCCAACACTTTGGTCCATGTGGCACCCGCATCAACACTACGGAAAAGCCCAGCTCTGGTAGCAGCAAATACATGACCATTGACAGGGTGTACGACTATTTTTTGGACATACCGAAAGGAGGCGCTTGTAGTGGTAGAGGGAAGAGGCGACCATGTGTTTCCTCCATCTATTGATTTCCATATACCGCTTCCGCGAATGGCGTCGGCATTGAAAAAACCTTCGCCTGTTCCAAAATAACGAATGTTGGTGTTGGTAGGATTATAAGCCATAGACACTATGGCGATATTGTCAAAAAGGTCGTTTATGGGAGTCCAAATAGGTGTTGTTGCAGAAATGTTAGTGGTTTTCCACAACCCTCCACCAACACCAGCTGCCCATACCGTATTTCCGGTAGGGTCGGTAGGCTCAAACAAGATGGCGCGGGTACGGCCGCCAACATTGTCTGGGCCGCGTTCTGTCCAATTCATTGAGATTGCTCCCGTCATCCGGTTCGATGACATTTGGCGCCGCATCTGCTCGGCATAAGCGTATGCCTGCAACAACCTTTCTCTGGGAACCGTATTGGAAGACGGATCCTTTGTAAGCTCAAATTCTTGTTCGATAGCCTTGTCTATTCGATCCCTGAGGGGAATTTTCTTGAATTTGTTTTGTTTGAAATACCCCAAGCGCGCAAACTCACCAGTTTCAGGTAAGGATGCAAACAAAAACCCGAGCCAAAAAATAAATGCGGCAATAAGGGATTTAACAAAAACGAATTCGTGTTTTTTCATGCAAAGGGTCGTCTTCCTTTAGGAAAACAGACTACTGACTAATAACCTTAAATTCGGTCCTTCTGTTTTTCTGATGGTCAGCTTCTGAACATTTTACATTATTCTTACAACCGTTGACTAGCATGGATTCGCCATACCCCTTACCGGTGATCCTTGTAGGATCAATGCCTCCTATTTTAACGATATAGTCGGCTGCCGATTTGGCTCTTTTATCAGACAGGGTCATGTTGTAATTGTCTGGGGCACGACTATCTGTGTGTGAGCCAAGTTCTATGATGATTTTAGGATTGTCTTTAAGTATGGCCACCAATTTATCAAGCTCTAAGGCCGCATCTGGGCGAATGTTCCATTTATCAAGGTCATAATAGATGTTCTCTAAAACAATAGGTTTATTTATAATGATTTTCTCCAATAGAAGATCTACGCGCATAGAGTCGTTGGATGCGTTCGCGGTTGAAAATGTTTCAGAGCCCGCAAAATAGCCGTCGGGGTTGGTGGTAACTGTGTATTTCGTATTGAATTCTCCAACGACGGAATAGTTTCCATCGGAGTCGGAAGTGGAAACACCTGCTGTGTTTCCAAATTCGTCTTTGAGATATACCACTGCATTGGGTATGGGTATTCGTGTTTGTTTCTCCGCAACAACTCCGAATATGACCATTTTGTTCACAAAGCGTATATTCCAAATATCATCGTCTCCCATACCACCTTTTCGGTTGGATGATATCAATCCCGTTTTTAAATCAGATGACAACCAAATTCCAAAATCGTCCTTATGGGTATTGAGAGGATAGCCTGGGTTTTGTGGTTCGTTGTTTGATTGATTCAAATCTGTCTTAAACAAATCCAACCCGCCGAGTCCCGGCCAACCATCGGATGAAAAATAGAAAAGACCATCGGGGCCCACATATGGAAATACTTCGTTACCGGAAGTATTGATAGCTTTTCCCATGTTAACGGGTTCGCTCCAGGTGTTGGCATTTCTGTCGGAATAGTAAATGTCCATGCCACCCGATCCGCCTGGCATATCTGATGAGAAATAAAGTCGCGTGCCGTCTTTAGATAAGCAGGCGTGTGCGGTGTTATACTGCGCTCGATTGAAAGGCAATTCTAATGGTTCTCCCCATTTTCCATCAGCTAACTTGGAAACTACTATTTTGAGGCGTACTGTTTTGTCGTTTCTAAAAGGTGTTTTCGAGTTGTTTCTGGTGAAAAAAGCTTCGTCACCTTGAGGATTGAAGGATACGGGGCCATCATTGTAAACAGATCTCAATTCGTTTGCAAACTTGGATACGGAGGGTTTGCTTTCTAAATCACCCTTTGCGTAATAGAGCGATAAAAATGGGTCGCCTGTCCATGTGTGCGTTTTTCCTTTTGAAGCATCTTCTTGCCGCGAAGACACAATAACAAAACCATCTGCAAATCGAACCGGACAGAAGTCAGAGTTGGGGGTGTTCATATTGGATGGGGTCAGTTGGAATCTAACACTATCCTTCAATAGTTCATTTAATTTACCAATAGCACTAAGTTGGTTTTTTGCACGATCGTCGTTAGATGCAGTAGCTACATATTCGGTGAAATATTTCTGGGCGTCATTATAATTCGCATTCGCCATACACATTTGAGCCATGTGTAACTTATCGTTGGTGTTGGCGGAACCCGTATTCATCAACGATCTGTAATGGGTTTCGGCTTGTTCGGTTTGGTTGTTCATCCGATAACATTCAGCTATTCCTCTTAATGCATCGGTATTATTGGGTGTCTTATCGAGCACTATTTGATATAATGGAATAGCATCGCTGTATGCAAAAGCTTTCCTCAGTTTTTCTGCTCTAACAATTGGACTGTTATTCTGAGCATTAACTAGGAAACAACTTAAAATCAAGATTGTGGTTAAAATGTGTCTTGCCATAAACCGGTATATGATATTATATATTATTGAATTTCAATTATTTAAAAAACCTAGTGATTATTGAGTTGTGTTTTACTTTACACCAACCCCAATATAAGGTTAATAATACTAAAAATCAATTACTTGTAGAAAAATCTTGATTATTTATCTATCCTGGTGCCATCAAATTTTACTTCAACTCCAGCCCTGAAGGTTGTGAAAAGTACGGGCTCACCCAATTCATCGTATGATTTCCACTCACCATCTGGAAGTCCAAGTTTATAGCTTCTTATCTCTCTAATTTTTCCGTTGTCGTAGTAATAGGTTTGGGTTCCATTTTCCAAACCATTCAAAAAATCTCCCTCGAATGCTTTTTTTCCGTTATCAAAAAATCCTTTCCATTTACCTGTTTGCATATCATCAATATAACTACCAACATATCTATAACTATCGCTTTTAAACTCCCATTTACCCGTTTTCATTCCATCCATATATTGACCGGTTGCAATGGTATTCCCTCTTGAATCATACTCTTTCATCTCACCATCTTCCCTTCCATTTATATAAAACTCTTCCCTGAGCTTCTGACCATTCACATGATACCAGATCCATTCACCATCTGGCTTTCCAGCCGAATAAGATCCGGTTTGTTCCAAATCGCCTGAAGCATAATAGAACTGCCATTTTCCTATTCGTTTCCCATCCTTGTATTCCCCTTCAGCCTTTAATTTTCCTCCCTTGAAATACAATTTCCATTTACCCTGCATTCGCATATTTTCATCTACGATTCCTTCCCCTGTAACTTCATCATTGAAGTACATTTTAGAAGCAGTAATCTCACCAGTTCGGCTATACTCCCTGTAAACTCCTTGTTTTTTACCGTCTATTAAATTAACAGATGACTTAACCCTACCATTATTATGATAATCCCTATCTATCTCCAACTTGACATCAGGTGTATTATCCACTACAGGTTGTCCATTTCTGTATACTTCCATTTTCCGAACAGAGCCATCTTCTGAGAAATAACGGACAGGTCCATCCAATTGATCATCCTTGTACAACCATTCCGTTTTTGTTTTTCCTGAGGGAAAAAATTCCTTCCAAATACCCTGCTTAGATCCAAACTTATCTTTCCTGTTGAGTTTCTCTTCAGAATAAATCAAATCGTTTTTATATAAAATGAAAGAGGTAATCCTACCATCATCTTCAGCATAAAAAACAGCTTTACCTTCTTTTTTTGATTCTACAAAAGGTATTTCCTTCGATTTGGATCCCGACTCAAAGTAATAGATGGCTTTACCAGATTTTACTCCATTCACATAAGATTCTTCCGAAGCAATTTTTCCATTTGGATGATAATCCACTTGAAAAAATTTAATTTGATCCTTGTATGTGATAATTGATTGTATGGTACCTGTATCGAAGTAAAATTTCCACGTGGAATCTGCTTTTCCATTTCTTCTCAATCCTTCCGAACGAAGATTTCCATTCTCATGATATGATTTCCAAACGCCCTCTGGTTTTCCAGCAACAAGATAACCTTCACTTTGAATACCACCACTTGGAAAATAAAACCTGTTAAAACCATCCGGATTCACACGCGAGGTATCTTGCCCGAATACACAAGTCACGGTTACGACTACTAAAAATATGGTTAATAGATGTTTTTTCATTTTTCGGGACTGCAAATATCGCTTACTGCTGAAATCACTACACCATCACACAACCAACAATAATATTATTTAAATATTTTTAAAATATAAATGTTAATGTTAATAGTCTGTTGATATGGTGTATAAAATACATTTACATGTCTTGATTTTATACTTTATTATTAGATATTAACATTTAAATGAGATATATTAACAAGAATAAGTTTTGGATACTAGTATTTTAGGTATTTACCAACAATAGTATAATTATTTCATTTGTTGAATGATTGATGATTCATTTTGTTGGTATAAATGTGTGTATCTATCTAAAAATTCGAACTAATGATTTTTGTTGTTATGTGATATTATCATATCCCCAGTAGATATTGTTTTGTCAAGGTTTGGATTTCAATTTTTATCCATATATAATTTATTTATCAACACAAATGCTGTTCAAAAGGTGAATTCTAAATACATTGTATTACAGTAACCAAGCACTCCCTACAAAGTTAATTGTTGATAAATCCGATACAGGTGTTAATTGTATAAATTTACCTTATTTTTAATACCATTTCAATAATATAAAGCAGAATAACATGATTACCAACAAGGTTTGCATAGGTTCAGACCATGCAGGATTTCAATTGAAGGAATTTCTCAAAGACAAATTACATCAAATATCCCCTGAATTTGTGATACACGATGTTGGTTGCACTTCTTCGGACTCAGTCGACTATCCCGATTATGCTCATCAGTTGGCACAATTGGTAAGTAATGGAGATGTTGCCATGGGTATTCTAATCTGTGGAAGTGGTAATGGGGTGTGTATTTGCGCCAATAAACATAATGGTGTTCGTGCAGCCCTTTGTTGGAATAAAGAGGTAGCTTCCTTAGCAAGACAACACAATGATGCCAATATTATATGTATCCCTGCGCGATTCGTGAATAACGACGAAGCTTTTGCTATGGTGGAAACTTTTCTGAAAACCGCTTTCGAAGGTGGAAGACATGAGAATAGAAGGAATAAAATAGAGTGTTGATATGAAAAAGATCATATTCCTCTTATTACTATTTATACAGAGTATCTTTTTTTGCTTTGGGCAGGATTATGTACCATTTGCCGGCCTTATTCAAAGCAGTACCATTAAAGCTGATCTATCCGTTTTAGCCTCAGACAGCTTGGAAGGCAGGGAAACAGCCGAACCAGGAATGGCAAAAGCCATAGCGTATACTTCTTCACGATTTCAGCAAATGGGACTAACCCCAGCGTTTTCAAAATCATTTACCCAAGAAGTTCCTTTTATAAAATGGACTAATAAGGCAATTCGGGTATATATGGGTGAAGCGGAATTGGAATACGGAATACATTATTATATGAACGCACCAACGGTTGCATCGAAAACATCTCGTACGGCTCGCGTTTTTACCATATTGGATTTGTATGGCCCAATCAATCAAACCATAAATGAGACATCTGCAATTTTTATAGACGCAACCAACACCAAAGGTATTTCCAATGATTCTTTGAATGATGCTATTAATGCCCGATTAAAAGAGCTGGGCCCATTTAAACCATCTGTTATTATCATTGAAAGGCCTTTCGATGGGGAACGCGAAAAGCGACAAATGCGACGAATGCAAAACGGTATGATTTCGTTGCCCGATACCAATCAAAAAGCATACACCCCTGTAGTATTTGTAAAACCTGGACTATTCGAAAAGAAATCAAAAAAATCAAAAGGTCGTAAATCGATTACGCTATCTAATGAAATCAAAGTGTCTACAGAAGGGTTGCGCGTTACTTGTCGAAATGTAGGAGCACTCATAGAAGGCACAACTCAAAAAGATGAAGTGGTTGTCATAACCGCACACCTTGACCACCTAGGCAAAAGAGACTCGCTTGTATATTACGGAGCAGACGATGACGGATCGGGTTGCGCTGCGATATTGAATATGGCAGCAGCATTCTCAGAGGCCAAACGACAAGGAAGAAATCCGAAAAGAAGCATTCTGTTTTTACTTTTTACGGGAGAGGAAAAGGGACTACTCGGATCCAGTTATTATACCGAAAACCCTGCATTCCCTATGGGGAAAACAATAGCCAACCTTAACATCGACATGATTGGAAGATCCGATACCGTTCCGCGCCCCTCAACCAAATATGTTTATCTCATAGGCTCCGATAAGATGAGCACCGACTTGCATCAGATAAGCGAAAATACCAATAAAGAATGCTGCAGTATTAATATGGATTATACATACAACGACGCTAATCACCCTATGCGCCTGTATTACCGATCGGACCATTATAGTTTTGTAAAAAAAGGCGTTCCTGCCATATTTTATTTTACCGGATTACATTCAGATTATCACAAGCCCACCGATACGGTAGATAAGATCGATTTTGAAAAAACAGTCGCAATATCCCAACTCATTTTTTCTACAGCATGGGAATTGGCTAACAGAACCGAAAGGATTCGAGTAGACAAACCCTAATGCCAATCGAAACCAAAGGCAATCACATATTGGCCCACATGGCCGTTTTGTCTGCAAACTTGATTTATGGCGCCAACTACAGCGTTGCCAAAGAAGTCATGCCTGCATTCATACAGCCCTTCGGATTTATTCTGCTTCGCGTTCTATTTACAGCGATAGTATTTGTGCTACTTGCTCAATTTGTAACCCACGAGAAAGTGGATTTTTCAGACAAAAAGCGGTTTTTTCTCTGTGCCCTTTTCGGCGTCGCCATCAACCAGCTTCTCTTTTTCAAAGGACTTGATATCACCACGCCAATTAATGCGGCATTAATGATGACGACCAATCCAATTATGGTACTTATAGCCGCATCCCTTATTTTGAAAGACCGCATCACCTGGATAAGAACCTTGGGCATAGGCCTAGGAATAACAGGAGCAAGCACTTTGATCTTGTGGAATGGAGGAGGTTTAAAATTATCAGGATCTTTAACGGGAGACATTATGATTCTAATAAACTCCCTTTCGTTTGGTGTGTTTCTGATTATGGTAAAACCGATGATGGCAAAATACAGCACCGTTACGGTAATGAAATGGGTTTTTATGTTTGGTACAATACTGGTTTTGCCATTTGGACTCGGGGAGTTTCAGGACATAAAATGGTCGACCTTTGACACTCGAATATGGCTCCTAACCGCATTTGTAGTTATTGGCACGACTAGTTTGGCTTATGTATTCAACACTTATGCTCTTAAAAAACTTTCCCCTTCGGAGGTAAGTGTCTACATATATCTCCAACCGCTGTTTGCAGTTATGTTCGCCGTTTTACTAGGCAAAGACAATCTAAAAACCGTTCATTTTTTATCTGCAGCACTTATTTTCGGTGGTGTTTATTTGGCCTCAGACAAGTTGTCGGCGTCGAAGGATAAATGATTTAACTTAGCAGAAAATTCAACGCATGATCCGATCCATGACCGGCTTTGGCAAATCCATCGGCAACCACGGTGGAAACAGGATCTCGGTAGAGATAAGGTCGCTCAACAGCAAATTCCTCGAGCTGAATCTGCGGCTTCCCTCATCCTATCGCGACAAGGATATGGATTTGCGCAATGAGATCACCAAGGTTGCCGAAAGGGGCAAAGTAGACCTGACCATTACCATAGAACCCGGGCCCGAATCTAATACGGGTATATTTAACAGGGAATTGGTAAAAGCCTACATCAAAGAGCTTCGCATTGTAGCCAAAGAAAACAAAGTTGTTATTAACGATGAAATGGCGGCCGTGCTTCGTTTACCCAATGTATTAAATACCGAAAGAAATGGAGCCAGCGAACAGGAGTGGAAAGCCATTATGAAGCTGTTCAACTCGGCGGCCAAAGAATTCAATGATTTTAGGGTCCGAGAAGGAAAATCGCTACACAAGGATTTTGAGCTACGACTGAAAAACATCAGGGGCCTTTTGAAACTCATAGAAAAGGCCGAGCCCCTGCGAAATGATGTAATTCGCTCAAGGATGCAGAAAAACCTTTCGGATATTTCCGATACCACTACCATTGATCGAAATAGGTTCGAACAGGAGGTGATCTACTACATTGAGAAAATAGACATAACGGAGGAAAAGGTTCGTTTAAAAACACACCTCGATTATTTTGATGAGGTGCTCCGCGACAAAGAATCCATCGGCAAAAAACTCGGATTCATCCTACAGGAAATAGGTCGAGAAATTAACACCATTGGATCCAAAGCCAATGATGCAAGCATCCAAAGACATGTTGTCGAAATGAAGGATGAGCTTGAAAAAATGAAAGAACAATCGGCCAACATCGTATAAAAAACGACATGAAAAAGCCCAACACAATTTTGGTCTGTTCGGTTCTGGTTGCGGTTTATTTCCTTTCTATGGTCACATTGACCTTTAACAATCAAAGTGTAGCAGTATCGGTAATACGAGAGCTTACGGCTATCCCCATGCTCTTGTTTCTACTCGTTTTGTTTTTCTTTACCGTTTTCGCTTTTATCAGGACTTTTCGTGACTTTCAATGGAAGCTTTTACTGGCATTTATACTTCAAGCTTTAGCGGCATATACGATGTTCAACCCCGAAAAATTCATAATATGATTTCACAGTCCCCTAGGCTCATTCTTTTTTGTGGTCCATCGGGCAGTGGAAAAACAACTATTGTTAAACATCTTCTATCGCGTATGCCCAACCTCTCTTTTTCTGTATCAGCCACCACTAGAAAACAGAGGGAAGGCGAAAAGGATGGCAAAGACTACTACTTCATATCCGTAGACGAATTCAAATCGCGCATTGAAAAAGACGAGTTTCTGGAGTGGGAAGAAGTATATGAGAACGGCTTCTATGGCACCTTGCGATCTGAAGTAGACCGCATCGCAGCCATGGGCAAGGTGGCTGTTTTTGACGTGGATGTGGAAGGAGGACTGCACATCAAACAAAAGTTCGGATCTGACCTGTTAGATGTTTTTGTAAAGCCGCCATCTCCCGACGATCTGCGCAAGCGGCTCGTGGCTCGTGCAACCGAAACGCCGGAAAGCTTGGAAAAGCGAATAGGAAAGGCGGCACATGAACTTACCTATGGCCCGCGCTTTCGAAATGTCATCATCAATGAAAAAATCGAACAAGCTTGTGAAGAGGCTGAACAAATGGTCAAGGCGTTCATAGCAACCAAATAATGCAAATGAAAACGGGTTTGTTTTTCGGCTCTTTCAATCCGGTTCACATCGGGCATATGGTCATCGCCCAATATATGGCGGAGTTCACAGACCTTGAACAAGTTTGGTTGGTTGTGTCGCCACAAAACCCTTTGAAGCCATCTAACTCGTTGTTGCAAGATCATCACCGTTTCGAAATGGTGCGTCGGGCCGTAGGCGACTATCCAAAAATGAAAGCTTCCAAGGTGGAGTTTTCTTTGCCTCGCCCCTCTTATACGGTTGACACATTGGCTTACTTGAGAGAGGAATATCCCGAAAGAACCTTTGTGCCTATAATGGGAACCGACAACCTAGAGGGTTTCCACAAATGGAAAAATTGGGAAGCCATTTTGCAGGAACATGAGCTCTATGTTTATCCAAGGCCAGGCTCCGATGGGGGATCTTTGGTCCAAAACCCAAAAGTCAGATTGGTGTCAGGCGTTCCCCTGATGGAAATATCGGCATCCTTCATAAGGGAAGCCATTAAGAACCGTAAAGACATCAGATATATGCTTCCAAGGGATGTGTATGATTACCTCGATGAGATGAACTTCTACCGCAAATAGGCTTTTTTGTTGAAAAACCTTATTATTGTGGTACAAACACCAAAATGATGAAAACCCCTCAGAAGGTTCTTATAGTGGATGATGAACCGGATGTGGAGCTGCTGTTCCGCCAGAGATTTCGTAAAGAGATCAGGGATGGCCTCATGACTTTTGACTTCGCTTTTTCTGCTGACAGCGCCTTGGAGTATCTGAAAGGGCTTCATCCTTTTGATGTGGTATTGTTATTGTCCGACATAAACATGCCTGGCATGAATGGCTTGGAGCTTGTCAGAAGGGTCAAAGGAGACTTTCCTCGCCTGAAAGTGATTATGGTTACCGCCTATGGCGATGAAGCCAACCATATGGCTGCACTAGGCTACGGCGCCGATGATTTCATCACTAAGCCAGTCGATTTTTCCTACTTAAAGGAGCGAATGTCTGCTTTGGCTCAGATGTAGCCAATTCCTAAAATTGGAAATAGATAAATGGCTGAACCTCGGCATCCGTAATTTGGATAGAGGTTTGGATCGCTAATGCCAAAAACACGAATTTCAATACCACCGGCGTTTTTTCGTAAAATACACGCATGCGGTTCTTCCAGGAAAAGGGAATCAACACCAATATCATGGCGATTAGGAACACGCAGCACAACACCGTGTTAGTTTGGAATATTTCCAACAAAGCGGTAGGGTCTGAGTACATCCAAATGGCGTTGTATACCACCATGGCGTCCGCATAGGAAACGGCCCTGAATGGAACCCAGAGCAATGCAACGCAAGCGAAGGTTAGCACCCAACCTGCCATAGACCAAAATATACCCATGCTCTTTATGGGCACATACTTGGTCCATAGTTTATGTATTACCAATAATAGCCCGTGCGCTACACCCCAAAACACAAACTTCCAATCGGCGCCATGCCAAAAGCCTCCTATAAGCATCGTAAGCACCAAGAATAGCAGTTGGGGCGGAAAACCTTTTCTATTTCCTCCCATTGGTATATAAATATAGTCGCGAAGCCAACTGGAAAGGGAGATATGCCACCTCCTCCAAAACTCCGTGATGCTGGTCGACTTGTAAGGCGAATCGAAATTCATGCATAGCCTGTATCCCATTAACAAGGCAATGCCGATAGCCATATCGGTGTAGCCGCTGAAATCACAATAGATTTGCAAAGTGTAGCAAAGTGTTGAAAAAATATGTTCGAAGCCAGAGAAAGATGCAGGCGCTGAAAACACCGCATCCGAGTATTGGGAAACATGGTCGGCTACAACAGCTTTTTTCAAAAAGCCCTTCGTGATGAGATAAAGACCCTCATTCAAATAAGCCATATTGATAACTGGCTTTACGGAGAGCTGAGGAAGAAAATCCTTCGCCCGCACAATGGGTCCCGCAACCAGGTGAGGGAAAAAGGTCATGTACAACAGATAGTCGTGGAAGTCGGGCATGGAGAAGCGCCTTTTATACAAGTCCACGAGGAAGCTGATGGATTGGAAAGTATAAAAGGAAATGCCGATAGGAAGAATGAGTGTTTCCAGCTCGAAAGGGTTTCCTGTTACATCCGAAACGGTTTCAAGGAAAAAGTTTTTGTATTTGAAGTAAAGCAAAAAGGATAAACTGAACAGAATGCCTATTGTCAACCAAAGCTTCCTAACCCATTTTTTCTTCGCCGCGTCAATAAGTCCGGCAAAGAGATAATCCAAAGTAATTGTCAAAAGCAGCATGAACACAAAGCCGCCGCTAGACAAATAGTAAAAGAAGAAACCGAATGTGATTATGTAAACGGTTCGAGTGGCATCCTTATTCCAAATAGCCGCATAAATTAACATGAAAACGGAGAACAAGCCAAGGAATAATCCATCCGTGAAAATCAACGGATGACCCGAGTCGTATTGGAATAGTTGTAATATGGTTTCCAGATCCATCTTCAGCGTTTGGCTGTTATGTAAAAGTATTTTGATTTCCTGTCTGGATCGCGCAGGGGTGTTGATTGGGAGAAATCCACAAAAGAAATACTGGTCATGTATGCCGCTGCATGTGCAAACCAGAAACGGTAGCTTTTCCAATCAGGATGGCGTCCATCATCGCCTCTCGAAAGATAGAGCTTGGTAGCGTCGAAGAATTGTACACCATTGGATTCCCGTATGGCTCGAATGATGCCTTGGTCTTCTATCCATGAGGCAGGACCAAGCCAAAACCTTCTGGCGCCGGAGGCTTCAATCTTTTCGTTAATGATTCTCACATATTTCATCCGCTTCTCAACATCCTTTGAAAAGACTTCGTTCAAACCAATACAAACAATCACTAAACTAGGGTCGAATTCCTTGAGAAAATAATCCAAAGTATCGGCGTAAGCCCATGCACCCAAGGTGGAACTAACCCATGACACGCAAGCCACCAGCTCGTGACCGTTTGCCGCACAATAGCTGTAAACAGGCCCTCTCAACCCGCCGCTTTGCGAATCTCCTATTAACAAGACCCTTTCTTTTTTGGTGTTGCTCCCCGAAAACGATACCGGCAAAGGTTCGGAGGTAATATATTTTTGCAGAATACTATCTGGAAGCGATTTTTCCAGTTCGGACTTAGATGAATCTTTAGAGGAAGCTGAGGTATCATTCGCAAGTGTTCCTGTGTTTATGGCAGGTAGCTCTGTCTTTGTTTTTTGTGCAACCTCAAGCGACCCCAACGGCGTGTGCACTTGTTGTTCGCTCGCATCCAAACTTACCCGTTTTACATATTCGGGCAGAGGAATCCAACCAACAGAAACACCATAGAAGAAAAGCATGAGCAAGCAGAAGCCTACGGCGGTAAGAAATATTTGTAAAGAGGGTCTCATAGCATTGTTGAGCACTAGAAGTTCTCTGGTTTTAAGATGGCTTTTCGTATTTCTTCCTTCTCTTGCTTGTTGGCAAGGGAAGGAATTCTTTTTTCGCTCATGTATGTATAAACAGGATGGAATTGAATGATTCGACCTTTGTAAAAATAGCAATCCAGCCAAAATGCTTGCCTAACACCTTTACGGTGTATCTGATCGAACAAGAAATTCCCTAAGCCATAAAAAATAGGCTTGCCATTATATATAGCTATCTCTTGGGCCTGATGGGCCTGTGAACCTATTACCACATCAGCGCCCGAGTCAATGAGTTCTTTGCAAATTTTTTTCTGAGAACCCGTTGGGGAATAGGAGTCGGTCTCGCCGAATTGCACACATGCGAGCACAAAAGACACCTCTGCTTTTCGTTTTAAAGAGTCGATCTGATACTTAGCCTCTTCATAATTGTAGCGCATCGCGCCAGGCCCCTTTATTGCACATTCACCAAGCGGACAAAACTCGTTATAACCCACCCAAGCCACCTTGGCCCCATCTTTCAATTCAATAATCAAGGGCCTTCCAGCTTCTCTAACATCGGCTCCGCCACCGAAATATCGCATTTGGTTTTGCCTATACCACTCCAAAGAGTTCAAGTAAGCATCTTTTCCAAAATCCAAGTTATGGTTTCCTGTTAGCTCTATGATGTCGGCGCCTAAGGATGTCAATATATCGAAATGGGCTTTTTTTGTGGCAAATTGGAGCTTCATTTGAGCATAATAGCATTGTTCCACCATACTGACCTCATTACTCATGTGTAACAGATCCACTCCCTTAAACAATCCCACAACATTCTTTAAGTAGGCATCTGTTCCAATACGGTCAACAACAACACCTGTTTGTCTTGTTATTGCCGTTACACCCGTATGTGTGTATGAGGTTATTTCTTTTTCAAACGAAAAAGAATCTTGATCGGATGTCATCCAAAAAGTATAAGATTCCGGGTTTTTGAAAAAAGAGATCGAATCAACAGATACCGACAACAAAAGGTTGGAAACGGAGTCAAGAGTTGTAATAAGCAAGGAGGAATCCTTTTTTACCACAAAACTATCAATGGCAATCGTTGATGGTATCCTGGAGCCACCCAGGGCTGACTTAACCTCTTCGGCAATATCTGCGGTTACATAGTATGCCCCCTTCTCTATTCCGCTCCTTATTTCGCTTAAAGGGTAGGAGGCTTTTGTGTTCAGAAAGGAGCCCAACACAATCAATGGGATTTTCCCTTTTGAATTTTTCTGGCTTGAAGATTCAGTGTTGGCTGCTGGTGGCTTCTCTTTGACGGGTGAGCCCTGACATGAGGAGCTGAAGCAAAAACAAATAAACAGCAAGGCATAAAAAAACCGCACTTTGTGAAAAGGAAATGTTGTCATACAGCAATGCGCAGTAAACGGAGACCTTTTATTTTAAAGTAAACAAACCTGTTCGAATGGACTTGTTTGGTACGGAAGGTCGCATCGGCATTGGCATGTAAAATACGGGCAACCAAGATACTGAAAGTTTAGGCTCGGAAATTCATTAAAAAGGCTTTCGTTTGAAGGACATGCGGGTCAATATCCCTGCAGTTTATGACGCAAATAATTACCTTACAAATGATTAGAAAAAACCACATATTTGCGGGCAAAATCCCTGCCCCGATGATTTATCGCCTAATAGGCCTTGCCTTTGTTTCATGCATTTGCATTTCAATGGTTTCTTGTCAATCCGACTCAACGGTCGATACCCCCGACTTGGAGAGTGGGGAGGCTACAGACACCGTGAAGGTTGAATCCAACATCGAAACGCCACCAGCTATCCAATACACTGTGGATACTTTTTTGAATGACTATGCCTCGCTGGTAAGCGGTTTGCCCGCCGACAAGCACTTCAACCATTTCTATGCCGATTCTTCATACATGCGTTTGGAGCGGAGGGGAGAGCGTGAGTGGCAGTATATGTTGGATAATAAGATTAACAACATGCGCGCATGGGCCGATACTGTTGTGGCCCCCAATGCCGATTCTGTGTCCTTGTTTTATCCATTTGCCGGTGCCGACTTCCTTCATGTCGACCCCTTGTTCAAGAATGTAAGCAGGTATGTTATGGTGGGGTTGGAGCCTTTGGGAACGGTTATCGCCGATACGGGCAACAAGAGGTTGTTGAAAGCCCATGCCGATAAGATTTACAAGTCGCTCTACTTTTCCAACCGGCTGGGTTTTTTCAGAACCCTAAGCATGAGGGCCGAACTCAATCAACGGGATTTGAATGGAGCCCTGCCCCTTTTGCTATTCTATATCCGACGATATGGCTATTCCATTTCCTCATTGGAATATATACAGCTTGATTCATCAGGGAACATGGTGCCTTCCGAACCATCCGGAGCCATTGGGCTGAAAATCAAGTTTCATGATTTTAAAGGCTCCATAAGGGAGTTGGACTACTTTCGGTTCGACCTTTCAGATGGTGGTTTGTCTAAAGATGATCGACTTATTAAATATGTGAACAACATGCGCCCATATGGTGTTTATCTTAAGGCCGCTTCTTATCTTATGCACAATAACTATTTCACCAGTATCCGCAAAACCATCACTGAAAATGCAAGGTTTGTCCTGCAAGATGATTCCGGAATACCGCTGTCTAGTTTCGATGAACAAATTTGGGACAGACAACTATGGGGAAAATACACCAAAACCATATCCTTGTTCCGTAGCCGATATCAATCCAATTTGGCCAAGGCATACAAAGCAGGACCACCATTACCGCTTAATTTTTACATAGGTTATAACATAACACACAAGGAGTGTAATATGATGTGGTTTGTGAAAAATCAAGGCGCCTCCCAAGGCGCGAACAATAACGCGCAAAACGATTCGACCACCCGACAATAACCATTCGAATGATTTCTTCCGCCTCCGATAATTCAAAAAAGCTCGCAGCCAATCAATCTGCCCGCGAGAGCATTTTGGAGGAAAAGGGAAAGCAGTTGCATGTGGCTCTCATGATCATCGTGGCCAGCTACTCCGCTATATTCTTTGTTGTAAACCTGCTTTTAGATCAAAAGGAACAGGCTTTCGTTTGCCTGGCTGCACTGCCCGGTGTTACTATCACCTACTTGCTTTATAATTACGGCTACTATTATTATTCCAAGGTTTGGAACTCTTTCCAGATCTCTTTGTTGATCACCATGATCGTCCTTTTTTCGGGACCAGATATGTTTGCCACGGCATTCTTCGTGCCTATTGTCCTTGGCGTACTAATCACCTTTCAAGGCCGCGAACGCATAACCGGCTATGTTATTTCGGCGATTCTTTTGGTGTTGATGGTGGTCTTGCAAATCATGGGTTGGCATATTATTACTCACCCAATGCCTCTTGATCCGATTACACGAATCATTGAACAAACCATTAATATCGTGGGCTCGTGCGTTGTAATCATCATCCAAGCATTGTTTCTGATCAAAACAAACGATGCTGTTCAAGAAAAAATATTCAAACAAGCAGAGGATTTGAACTATAGGAATGAACAATTGAAGACCGCTGTTTTCACACGAGATAAGATGATGTCTGTTTTGTCACACGACCTTCGTTCCCCGTTGGCTTTACTCTACTCGGGTATGGATGTTTTGCACCCAGGAAGGCTTGCCTCCGATGTACAAGCCAAAATGGTCGAGCAGTTCAAGTCGCGTACAGGACAAACCCTCGATTTGGTTGACAATATGCTTTTGTGGTCGAGATTGCAAAAAGAGGCCGTTAGCTACAACCCAACAGCCGTAAATTTGGAACAGATGTATCGTTTCATTGAGGGTTATTGCAGGTTGTTGGGATCCAGCAAAAACATGCATTTCGTTTTTGATTTCACGCACAGGGAAAACGCCCGTGTTTTGTGCGATAGGGACATGATCGAAGCGGTTTTTCGAAACCTTATCTCCAACTCATACAAATTCACACCCGAAGGAGGAACCATTACGCTATCCTCCCGGTCTTGCCCACAGGGTTGGTGTTTTGATGTGAAAGATACCGGAACAGGTATGGCACCTCAACAGGTTGAAATGCTAAACAACGGAGTCTCTTTTACCAGCGAAGGCACCAACAAGGAAAAGGGCAATGGCTTGGGTATACAGCTTGTGAACGATTTTCTCACGCATCATGGGTCTAGGCTGAAGGTAACATCAACATCAGGAGCTGGCTCCACTTTTTCCTTTAGTCTTCCTTTGGTTTGATCGTTGCTTTCGGGCATGTACAGTTACCATGCGCTTGGCATCATTTTTAACTTCAGCATTTTTGCGCATACCCCAAATCACTTCCCGATTCGATTTTCTCGCCTCATCCCAATCTATGATGGGTCTCGGATAATCGACACCCAATCTAACACCGAAAAACGCCTGGTCCATTTCTGTCATGAGCCATGGCTGATGTATGAACTCTGTTGATAAAGGAGATAACTCTGGAACCCAAGTCTTGATAAACACACCATCTGAATCGTGCTCTTGTGAATTCTTCACCGGGTTATATATGCGTATGGTATTAATGCCAGTTGTTCCCGCTTGCATCTGAAATTGGGGATAGTGGATGCCTGGCTCATAATCCAGAAATTGCTTTGCCAGATAGTGTGCGCCAGTACGCCAATCTTGCAGCAAGTGGTGCGTCAAAAAGGAAACAACCAATGCCCGCATTCTAAAGTTCAGCCATCCCGTTTGCATGACACAACGCATACATGCATCAACCAACGGCACGCCAGTAAGACCATTCATCCAAGCGAATACCAGCTCTTCGTTTCGTGCAGGCATTAACGGCTCATAACCCCTATTGATACATTCGGTCTCGTATCGACACTCTGTTTCGAATTTTTGAATGAAGTGACAATGCCAGTGTAAACGCGTCAAGAAATTACGGAACGGCCCCTTGAAGGTTGTTTGCATCAAATGTCTTTTGGTAGCTTGGTATACTTGGCGAATAGATAGATTGCCCCATGCCAGGTATGGAGACAAGCGACTGCAGGAGGTCCGGCTCTCTAGCGGTTTTGATATGTGTTTGCTATAATCAATTCCTCTACCATTAAGAAACCCAACAAGATATTTGTAAGCGAACGACTCTCCCGGTGGCTGGAATTGTGAGGATCCATAAGACCATGTTTCCAATTTAGCTGTATCAAGAGGAAAAGGATTATGAAATTCAATGTCGGTTTGTTGACGAAAACGGTTTTGAATAGCAGGAGACTCCATAGTTTCAAACCACTGTTGATCCCAACCGTCTCTATTCTTTGCCCCTCGAACGATACCGTCCCTCTTGGATTCTGTCCAAGTAATCTTATTTGATAAAAAAAGCGTTTTCAATTCCAGGTCTCGGTTGTATGTTACTTGGGTACCCGACTCCATGTAGCTGAACACGCATTCCACATGAAACACATCTATCAAATGTGAAAATACGGTTATAGCTTCTTCATGAAAAACCATAGGCGACTTGTTATAAGGGCCCAAAACCTGTGACATCTCTTTCAATGCGCCATGTTGGAACCAGAGGTGTCGGGGAGAAGTATCAGGATAGGACAGTAGACTAGGTTCAAAAATGAAAATAATCAAATAAGGCAAGTTGGATTGCTCTGCACGAGAAAGCGGCTCATGGTCTTGCGTTCGTAAATCTCGCTTCAACCAAACGATATTTATCCGTTGCCGATTCAAAATATATTATCTCTCCAATTTTGTTGTTTGCACACCGGGTTTAGCATAGGCATATCTGGCTATGGTTTCCGACTTCACATAAGCATCGAGTCCACAACAGCCAAGAACATCAAAACCTGAAAGATTTGCAAAGCCATCCTCCTCCACCAATCCATTTTTGAAACGAATAAAAACGGGTTTGCCGATAACAATGCTGGTTCCGTTCAAAGAAATGGGCAAGGTTTGGACATGTTCAAGAATGACATTGGCTATAGCGCCTTTAACCAGGGGAACATCAAATCCCTTCGCGTATTCAACTCCAAACCCACATGCTTCGAACTCGGATGCATCAGAATCGTATTTTGCAGATGTTTGATGCGCCATCGACGACATCTCTGTAGGAACCATGCTAAATGAATAGGTTTTATTATTGACGATGTTTCTGTAGGTGTCTCTATCCAAGGCGTCGGGACGACAAACAATTCCCCATAGGGCCGGGTCTGCACCAAAATGAATTAGGGAATTGAATATGGCCAAGTTGTTGTTGCCAGATAACGATTTGGTCCCAACCAATATGACAGGTCTGAATCCGGCTAAAGAATTCAGAAGCGTAGCTCTCTTTCTCCGCTCCATGTTTTCTAGCTCTTGTAAGTTTATGCTTTGTTCCATCTTTTAGGCTCTGATGATTTTCTTTTCTCGCAAAAGGGATGTGGTCAGGTATGCATCGCTGTCGGATTTTGACTTGATAACTTCTAATAAGAAAACGGTGTGGTCTCCATGGTTTACCAGCGTTTTCTTTTTTTGTAACAGCAGTTTGAAACAGGCATTCCTTAAGACAGGGAAGCTTTCCCACTTTTCCAGTTGGCTTTTCTTTTCCAGCCAAGCTATTTTATCGACGCTGTTGCCGCTTGCTTTTCCGAGCTTTCGTACCAATGCATAATCATCCCGATGCATCAATTGCAGGACAAATTGATTAGAGTTAATCAGATTGTTTAGGGTTTTTGTTCCTTCATACGCAGCAATAACATAAAGCTTGGGACTCATACTTACGGGTATCACATAGGTACACACATTCATGTTGAAGGCTTCACGATCTGAGCTGACTAAGCTGTAAACCGGGTATTCAGGTATGTTCCAAGGTTTTTTCATGATAAAGGTGTGGCGCTTTATCAACACAATGTTGCCTGCAAATGTTTTTGATGGCTTTAATCAGCATGCGTGTTTGTAAATTTGCGTTTCAAACCCAAACCGATGCTTTTCCCAGGTACAGTAAAAACAAAGCTTCCCAATACAGGTACATCCATATTTGCTATCATGTCGGCATTGGCTCGCGAACATGGCGCCATTAACCTTTCGCAGGGTTTTCCCGACTTTCCCGTTGACCCGGGATTAATAGAATTGGTAAGCGAAAATATGCGCAAAGGCCATAATCAATACGCTCCCATGCCAGGAATTGCCCCTCTGCGACAGGTTATCGCCGACAAGGTAAACGCTGCCTATGGCTGCAATGTAGATCCCGAAAAGGAAATAACCATAACAGCAGGTGGCACCCAGGCCATTTATACGGCCATTGCAGCAACCGTTAGAGAAGGTGATGAGGTTATCGTTTTTGAACCGGCATACGACTCCTATGTGCCTTCCATTAAACTGCAAGGGGGCGTTCCTGTTCAGTTGCAGCTAAACCCGAACGATTTTCAAATCGATTGGAACCAGGTCAAAAAAGCTGTAAACAGCAAAACGCGGTTGATTATCATCAACACACCTCACAACCCGGCTGGAACAATCTTGTCTGTCAAAGACATGCAGCAGCTGGAGAAAATCACACACAACAAAGACATATATATCATCAGCGATGAAGTGTATGAACACATTGTATTTGATGGACACAAGCATCAAAGTGTATTGTTATACCCTGGACTGGCAGAAAGGAGTTTCGTCATATTCTCTTTTGGGAAAACCGTTCACGCCACGGGCTGGAAAACGGGCTACTGTATAGCTCCCGAGAACTTGACCGTAGAATTTCGTAAGGTGCACCAGTTTATGGTGTTTGCTGTCAACACACCACTTCAATACGCCTTGGCAAGCTACTTGAGCAATGCGGAAAACTACAGGAACATTCCGTCATTTTACCAAAACAAAAGAGATCTTTTTTTGGACTTAATCAAAGAAACCCCATTTGTTCCTTTGACATGCTCAGGATCTTATTTCGTGCTTTTGGATTATGGAAAAATATCCAATGAAAAAGACACGGTTTTTGCCGAGCGCATGACTCGGGAATATGGAGTAGCCACAATACCCGTTTCGGTTTTTTGCAAAAAGCCCCCGGATGAGATGAGGTTGATTAGGGTTTGCTTCGCAAAGGAGGATGAAACACTGAAGGCCGCTGCAGAAAAACTGAAAAAAGTCCGCTGATATGAATACGCTTCGCGTCTCTCTATTACAAACAACCTTGCTATGGGAAGATCCCAACGGCAACCGATTGATTATCGAAGAGCAACTGCGCCCATTGTCCAAAGGCTCCTCCGACATCATCATACTGCCCGAGATGTTTACAAGTGGATTCACCATGAACGCATCCTCTGTAAGTGAAAAAATGAATGGCACGACTGTTCAGTGGATGCATGCCTTGGCCCAAAGAAAAAACGCAGTGGTTTGTGGAAGCCTAGTTATAAAATCGGGTAGTCGATACTACAACCGGTTCGTATGGATGCCTCCTGATGGCAGCTTGGCGTTTTACGATAAAAGGCATCTGTTTAGGATGGCTGGAGAGCATAATTCCTATGCGGCAGGAAAGCGTAAAAAGATATTTGAATATAAGGGATGGCGCATTTGTCCTATGGTATGTTACGACCTTCGGTTCCCCGTGTGGACCAGGAATACGGAAGGTTATGACTTGTTGATTTATGTTGCCAACTGGCCTGAGAAGCGTCGCTTGGCATGGAATACTTTATTACCTGCTCGGGCAATCGAAAACCAATGTTATGTTGCGGCTGTTAATCGGGTAGGAAAAGATGGCAAAGGGATAATTTACTCAGGCGATAGTCAGATTTTTGATCCGCTTGGGGATCAAATCACAAAAACCCCAACAAACAAGGGTGCTTTGGTTACGGCTAAACTCTACAAAAATCAACTAGAAGACCTGAGGCGCTCCTTCCCTGTCTCTATGGATGCGGATCGTTTTTCAATCCGTGGCAGATGATGCTGCACCAACGCCATATTCGCTGAGTAACCAAGTCAGGCTGACTATGGCTGCTGCACCCAAGTGCAACTCCCTTCGGTTGACTTTATCGAAGGTGTCTATATCTGTGTGATGATAATCGAAGTAGCGCTGTGAATCAGGGCGAAGACCTATCAGCAGCGTTCCTTGGTCTTTCAAAGGACCGATATCTGCGCCACCACCATCATCATCCCATTGATAAATGGCATAAGGCTCAAACAGGTGCTTCCATTGTCTGAAATAAACCCGCTTCGATTCGTCAACGCAAGTGGAAGAAAATCCTGCCGGAGTAAACCCTCCCGCGTCGGATTCTATAGCCGCAATGTGTTTTTCACCTTTTGCTTTAGCCTCTTCGGCATACTTCTTTCCGCCGCGCAAACCATTCTCTTCATTCATGAATAAAACAACGCGGATGGTTCGTTTAGGCTTGATGTCCAAGTCGCGGAATACATTCAGCAACTCCATCGACTGCACACATCCGGCACCATCATCATGTGCGCCGTGTCCTTTGTCCCACGAATCAAGATGTCCGCTCACAACAACAATTTCATCGGGAAATTCACTTCCGCGGATTTCGGCAATTACATTATGTGATAGTTTATCCGGCTTGGTTTCACAATTCATTTCCAATGTAAGCTTCAGGTCGGGGTTTGAAGCCAGCTCTCGGCTTAGTTTTTCTGCTCCCATAGTGGAGATGGCGCATCCAGGAATTTTGGTTATGCCGTCTGCATATCCCATACCTCCTGTGTGAGGATTATCGTCAAGAGCCAGGGTCATGGACCTGGTGATTGAAGCAACAGCGCCATATTTTGCCGCGTTTTGTGCTCCAGCCCATCTGTATTTGCCGGCATCGCCGTACGCCTCAAAGGTGTGATAGAACCGCTGCTTCATAGGGGTGTTGTAAAAAACAATTTTGCCTTCGATGTTTTTTCTTCCCAGCTTTTCAAGATCCTCAAACGATTTTACTTCAACCACGCCGGCTGTAATGCCGCCTTTAGGTGTAGCAATGCTCCCGCCCAGGCTGAAGATGTTCAAAGCCGTTTTTTTTCCTTTAACCTGCATCGACAAAAGCTCTTTGTCGTTTCGCACCCAATGTGGCACCATTACATCTTGAAGGTAGCATTTGCCGAACGAGTCACTTTCCATGGTTTGGTGTGCCCAGCGGACAGCCTTGTCGGCGTTTTCTGATCCGCTCAATCGGTTTCCAATAGATTCAGACAGGTATCGAAGCCTTTCGTAGGATTGACCTTGCTCTAAGCAATAGGTGAAAATGCGACTGATGATAATTGAATCGGAAGCTTGGGCTAAAAGTGATGTAGGAGCGCAAGCGAACAGGCATAAAGAAAGGAAAGAGGCAAATCTAAAATTCATGTTTCAGTTGGATTATGGAAAACAAATATAGGATTCCAATTAACAATTAGGGTTGTATACATAAAAGCTTTCTGCCGCGAAGTCAAATATTCTATATTTGAAACACAAACCAATATTTCCCCTTGTTTTCAATTAGCAATGCTTTACGAAAACTGTTTCCGGACCGCTTCCTGAGAAAGGTTTGTTACAGCCAATGTGGTGAAGACTTGGTTCTAGCCGCTCTCATGCGACAGCTTGGTAAAACCGGCCCAGGCTTCTACTTAGATGTAGGTGCGTACCATCCTTTTATAGGTTCCAACACCTATTTGTTCTATAGGCAAGGGTGGCGAGGCATCAACTTGGATCCAAGACCAGGAATCATGGCACAATTCAACAAATTCCGCCCAAATGACATCAATTTGGAGTTTGGAATAGGCGACAAAACCGAGTTGTTGTGTTATTACATGTTGGAATCCGAACCAGGACTCAATACTTTCAACTTTGAAACACTTCAGGCCGTGGGAAAGGAAGGCCTTGTCACCTCTACCATCGATGTTCCCGTCATCACACTGGCAGATGTACAACAAAAACATGTTCCTAATGGAACAATTATCGATTTTGTAAGCATAGATACGGAAGGATTTGAGATCAAAGTATTATCCACATTCGATTTTTCATTGCACAGACCAAAGGTATTTGCCCTAGAGTGCAACGATGTAACGACTTTTGATCATCTTTCGTGTAACGATGTGGATTCTTTCATGCGACGAAACGGTTATGTTCCAGTCGCCAAAAACATGATCAGCCTAACTGTTGCCACCGTTTTCTACATGGATTCAACCCTTGTACCTGGATAACCCCCGTAACTTATTCGCCTTTTTTCAAGATGGTGATTTCCACCCTGCGATTCAGCTTTCTTGTAGATTCGGTGTTGTTTCCTGAGATAGGCATGTTTTCTCCATAAGGTATGGTGCGAATGCGGCTTTCGCCGATGCCTTGTCCAATAAAATAAGACTTAACCTTATCAGCTCTTTTTTGTGATAGCTGCATGTTTGTTGCTGCGTCACCTTCCGAATCTGTGTGTCCGGAGATGAGCACAAAGGTGGATTTGTCTGTATAGAGCAATTCGATTGCGGGCTCTATGATATCGTATGTATTGTCTATCGTCAAGGAAACAGAGCCCGTTTGGAACAATATATGGTCAAAGTCGCCTATGATTTGTTGGTCGCCGCTAGTGCGTTTGTTCAATACGGGACAACCTCCGTTTGACTTAGGTCCGCTTTCCAACGGGCAGAAATCAACCATATCTACGATACCGTCGTCGTCCGAGTCGGGGCATCCTCTGGTGGCAGTTGTGCCCTTAATGAATGGACAAGGGTCTTCAAAATCATTCACGCCGTCTCCGTCGCTGTCGGGAGCAATGATTTTATTATTCGGAACAATCGGCGAGAATACAGATGGAACAGCCTTTTCAACTACAGGCTCTGCCATGATTTCTTTTTTATCTGTTGAAGGCGTTGTCGCTGCTTCGGTTATTGGCTGTGTCTTTTCGGCTTGTGTGTCACCCAACTCAACATCCTCCTTAGGCATATGATGTATGATTACTACAGAGGTTTGAATTGGCTGAACCTCTTGTTGAGACACTATTTGAATCGGCTTGGAAATAACGGCATTTGTTTCCACGGGCTCCATTTTCACCAGGCTTGGTGAAGCAGTCTCAGGTTCGACTTGGATAACTGGGGTAGACTTTTCGGTGGCTTGGACAACTGTAGGCAATTCCATAGGCGCCTCTTCCTCTTGATCTTCTTTCAGCTGAGAGAAGGGCAATATAACTCCAGTCGATATAGGCTGCGCATCGATTGCATTTGTACGGCTGATTTGAAGCACTTCGGAAATTTCAAATGGAACAGGAGTTTCTTTCGCCACCACATTCGCTATTGGTGTTGTTTCGGTTGCCAATTCGTCTTTTTTAACTTCCTTAACATATGGCGGCACATCTTTTTTAGACTCAGGCTTTTCTTCTTTAGTAATTGCAGGTGTCGGCGTAAATAAAGTAGAATCTTTCTTGACGGTTTTCACCACTGGTGGCGTTACCGGCTTTTTCACACCAGGTTCCTGTTGTTTAACTACAGGCTTGTTCTCTTTCTCTTTTTTCGAAACATCTTTTTGTTGCTCGACCTTAGGTTTTGATTTGGGTGTAAAAGCCAACGATAATTCAAAAGCGTTATAACCTTTTCCGGCATCTGCAACGGGACCAGTCATTACATCATAACTCAAGCCAACCAAAAAACGATCGTATCGGAAGCCGGCATAAACGACAAAAGCTTTGTTCATTTTACCGAACAAGCCCGCTTGTATTTCCCTGCCCTCTTGATTTTGAAATGCAGCTATCGCTCCAATGCTAGTCTCATCAAATACCCCTTGTTCAATATGAACTAAGTTGGGTTTTAGTATGGCATCATCCGAAATTCTAATTTCTGCGCCTGCTAGAAAAACATGCTTAATCTGCTGCTTCGCTTCTCCTCCGAAAAAGGAGATGTCGGGCTGGTTAAGATGTAAAGCAGAGTAGCCCAGATAGGGACGAACTGGTTGATTTTTACGGATACCAATTTTCTTCCAGAAGAACCCAGTGCTCAGCGAGGGTCTTATAATGCTGTTTTTTTCAAACTCTTCGCCGGAGGCGATTGTAGGATCAAAGCCAACATCGGCCTGGAATTGGTTATCGAAGGTGAGCTTTGCGGGGTCAATGGATTTATGGATGATACCCATTTGCAATCCACCTGCAAGGCGATGGTTGCCTTTATATCCAAAGTGGAAACTATATGATAAGCTTCCGGCAAATTGCAGTGTTTTAACAGATGCGGGACCGGCACCATTGCTATTGATAGCAAAACCCAACCCAAACCGTCCAACCGATTTGTCGACGAAAGCACCTTTGGTTGTGAAAGGGTTAGCTGGACCCGAGGCTTGTCGCCGATAGGCCAAAGAGGCTCTCAAATGATCAATTCCTACACCCGTCAAAGCCGGGTTAACGGTCAATGGATTGTTAAAGTATTGGGAATAACGGATGTCTTGCCCCCAAGTGGGAAGCGATAAAATACTGAAAACCAGTATATATATAATCCGAGACATCTTATTATCGTATCAAGTTTATACTCCCTCTGTGATAACTTGTTGCACCGTTATCGAGATAAACTTTAATAGCATAATTGTATGTACCTGGAAGTACAGAACCCTTCCTCGAATCACCTTGCCAACCATCTGTTGTTTTTTCTACCGCCCAAATCAAGCCACCCCACTGGTCGTATAAATTCATGTCGGCGTACAAGATGTTATTGCCTCTGACTCGGAACACATCGTTCTGGCCATCGCCATCTGGCGTAAAGGTGTTTGGGATGAAAATATTATCGGGAAGCACCACTTTTATTTGTTGATAGGTTGTGTCACGACAACCTTGGTCACTAGTCGCAATGCAGGTAACTAAATATTCGCCCGTGTTTGCATATACATGTGATGGCTCAGCAGCAGTTGAAAGGTTCGTCATCGACGCGGGATCTCCGAAATCCCATAAGTAAGCAACTCCTGGCTCGTTGTTGGATTGGAATGAAACTATGTAACCAGATGTTTCCGTTTTAGCTGGTGTGCTTGTAAACTCTGCCGATGGTGCGTCAAAAACGGTGGCTAAAACCTCCAAACGATTTTCAGCTACACATCCGAAGGCGTTGGTTTGTAAAATATAATATGGAGTTGTAGTGGCGAGCGTTGGGGTGGTAAATACATTTCCGTTAAACAGCAGTGTGCCTCCGGTTTCTGAATCATACCAACCATAATTAATATCATTTACGGGTGTTATAGATAAAATGGTGCTTGTGTTTGGACACACTCCGAGGACACTAATTTCAATGGTTTCAGGAAGCGATAATACCTCCACTTCAATTTCATTGGAGAAAACAGCTGAAGATCCCAAAGGAGAGTACCGGAGTTTATATGTTCCGGTTTCTTTTGCAGCAAAAACATTTCCAATAGCACCGGCAATTGGGCTTCCGTTTTTGTACCACTGGTTAAAACTGTTGAAAGCCGACACCAGTACGACGGAGTCTCCTTTGCAGAACTGTGTTAAACCTTGTACGGAAACCAGGTTTGATGCCGAAAGGAAAGCTACTTGTACCGTTGCAGGAACTGAAACACATCCATTCATGTCAACAACGGTTACGCTATATAAGCCACTATCTGAAATCAAGATAGATTGGCTGGTAGCCCCTGTCGACCACACATAGGATGTTCCTTGTCCTGCAGTCAGCGTGGTTTGTGTACCTTGTGGTATAACGACATTCCCAGCAGGGGAAATCGTCGAGATAGAAACAGGATGATAGTTGACATTCATCGGTAGCGACATGGCCGAACATCCGGAAGCGTTTGTTACCTGAACAGAGTAGCTACCAGGACCAGTAACTTGAATGGATTGTGTGGTTGAACCATTAGACCAGAGATATTGAGGAGCCTGTCCAGCGGTCAACACAACTGTATCACCGGGACAATTTGGTGCTGCGCTAATAGATGAGATGCTTGCTGCTGGTGATTGCAGTGTGCTTACTTGTTGTGGAGCAGAAACTCCGCTGCACCCTTGTGCATTGGTCACTGTTACCGTGTAACTGCCGGCGTTAGAGACTCTGATAGTAGGGGTGATTGCCCCAGTAGACCATTGATAAGACCCCAATACAGAGGAAGACAATGTAACAGAATCGCCATCACAAATGGTGCTGCTTCCGTTCACAATGATGGATACGGAAAGAGGCGCTGTTATGGTCAGACTAAAAGGATCCGAATAGGCTAACGCTCCAGAACCTGTTGTAGCAGTTGCTGTTATGGTATGCTGTCCTACAGGAATTGCCGTCAGGCTGAAAGATCCATTGGAAGATGTACCTGCAAGTATTCCGTTTACATAGATTCGATAGTTGCTAAGCCCGCTTGGACCTACCTGGATGCTGATGTTTGAACCGGCACAAAAAGAAGACCCACCATTAACTGTCATACTTAAAACCATCGGCGCAATTCTCCTAACCAAGTGACTGACTTCGTCGCATAGGTAAAGCTGATCGTTGCTCTTATTAATACAAAGTCCGCTTACGCCATTAAAGGTCGATTGCAGTGCTGGGCCATTAATCATTCCTGGTACACCGGTCTGACCCGCATATGTAGAGACGATACCCGATGAAATTTTCCTAATGGTGAAATTGTCCGCATCGCCAACAAAGATGTCGCCGTTTGGAGCAACACAAACAGCCCAAGGGGTTTTGAAAGAGGCGGTCGATGCGGGTCCATTTACGGATCCGGCACTTCCGTTACCTGCCAGTGTTGATACATAACCACTGGGAGTGATTCGTCTGATTTTATTATTGAACTCATCTGCTACAATCAAGTTGCCCGTTGCATCCAAGGCCAAGCCATTGGGATGATTGAACTTGGCGGAGAGCCCTTGGCCATCGTTAGAGCCCGGCGAATAAACCGTGCCAGCAAAAGTGCTAACCATACCGTTTTCAATTTTGCGGATGGTGTTGGTCATGCGATCGCTAACATATATAATAGAGCCGGTGGCGTTAACGGCCAAACCTGTAGGAAATCCGAACTGCGCCAAGGCTGCTGCACCGTTGGTTACACCAAAAGTTCCAATACCTGCAACTGTTGTTACTTGTCCATTGGAATCAATTTTTCTGATTTTGTAGTTTTTAGCATCAGCTACATATACATTGCCATTCGAATCACATGCCACACTCCAAGGCTCATTAAATGTTGCGCTGAGTGCAGATCCATCAGTAGCACCAGGGTTTCCGGTACCTGCATAGGTTGTTACTTGTCCTGACAAGCTAATTTTACGGATGGTGTTCCCGAATCTGTTAGCAACATAAATGTTGCCTTGTCCGTCGGAGGCGATTCCGTATGGGTTATGGAAAGTGGCTTGAGTTCCCGTACCATTGGTATTTCCGGTTACACCGGCTACACCAGCCACGGTATAAACATTTTGTGAAAAAGCCGCAGTGGTTGCAAGTAGCGTCACCAGCAGGAGAATCGAGTATATTGTGTTTTTGGCAGGCATTGTAATCAACGACACTGCTTTATACTCCTAGGTCAGAAAAACGATGTTTCTTGTTTGGAGTAGCATTACATTTGTAAGGAAACCCCGAAAAAAGACGCTTTTAAAAGGTTTGGTTGAAAACATTTGCCTTACAACATTTGCAAATCGCTTCAGTTCAGCTATTTTCGTTTTGCTTATTAAAGAAGTTCAACAGTTTTCATGTGAAAGGATATGCCGGATTTTGTCAAAAAACTACTCGATAACAACCAAAAATGGGTAAATGAGATTCGTCGTACGGATCCGGATTATTTCAAAAGACTTGGGGAAAAGCACGAGCCCATAGTATTGTGGATTGGCTGTTCAGACGCTCGCGTTCCGGCCAATCAAATCACAGGCACCAGTCCAGGGCAGGTGTTTGTTCATCGAAACATTGCCAACATGGTGGTTTACTCCGATATGAACATGTTGAGCGTTTTGTCCTATGCCGTAGAGGTGTTAAAAATCCGACACATTGTTGTTTGTGGCCATTATTCATGCGGAGGCATCAATGCGGCCATGACCAACAAGTCGTTTGGTTTGATCGATAATTGGCTTCGTCACATCAAGGATGTATATAGAGCGCACATGGAGGAGTTGGACGCTATCAAAGACGAGGAACAGCGCCATCGCTTATTGGTCGAGCTGAATGTCAAGGAGCAGGTTTACAATCTGTGTAAAACGAGTATCGTTCAATCAGCATGGTCACAAGGAGATTTTCCCTTTATACATGGGTGGGTTTACGATGTGCATGATGGAATCCTCAAGGACCTTCAAGTCACATTCAACAGCAACAAGAGCCTTTCTGGACTATACCGTTTCAACCAATAATTTGCAACTAACTTGTTGCCGAAGTTCTGCCTGAGTCCAATTCTTCTTTGGCTACGCTGTGCATAGGACCTAGACGAACAGCTTTTTTGGAAAAGAGGAAACCAAGGTTCCATATAAACAGGCGGACTCCTCGGAAAATCAGCGAAGACAAGGAGTTTTCCGGAAGGGCTCTCAAGCCTATGGTAATTCTCAAAAGCAAAGAGCTTTTGGGCTTGTAAAGATCTTCAATGGTATTGAATACAAAATTATACTTGGTTTGTAAATATTTGAATATGGAGGATCTTACTGCAGGCTCCATAGCGGAAAAGTATTTTTGAAATTTGTCAGGAAACTCCGTGTTTGAAAACTGGCTTTTCATCAGAATGTATTCGTACTGCTGTTCAATGGTGGGCACCAAAACACCATAGCTGTTCTCGTGGCAATCGTTCATGATTTCCTCTGTAGGAAGCGTGCAAAGCGTTTTGCGTACCATGTTCCTAAGCAGCTTTAGGCTCACCTCGGATCCATCAAGCATTTTGATGGCAACCTTTTTCCTTTCGAAGCGGGGGTTTATTATTATTTCCTTCACTTTCGCATGAGACCTACAAAAGTCTAAGAACTTTTTTTCTCCCTCTTTGCTTACCAACAGGTCAATAGTAGACATGTCCGTGTGCAACTTTGATGGTGATCCGGCCTGGTTTAGGAAAATACAGGGGATGCGTTTTGAGTTTGACGCAATAGCGTCTATGATTTCATTTCGTTGTAACTTCTGCATAATATGCTCCTCCTCCTTCTCTTTAGCGATACATGACCCTTTTAGAAAAACCAAAGGGCCACCCTTTTCAAAAACGAGGGCTTGTTGCTGCTTTCAGATTTTTCATTGGCGGAATGTTCAGTTTCCATTACCGGCTGGGGTCTGGAATCAGCAATATTTTCTTTCTTAGTGGTTTTGCTTGTTTCTAAAATATTTGGGGTACTTCTGACGCTGGTCTCATTGAAAACAACAAACGTATTCAAAAGCGATTTCTCCTCCGCAAAATTAGCTAGTTTTTGCGACTTAGTCGAGTTTTTGCCACAATCAATATCCATAAATAAATTCAAATCGCTCCCTTTCAGAAACACCATGGCCTCGGGTCCGCAGGAGACTTCATCTGTGTCAACAATGATGTAATCATAAAAGTTGCGAAGCTGATCAAATGCTGTTTCCCGTTCGGTCCAAGACAGCAGGCTACGAACACCGTGTTTGAACGATCCACCAACTATTAGGTCCAATCCTGGGATAGGGGTGCTTTGTATGGCTTGTAACATATCGCATGATCCAGACGAGACATCGGCTATCGTTAATTCGCATGTGGTTCCAAATATGGCCTCCATATTCTGATTATGAAACGACATATCAACTACAAGAACTTTTTTATCAAGTGCGGCCAGGGCCATTGCTATTCTCGAGGCTACAAAAGTTTTTCCTTCCTTTCTGTGTAAAGAGGTAAAGGCAATCACTTTCGTTTTTGGTAAGGAGAGAATTTCCGCACATAAATTATCTACTGGAGCTGTTATGCTTATAGCGGATTTCTTGATAGCTGAAACACCGTATGTTGTGGGTAACAAAGTCTTCTTATCGTTAGTCACTAATGTTAATGCCAGTTTGTACCTGTTTCTGAAAACGGTGATACGGTTTGTCATGAATAGCATTATCAGACCCCCCAATACAGTCAAATAGGCCCAGAAGCTGGTGTTGGCTTCGGCTGTCATCGGAGTAGCTGGAACCAAGATTGCATCTGTTTTATTGCTAGGCGTTGAGGCATCTGATTTTTCCGACAAAGGCGCAACAGTTACTTCTGATACTGAAGCCTGAGGTTCTCCGAGCGAGCTTAGATCTTCTTTTGCCGTCTCTAAATCTTGTGCGACTTCTTTTCTAGCTTCAATTAATTCGTTCCCGATTCGCTTTTTTCTTTCGGATATCGTTTCTTTCAATTCTTGATTCCCGGGTTCTTCGTCTAGCTTGGCGTACATTTCGCCAAGCCTTCTTAAACCGCGTAGTATGGATTCGTTTTCTATACCTTCGGTAGAAACATCTGAATAATTTGTTTCAATTCGTTCACGGATATTTCTTGACAAGTTGTCTAATGCCTCTTTCTGCAGTTGAAGTTTTGCCATTTTGTCGGCTAGAGCAACTGCTTCTTCACCCGTTTGAACTGGTAATGGAGTTATATTTAAATTTTCTGGGGTATTAGTTTTGACAGACTGTACTTCCGTGATGTTATTTTCAATTTGATTATTGCTATTTAACTTGATAAGGTAGGATTGTGCCAGAGTGTTTGCTATTTCTGATGCATAGCCATCACCATAGGATGACACATTTATTTTTACTACATCGTTGATTTGAGAAACTTGCAAAGCACCTCCATTATTCAAGAGCGATTCTGTAGCAGCCTGTGACGACAGTAATTCTGCTTGATAAACCGCTTCTGTTCCTATAATTGCATGTGTCTCAACAAAACCTTCGTTTCTGACAATTCTGAAACTATAGTCGTTGATTGAGACGGAATCGTTGTAAACAGCCAACTTGCTTGTAGCGTCTTTCTCTGTAGTCTTTATTAGATAGTTGTTGTCGCCGGCATCTGCAATATTTAATTTGATAGACCCCGTATCAGGTGTTTTTAAGACCTCAACAACAAAGGGAAATGTTTTTGCTTTCGTTATGATGCCGTGGTTTATATATGTAAATGTCTTCGCTGGAGCTGGATTGTTTTCAAATACTTCACGAACGAATGTTTCACTTCCGATGATTTGTGTTGCTTTAGTTGTCGCTGATACAATTCCCGTGTTTGTCCAAAAATCAGATGGTGTCTGTTCGCCAGAAATAGTAATTGCGGCTTCTGCCGTGAAGGTTTTCGGCTCGCTTAACCACTTCCATGCGGCTATGCTTGTAAGTAGAGTTATAATGGAGAATAGAAACCAGGCTATATTCCTTTTTTGTCTTGCGAACAATACCTGAATCTGTGCGTGTTCTTTTTTCATTTTACCTTTAAATTTCGCCCGCTAGCCTATAGTTTTAGGTGATTCACCTACAAATTTAATACTAGCTGGAGCCTTTTGCTAATGGCATTAACAATTAATGACGGTCATTCTTACGATGTAGCCATGTAAAATGTTACTTGGAATCATCATTATTGTCAAACCAGTTAACAAACTACCCTTATCAACTTAAGACATTGATATTCAATATAAAAGAGTCTGCTTAATAGGTTGGTCGTTTTTGCTCTTCTCTCTAGACGTCATGTCTAATTAAACCTTCTTAGTAGGGCCGGTAATGCAGTGTCGGTTAAGACACTTCAAATTGTAGGAATTGGTTATAGCAATGGCTGTAATTGTTCACCGATCGGCTTTGAACTCATGTTTTGTTACAGCAACATCTAGATTTGGCCGAAATCGAGAATCGAACTAAACGCTATAGTTCCTTCTATTGGTTTTAATGCGCTTTACAGCCCTAGCTTTTATCGACTGCATTTGGTTGGTCAATTATTCTCGAGCTTTTGGCCAGTTTCATTTCACGTGAAACAAGATGCTCGCCTGACAGCATTTTGTTGGCTTTGTGTAGCTCAATCTATCTTAAGCAAGAGTTCATCTTAACTTATCCCTCAAATAAAATTCAAAAAATTAATTATTTAAAAAAATAAAAAATTAATTTTCACGAATTCACGAAAAATCTAGAAAAAAATAAAAAAAGTGTTTCACGAGAAACACTAACGACCCATATGGACCAACAAAATGGAAATGTCTGATGGGTTAACGCCACTTATCCTGGATGCTTGCCCCAAAGTTTTGGGCTTAACCGTTGCGAGTTTTTGTCTCGCTTCGGAAGATAGGGATGTTAGCTTACTGTAATCGAAATCTTCATCAAGAGATATGTGCTCGAGCTTGCTCATTTTTTCAGCCATCAGCCTCTCTTTTTGGATGTAGCCTTCATACTTAATCGAGATTTCAGCGTTTTCTACGGCTTCAATCGATAGGCTTTCCGCTTTGCTTTTGAGGATGGGCAACCATTGAATCAAGTCACGAATGGATATTTGAGGTCTCGTAAGGAGCGAAATCATTTTCTGTTTTTGGCGGATGGGCTCTTCTCCGTTGTCGCTTAGGGCTCCATTTATCTCATCGGGCGAAATGCTTTGCTCCTTCATAAAAGAAATCAATAGGTCGCTTTCATCAACTTTTTCAAGCATCCGATTGTATCGTTCGCTTGATGCTAAACCTAATTTATGGCCCAGCCCAGTCAAACGGATGTCTGCATTGTCTTGCCTGAGTAAGGTTCTGAACTCTGCTCTTGAGGTGAACATTCGATATGGCTCATCGGTGCCTTTGGTTACTAAATCGTCTATTAAAACGCCTATATAGGCTTCAGATCGATCCAAAACAAGTGGCTCTTTACGATGAATAGACTGGTGTGCGTTTATTCCAGCCATTAAGCCTTGACACGCGGCCTCCTCGTATCCAGTGGTGCCATTGATTTGACCAGCGAAATAAAGGTTCTTAACTAGCTTTGTTTCTAGTGTTGTTTGCAGCTGAATAGGTGGAAAATAATCGTACTCAATGGCATAGCCTGGCCGAAACATCTTGGCATTTTCAAACCCAGGAATCAGCCTAAGTGCTTTATACTGAATGTCTTCTGGCAGTGATGATGAAAATCCGTTCACATAAATTTCTACCGTATTCCATCCCTCCGGCTCTACGAATAGCTGATGTCTGTCCCTATCTGAAAAACGGTTAATCTTATCTTCAATGGAGGGGCAGTATCTTGGTCCCAATCCTTGTATCCGCCCCGTGAACATTGGTGATTTTTCGAATCCGGTACGCAGAATTTCATGCACCTTTTCGTTCGTGTAGGTTACATGACAGCTTCTTTGTTTTTCAAGTCGGGGTGTATCGGTGTAGGAGAATTTCCCTGGATCCTCGTCACCTTTTTGCTCTTCCATTTTGGAGTAATCCAAAGAACGACCATCAATTCGAGGAGGCGTTCCTGTTTTCATTCGACCACTCTCAAAGCCTAGAGACACCAGTTGTTCGGTAATACCTGTAGAGGCTTTTTCGCCGGTTCGTCCACCTCCGATTCTTTTCTCTCCGATATGAATCAAGCCATTCAAAAAGGTTCCGTTGGTTAGTACAACAGCCTTGGACTTGAATGTAACACCCATCCCTGTCGTAACACCAACCACCTTCCCATCCTCCACGGTAATTCCGCTTGCCATATCCTGCCAGAAATCTACATTCGGAGTTTGCTCCAACATCATCCTCCACTCCTCCGCAAAGCGCATCCTGTCGTTTTGTGACCGGGGGCTCCACATGGCTGGACCCTTTGACCGGTTCAACATACGGAACTGAATCATTGATCGGTCAGTTACAATACCGGAGTAGCCACCTAATGCATCTACCTCTCTGATAATCTGCCCCTTAGCAATTCCCCCCATGGCTGGATTACATGACATCTGTGCAATGGTTTGCATGTTCATCGTAATCAGCAGCACCTTAGACCCCATGTTTGCAGCTGCAGCTGCAGCCTCGCACCCTGCGTGACCTGCACCAACTACAATAATGTCATAATCAGGGTATTTCATTTAAGGAGGGGTTTCACGTGAAACGACAACACAAAAATTTGATAATCAGGCAATTATATATTGGTGGCGGGTGCTTCCTAATTATTAATCAATTATTTACAAATCTATCTGTAAACAAAGGGCGTTTCGACTCTTAATATGAACAAGTGATTAACAATCGATTGTTTATCCAGATGATAAAGGATTTTCGAAGAAGGCAACGATGCACTTCGTTCATTGACCCGTTTTAAGGAAATTGTTGTATATTTGCACCTGAAAATATGATAGTGAAAGAGGGGACACCAGTCCCCTTTTTTAATGTCCAATGGTGTTGAAAGAGCAAATAGAATCCATCGTAAAAGAATGGATCGGTACAACAGACCGCTTCTTGGTGGAGGTAAAGACCTCAACTTCGAAAGTGGCGGTTTATGTCGACAAGCCGATTGGCATCACCTTATCCGAATGTGCCGAGCTCAGCCGATTGATCACCGACAGGCTCGACGCTGATGGCGTATGGGAATCACATGAACTGGAAGTATCTTCTCCTGGCATGGACCAGCCACTACGAGTGTATCAGCAATATCTAAGGAGAATCGGCCGACAAGCCAGAGTGGTCACATCCGAAGGGCGCGAACACAAAGGCGTTATAGGCTCGGCGGATGAAACAGGGTTCGAGCTGGTCGAAACAGTTTCGAAAAAACAGAATAAAACCAAAACCATTACCGAAACACGAAACCGTTTCGGATACGACAAAATAAAAGAAACCAAACTAATACTGACATTCAAAAACAACTAGTAATGGATCACTCAGTCCTTATTGAATCATTCTCGGAGTTCAAGGAATTCAAAAGCATCGACCGCCCTACCATGACCTCCATCCTAGAGGATGTGTTCAGGAACATGTTGAAGAAAAAGTACGGTACGGCCGACAATCTCAACATCATTATAAACATCGACAAAGGCGACTTGGAAGTGTGGCGTAGCCGCACCATCGTGGACGATGGCATGGTAGAGGATGAAAACCTTCAAATCCCATATTCCGAAGCGGTGAAAATCGAACCCGATTTTGAAGTAGGCGAGGAAGTCGTGGAGCCCGTCAAACTCGAAGCTTTCGGTCGTCGTGCTGTTTTGGCTGCCCGCCAAAACCTGCAGGCCCGCGTTATGGAACTTGAAAAGGATGCCATCTATCGCAAATACAAAGATCGCGTTGGTGATATCATCACAGGTGAAGTATACCAGGTTTGGAAAAAAGAGGCTTTGGTGTTGGACGATGAAGGTAACGAGCTCATCCTTCCCAAGCAGGAACAAATTCCTTCCGACTTTTTCCGCAAAGGCGACTCGGTTAGATCGGTAGTGGTTCGCGTAGAAATGGTCAACGGAACCCCGAAGATCATTCTGTCAAGAACCTCCCCACTGTTTCTTGAGCGCCTGTTCGAACAGGAGGTTCCCGAAGTATTTGATGGCCTCATCACCATTAAGAACATTGTACGCGAACCCGGAGAAAGAGCCAAGGTTGCTGTTGAATCCTATGACGATCGAATCGATCCTGTTGGAGCTTGTGTTGGAATGAAAGGTTCGAGAATCCATGGTATCGTTCGTGAATTGAAGAACGAAAACATCGATGTTATCAATTACACCAACAACCTCACACTTTATATCACCAGAGCACTGTCTCCCGCCAAAATTTCCTCTATCCGCATAGACGAGGAAAACAAACGCGCAGCAGTGTATATGAAACCCGATCAGGTTTCATTGGCCATCGGCAAAGGAGGACACAATATCCGCCTCGCCGGACGACTAACCGGTTACGAGATCGATGTCTATCGCGATTCGGAGGATGTGGAGGAGGATGTGGATCTCGACGAGTTTTCTGATGAAATTGATGTTTGGATTTTGGATGAACTCAAGGGAATCGGATGCGATACGGCGAAAAGTGTTATAGCCATCGGAATAGAAGACCTTGTAAAGCGCACCGACCTCGAAGAGGAAACCATCCGCGAGGTGTTGCGCATACTACGCTCCGAATTCGAATGAGCGCCCTTGTGATACCGGGCATGAGCCCATGATTAAGCAATAATTAACGATACAGTAAAACCAAATCAACGAATGTCAGAAGCCACCATACGACTTAACAAGGTCCTCAAAGAGATCGGTGTGGGTATCGACCATGTCGTGGATTTCCTCGATAAAAAGGGAATCAAAGTCGATAAGAACCCTAACGCCAAAATCTCCACAGAGGCCTATGACCTCCTGCTGAAGGAATTCCAATCCGACAAGCAGGCAAAAAAGTCGGCTGAGGAAATCACCACACAAAAGTTCCGCAAGGACAATGTGGTTATTGAAGCTAAGACCCCTGCAGTTGGGGAAAAAACGGAAGCTGAGCCGGAGCAGAATGATGAGGCGCTGACCAGAGAGTTGATTCAGATAAAACAGACTGCCGCAGAAAAAGGCAAGTCAACTCCTGCCAAAACCAAAGCGAAAAAAGCGGAGCCAGAACCAGAGGTTATCAAGGCGAAGATTGATAAAACACAACCCAAGGTCATTGATAAGATTGACTTGGGTGCATTGGAAAAGCCTAAAAAGAAGACCGTTAAAAAGAAGGAGGAAGAAGCACCTGCTGAAGAAGAGGACAATGGAACCAAAAAAGGAAAAGGCAAGTCAAAGGTAGTGGCTGTTGAGCCGGAGCCTGTTGAGGCAACACCTCCACCGGTAGCCGTTGAGCCGGAACCTGCCCCTGAGATTCCTGAAGCTCCTGCCGAGCCTGAAGCACCTGCCGCACCTTTCAGAATGGATCGCGATAAGCTTTCGGGACCAACCATACTTGGCAAGATAGATTTGCCTATCGATCCTCCGAAAAAGAAAAGCGGACCATCTTCCAACGAAGATCAGAAGAAGAAGCGTAAGCGCACTGAGAAAAAAGTTAACATCTCTGATACATCCTTCCAAAGACCACCAACTGATAAAACAGATTGGGGTCGTCCTGGAGGAGGTCCTAACAGAGGCAAGCGCCCCGCGGCTGCGCCCAAGGCTGAACCCACCGACAAGGAGATTCAAGATCAAATCAAAGCGACCCTCGCCCGCTTGAGCGGTTCGGGAGGGAAAACGAAGTCATCCAAATACCGTAAAGAAAAACGAGAAGCTCTTCGAAGAGAAGAAGAGATTGCAGCTGATGAATCCAACCTGAACAAAACCATCAAGGTTACGGAATTCGTAACCGCCAGTGAACTGGCCAAGATGTTGAATGTACAGGTTACTCAAATCATCGCAACCTGTATGAGCCTTGGCATCATCGTTTCAATTAACCAACGATTGGACGCTGAGACGCTCGCCGTTGTAGCCGATGAGTTCGGTTACAAGGTGGAGTTTGTTTCGGCGGATGTTCAGGATGCGATACAAGATAAGCCAGATGATCCCGAAACATTGAGACCTCGCGCTCCCATAGTTACCGTTATGGGACACGTCGATCACGGAAAAACATCTTTGTTGGATTACATCCGTAAAGCGAATGTAATTGCAGGTGAGGCCGGAGGAATCACGCAGCATATAGGTGCTTACGAAGTTTCTTTGGAAGATGGTAGGAAAATCACCTTCCTGGATACGCCCGGTCACGAAGCCTTTACAGCGATGCGTGCTCGCGGAGCCAAGGTTACCGATGTGGCCATCATTGTGATTGCAGCGGACGACAGTGTGATGCCTCAAACCATTGAAGCCATCAATCACGCCCAAGCGGCCAATGTGCCTATTGTTTTTGCCATTAATAAAATTGACAAGCCCGGTGCCGCTCCCGACAGAATTCGAGAACAGCTCTCCAAAATGAATATTTTGGTAGAGGATTGGGGTGGAAAATACCAATGTCAGGAGATTTCAGCCAAGCAGGGATTGAATGTGAACACGCTTTTGGAAAAGGTTTTGTTGGAAGCTGAAATATTGGATTTAAAAGCCAACCCCGACAAGAACGGAGTTGGAACTGTCATAGAATCCTCGCTCGACAAAGGCAGAGGATATGTTACCACGATGCTGGTGCAAGCCGGTACCTTGAGTGTAGGTGATATCGTGTTGGCTGGTAAGCAGGCTGGAAAAGTGAAAGCCCTTTTCAACGAGCGTGGCGCCAAGATGAACAAGGTAGGACCATCCCAACCGGTAATCATGTTGGGTATGCCTGGTCCGGTGCAGGCAGGAGACCAGTTCCATGTGATGGATGATGAACGAGAGGCCCGTGAAATCGCGAACAAGCGCCAGCAATTGCAACGCGAACAAGGCATACGAACGCATAAGCACATTACCTTGGATGAAATCGGACGCCGCTTGGCCATCGGAAACTTCAAGGAACTAAATGTGATTGTTAAGGGCGATGTGGATGGTTCCGTTGAAGCCCTTGCCGATTCTTTATTGAAACTTTCAACAGCCGAAATACAGGTCAATGTGATTCACAAATCGGTTGGTGCCATCACGGAAACTGATGTAAACCTTGCCGCCGCATCCAATGCAATCATCATCGGATTTCAGGTGCGACCATCTATGAACGCTCGCAAGTTGGCCGAACAAGAGGAGATCGATATCCGTTTGTATTCCATCATTTACGATGCCATCAACGAACTCAAGTCGGCTATGGAAGGTATGTTGGCTCCCGAGTTTGAAGAGAAAATCGTTTGCAATATCGAAATCCGTGAAACCTTCAAAATACCAAAGGCCGGTACGGTTGCTGGTTGTATGGTATTGGACGGAAAAATCAACCGCAATACCAAAGTGCGTGTCATACGCGATGGTATAGTAACCTATACAGGCGAATTGTCTTCATTGCGTCGATTCAAAGATGATGTGAAGGAAGTGGCTACAGGCTACGAATGCGGATTGAGCATTAACAATTTCAATGACATACAGGTTGGCGACATCATTGAAGGATATGAGCAAGTCGCCGTCAAGAGAACGCTTGCCTAATAGCATATGGAACTCAACGAGCAGGAACTCTTGCGCAGAAACGCGCTGAAGGAATTGCAAGAACTCGGCATAGACCCTTATCCGGCCGAGCGTTTTGAATCGAACATTACTGCAGCGTATTTGCTGGAGCATTTTGAATCGAAGCAAGCCGAAATGCAGAACTTATCTGTTGCCGGTCGCATAATGAGTCGCCGGATTATGGGCAATGCATCTTTTGCCGAACTTCAGGATTCAACAGGACGCATACAGCTTTATTTCAGAAGGGATGATTTATGCCCTGGAGAAGACAAGGTTCTTTATAATGTTGTTTTCAAAAAACTTCTCGACATAGGTGACATCATCGGTGTAACCGGATATGCCTTCAAAACCCAATTGGGGGAAATCAGCGTACATGTAACCTCTTTCAAGGTGCTTACCAAATCGTTGAGACCCTTACCCATTGTCAAGGAAAAAGACGGTGTGGTATATGATGCTTTTTCCGACCCGGAGCTTCGTTATCGTCAGCGGTATGTCGATTTGATTGTGAATCCGCATGTGCGTGAAACATTCGTAAAGCGTACCATGCTCACAAATTCCATGAGGAATTTTCTAAATGCCAAAGGATATTTGGAGGTGGAGACGCCTATACTTCAACCGTTGTATGGAGGTGCAGCAGCCCGGCCGTTCAAGACCCACCACAATACACTCGACATGACGCTGTATTTGCGTATCGCCAATGAGCTTTATCTGAAGAGACTGATTGTTGGTGGCTTCGATGGTGTTTATGAGTTTTCCAAGGATTTCCGAAATGAAGGTATGAGCAGGTTTCATAATCCTGAGTTCACGCAGATGGAGTTGTATGTTGCTTACAAGGACTACCATTGGATGATGGATATGGTGGAGGAAATGGTCGAACGCATTGCTTTGGATTTGCACGGAACCACCAAAGTAAGGGTGGGCGAGCACGAAATTGATTTCAAGCGACCATGGAAGCGGTTTACCATGTATGAAGCTATACAACATTATACAGGTACGGACATCAGCAATATGTCAGAGTTGGAGATTCGTGTTGTTGCAGAGAAACTAGGCATCAAAACGGATGACAGTATGGGTAGGGGAAAGCTGATAGATGAGATTTTCGGCGAGACATGTGAGCATAAATTGATACAGCCTACATTCATTACGGACTATCCAGTGGAAATGTCTCCGTTAGCAAAAAAGCATCGCAGTAAGTCAGGGTTGGTAGAGCGTTTTGAGGCTATTTGCAATGGAAAGGAAATTTGTAATGCTTTCAGCGAACTTAATGACCCCATCGATCAGCGTATGCGCTTCGAGGAACAATTGGAGTTGGGTAAGAGGGGCGATGAGGAAGCGATGCAGTTGGATGAAGATTTTTTGCGCGCCATCGAATACGGCATGCCTCCCACCGCAGGTCTTGGTATCGGAATAGATCGCCTTTCTATGATCATGACCAATTCACCTTCCATCCAAGATGTTTTGTTTTTTCCACAAATGCGTCCAGAAGTGCAACAGGGATCAGCTCAAAGCACTTCAGGTGTGGATGGGGTACCCGAGCCGTGGAGAGGAATGTTATCCAAACTGGGCATCACCACCAAGGAACAACTTAAAAGCGCAAACCTCAACAAGCTTTTTAACGATATGGGAGGAATGAGAAAGAAGATGAAGATTGAGGAGTCGCTACCCGCCCTTGATCAAATCAGATCATGGGCTGAATAAAGCAGCTCAATACAATTTTTCGAAAAAAGGAAAAATGCTCTTGTTAAAAATTTTCCCCACAACATGTAGCCATATCATGACTAAGCAGGGAAATATAATAATTGACAAAGGGGAATAGTCCCACGCTCCTTTGAAATCCAAATGTATTAAGTGCATTATGCCTCTTGTGAGGCCACAACCCAGGCAGTTGATTTCAGTTAATGAATTGTATATGCAAATGGAGTCTCCGCGATCGAAATAATCAATGGGTAAAATCAACAAACATAAAGGACTTATCGCAACAAAAATCAAGAACACGCCTTTATGCTTCTTTTTCAATTGAAGGTTAGTCTAATATTGTCAATAATGCATGTACCACCCCTGGTACCCAACATAAGATAGTCAAGACAAGGTTTAAGGTGCATTTGTCGGTCCACCGATTCCCCTCATACATATACATCGATAGTGGTGGCAATAGCAAGGCAAGAATGACTAGCAGAAGTTGATCGTCATCTGTGTTACGAAGGAATTTTCTTACTAGCTTTTTGTTTTTAGGCAAAAGGTCTGCAGTTATTAACTGCGTTTGGCTTGCCGGTGGCCCCATGGTATTGATGACCTTCGACATGGGTGTAGGGGTGGCAATTAAAGCAGGCGCCGATTGCGCATATACAGGAGTATCGTAATCAACCGACATGGCTGTTTTAGCCTCTTTCTTAAAGAAAACATTTTCTCGTTGTGTCGGCAAGTTGTTTAAAGTTTGGTAGGATAACGAATCGCTTGTCCGACTTCCCCCTCTATCTTCTATTGTTTGTGTTGGAATAATAACCGAACGGTTTTTTGAGACCCAATCTATATGGTAACCTCTATTATAGAGCCTCTTTTCAAAGGAGCAGGAGATGCTCAGAATGGAGAGCAGAAGGAGTGTAAAAGCAAAATATTTGGATTTAATCATGGTTGTATAAGGGAATTTGTAACAAAATTACCACGCATTAATCGGTAAATCTTCCCGAAAAAAACCAATTTTCAACAACGCCTGGTTTAAATAATTCTCTGATTGTTAAGGGGCTAATGTAGTTCTAATGAAAACAAGCTTGCCGTTATTATGTAAGGTTTTGCCTTAGTTTTTCATAACAATTCTGTGGGCTCACGGTAAAAGGAGGCATTATGGATATAGGAAAATTTCTTTCGGAAGACCTCGAGACGAGGGCCGAACTATTGTTAGAAGAAGGTAACTTCATCGCATTGCGAAAACATCGCGACAACACCTGCGCCCTGTATGAATTGTATGGGAAGTATGTAGAGGTGGTTGTATCAAACAAGGTCATAAAGAGGATCGGGTTTGTAGATGACACCAACAGGTTGGCTACTTATGTAAAGAAGCAATCGGTGAATCTCTTTTTTCAAAATTAAAAAAGCGGACTTACGGGTCCGCTTCGTTGATCAAGTCCGACTTACGGGTCAGGCTCTGTTTATATATTGGTTCAGTTCAACGATACTGCTTTCAAAGGTGAAGAGATCATACACCAGCCAGTAATTCTCCTTGTCGACGGTCTTTCCGTATGCTAGTTTGGCTACTTCCAATCGTGATGAGTCAAAGGTCATGGCGCTCATTAGTTCGGCTACTTGGCGAGCAGAGAAATGGTTTGAATAAACCGCATTCCTGACCACCGACATCCTGCTACTTTCGAAATGCATACCCCGTAGAGTTCCCATTAATCCATCAAATGCGTAATCGTCCATGTGATACTGAGCGGCAGGAGCACATGCAGCTGGTATGGGCGCATGGCAAGAAGGTGAAGTTACTATTGGTACATGGTGGACTATCAGGGGTTCGATACGGTTTATTCTAAATCGGTTTGCACGATCTACAACCGCTTTCAACCGAGATGATGCGGGAATATCCACAAAGCCGCTAAAAACAACATGGTGTCTAATGGCTCCCATCCCATGGTGGGATCTGCTGCCCACTTTAGTTATGGTTAAATGGTGTCGACCTGGCATAATGTTATCCAAGTGAAAGCGTGTAACGGGCTCGTTGAATGATTGACCATCCATTAATACGGTGAACCAGGAGTTGTCCATGATTCGAATGTTTAGCTCCGACCCCGCGTGTGATGCGTGTATGTGCGCGGAGGTGAAGAGCAAGGCGATGATAAGTAGTGCTTTTTTCATTTTGCAGTCCTCCATGATTTAGGGTTAAACATGACTACACATAATCCAAACCCGTGCCAAAATTTATCGATGGGATTTAAAAAGCTGTTTTTCAGGCAAATTATTCGAAAACCGTTGTGGTGATGAATAATAAAAAAGGCGCCTGAAAAGGCGCCTTTTTTATTCATGTTAATAGGGTTGTATCATTTTAATACGGGTGCATCGAGTTCAATATAGCGGAGAAAGGGATCCAACAACTCCAGCGAGCGAAAAGCAAAAATTTTATCGATTCGGTTTTCTGTGGTGTTGTACCACAATTCAATGTAATAGTTGTTGAGGTGGAACAGGTTTACTCTGTGCGAATCTGTTCGGTAAGCCATCAAAAACTCGGCACCGTGCCAAAGATGCCATGATTTTTCGTCGTTGCTTAATAGGTTGAACTCTGCTGCTGTTAGATGTTGGCTCATTGTGTGTGTTTGTATGATGGCAAATTACCGCCTAGCGGAGGGGGAATGTGTGCAATTTGGCAAATAGCTTCTTTTATTGGGTGAATTGCTCGTTTAATGGTATGAGGAGGCCTTTCAGCTTTAATTGATAAGAATCATGTTTGTCTGCTGACCTATGTCAGGGGCTTGAAGAGTGAAACAAGGATAACTTTCGGTCATCAAAATCAAAAACTACAATAGCCATGACTTATAGAAGAATCTCTGCTGTATTACTCGCCTTTTTTATCATCGTATTTCCTTTTAGGCGCGCTTTCCTTTCTCATGAGGAGCCTGGAATTATGATGATAGCATCATTCATTATGACTATCCTTGGAATCGTCGTTTTTTATATGCTTACGATGAAACCCAAGGCAAACAACTCCTGATTTTTGTTTCATTTGGTTATTCCGCGGAACCGTAATTCCGCGGAGTTTTTATTTAAAAAAATCCCGGCAACGGGGCCGGGATTACAAACCAAATCTAAAACGGTTCCTTCTTTAATTAAGAAGATGTTATCAGCCATGAAGGGATGGGGACCCCGGTGGCCATATAGCATATCTGCTATATGATGTTACACTAAAAATACACAATCTAAAGAAGCCTGAATCCGAAATTTGGTTAACCATCAAAACAGTTGGGTAAAAAGTATATAAGATGGTTTGTCCGTGCCTGAGAAAGAGCAGGAAAAAATGACCATGCCCCCACGACGAAGATGAATGCTCGACTGATATTTCTTTTGTTTCAAGTGGTTGGTATCAGATTCAATTTGTAAACGGAGAAAGCAAACTTTTTAAAAAGGTGATTGTTGCCCGATGATAAATCTGTAGCCATATTTTTGTTCTATGCACCGTAAGGATTTTATCAAATGGATGGCAGCATTGCCTTTAAGCACTTCCGCGATGAATTTGCATGGATTGCATCAAATCACCAATACGCTTTCATCTACACAGCGGATGCCTGTTCTATTTTTGGGACATGGCAGTCCCATGAATGCCATTGAAGAAAACGAATTCGTAAGAGGCTTTAGGGCTGTCGCAAAAACCATTCCTGAGCCTAGGGCCATTCTTTGCATATCCGCCCATTGGGAAACCCGTGGCACTTTTGTTACCGCCATGGAACAGCCTCGCACCATCCATGATTTTGGTGGTTTCCCGAAAGAGCTATTTGCGGTGCAATATCCAGCGCCAGGAAGCCCGTCTATCGCACAGGAAGTAAAAGCTACTGTTCAAAAATCTTCTGTAGAATTGGACAACGAGCATTGGGGTCTCGACCATGGCGCGTGGAGCGTAATAAAGCATTTGTACCCACAGGCGAACATCCCTGTGTTGCAAATGAGCATAGATCGATTTCAGACGCCTCAATACCATTATGACCTCGCCCGCGAGCTATTCTCGTTGCGTAGCAAAGGCATACTCATCATAGGTAGTGGCAATATGGTTCATAATCTAGGTTTGGTAGCCTGGGACAAAATGAATCAAGTTGGATATGCTTATGATTGGGCGCAGGAGGCATCTCAGTTGATGAAGCAATATATTTTATCCAAAAACCACCGTTTGCTAATAGATTTCAAATCTCAAGGCAAGGCCTTTGATTTGGCTATTCCAACGCCAGAGCACTATGTCCCGCTGTTATATGCTTTGGCTTTACAAGACAGCAAGGATGATGTATCACTTTTCAACGACAAGGCTTTGGCCGGTTCCTTGACCATGACATCTGTTCGAATAGGTTGATTTACCTTTCCCAATTTTTTGCCAACACAAATCCCAGCTTTTCAATGAGGGTTTCCCCTTCAAGTGTGTAAACTTCAACGACGGCGATGTATACGCCAGGAGGAGATAGCTCCCCTGAATCGTTTATTCCATTCCAACTGAAATAGTCTTGGGTTGAAAGCAATTTGTTTTTACGATGGGTGAAAACGGTTGCTCCTTTTTTGTTGTAAATAGCCATGTTGGTGATGGTTCCTGGAACGCCATCTTTGAAAAAAAAGGTGATCACATCATTGTATCCATCGTTGTCGGGGGAAAAAATTTCGGGAAAAAGGTCTATCACATGCAAACTGTTTCCCATTTCAGTGAATTGCGAATTTATCAAGCCGGGTGTAGCGCCACCGGATGTTTCTGATGCCGAATGCCAGGTGGTCGGCTCCATGGGGTTTCGGTCTGGATGTGTTTTTTCCAAGGAGACGCCTTTGCGATCCAATAAAAGTTCGAAGTGAAAATCTTCGTTATAATAAATGCTATCCAGTGGAGTGCCATCATGAAACAAGACAACTTTCCCTTCATCCACATTCATGGAAGGCAAATCGCGCGATTCCTGAAAACCGAATGGGAAGGAGGATCGGTATTGGTTTTTTACGCTTTCCGGACATTCACTTATTACCATAAAATCACCGGGATAAAGAAACCGTACATCTGGTGATACTTCCACAGCGTCCTCCCATAATCCTGACTCGAGAGAAACCGAGGCGATAGAGACATCCATCAGTGAAATGGTTTTGGATCCTCCATGGTATAATTCTATGAAATCACAACTTCCCTCTAGTGGGTTGAAAAGAACTTCATTGATAACGACACCTTCTGCGATGGAGTCGCACATACCGAATTTGGTTGAAGCAAATGGTGCGATCGAATTTCCGGAACAATCAGCCATTTCGGCAACTTGTAATTGGCCAACCATTCCTTTTGCGATGGGAGGAGATATTTTTAGAAGAAGCTTTTGGCCACTTTCATCATAACAATTCACACTGGTTGCTATATGTGGTTGGGGTAGGCTGATATCAGATATTAGTTGGATGGTGCTTTGGTCTATGGGTTCATTAAATACCAACACAACTTGTGTGGAATCAATGGCAAAGGCATGTATAAGGATCGGGGAAGAGGTGTCCTCGAAGAAACCGTTCAGGCTATTCGTGAACCCAGGTGTTCCACCATTCGGATTTACAGAGGCAGACCAGTTCGAAGCAAGTTGACACTCCATTTCAAGATTCATTTTTTCAAGCGACCAACCTCCTCCCATTTTTTCCGAGTCCCTATACCAAGTATCATTATAGATTACCGAGTCGGTTGAAATGCCTTGTGGATTTCTAATGGCAACCTTGTCTCCCGAATTTGTAAGCGACAATGCACTCACACCCGCTATTGCTCCATAGGAAGTGAATTCCGCGGTATCGGCAATAGCACAAACCAACAGATAACCCGATGGAGAAATCGTAACGGCAGGTAATAACCTAATGCTGCCATCGAACAGTGTCCATCCGGATAAGTGAATGGTTGAATCGCTCGCGTTGAATAACTCTACAAATTCGGCATCGGGCAAGCCAATAGTTGGCGTAGGATCGGCCATGATTTCTGATATGACCAGCCTTTGTGCCGACAGGTGAAAAGGGGAAAGGAAAAATAAAATGGAAATAATAAAAAGTTTCATAGTAGCCATTTGAAAAGTGGTTTCGCAAAGCTACCAGACGAATCGACTTTGTTATGATTAGCCTCTTCAATTAAACGATTAATATATGCAACGGTGGTTTTATTGGCGAATCATTTGCTGTTTTGATCCTATAATTTTGGAAGAGATCGCAAAAGATTAATGTGTTGAAAAACAATAATATATGTAAAGTTTCATCGCAAATCGCGTGACTTTTTTGGTTTTACATATTATCTTATTGATCAACCCCGTCTTAAATAATTTAGGCTTTGATTTTATATATGTTGTTCGGTGTCTAATTTTACCAATACAGATTCCGCTTCCGTCCAAAGGTCGTTTGGTCGGGGTATTTGTTCAAGCGATTGCTTATCGGGCAATATAATGGTCCTAGTCATGTGATTCTTCAAAGAAATCCCTTAGGCGCTTGATTTGAAAACAAGTACTAAAAGAATAATCCAGTATTTAAAATGAGTCAAAGCAATCAACATTCAACGCAACTTGAATCAGGGATTAACGGATCCCTATCTTGTTTTGTACAAGTGGCCGCCAATATGAAAAGCGCCGCAGTAGTGGCGGACGATAAAGGTTGCATCGTTTGGGTTAATGCTGCTTTTGAAACCATGACCGGACATCAACTCCAAGAGATCACAGGAAAAAAGCCAAAGGAATTTTTGCAAGGACCTGAATCCGATACCGAAACCCTGGAGAGGATGTCGCAGGCTTTAAAAAACAAAGAGCATGTCCAGGTAAATCTTGTCAACTATAGAAAAAACGGAGAAAAGTTTTTGGTGGATTTACAGATTACGCCCATTAAAGACGCCAATGGCAACTACAATGGTTTCATAGCTATACAGCGAGATATTTCCTTATCTGAAAAAAGCGAAGAGGAGCTTCGGTATAATCTGCGGCAACAAGAGCTGATGGCTGAAATCGCATTGGATCTGAACAAATACATTGAGTTCGAAAAAAGCGTTCAGTTGGTATTGGAGGCTTTGATGAACCACACACAGGT
>JBKCHO010000055.1:0-87374 GCA_046302815.1 Bacteroidota bacterium | reverse complement strand
AGGAGTGATGTATGCGTTGGAGACTTTCCTTCAACTCATCTCTTCCGATGAACTCGGCTATTATCTTCCAGGAGTTAAAATAATCGACGCACCTCGCTTTCCTTGGCGAGGACTGCTGATAGATGTGTGCAGGCATTGGTCCCCGGTTGAAGTCATCAAACGGAATATAGACGGTTTGTGTATGATGAAGATGAATGTGCTACATCTACATCTAACAGAAGATCAAGGTTTCCGCATTGAGAGCAAAGAGTTTCCTAAACTTCATCAATATGGATCAAATGGATTCTACTACACACAAGAGCAGATGCGAGAGATCATATCCTATGCATCAGATCGAGGAATCCGCGTAGTGCCCGAGTTCGATATCCCAGGACATGCCAGCAGTTGGATGCCAGGTCATCCTGAGTTATCCTCAGGGCCAGGGCCACATGCCATTGAGAGGAAATTCGGTGTATTTGACCCTACAATAGACCCAACCCGAAAATCCACATACAAGCTATTGAACAAATTTCTAGGCGAAATGGCACGGCTCTTTCCCGATCCATTTATGCACATTGGAGGAGATGAAAACAATGGCAAGCAGTGGGATAAGAACCCAGCCATCCAGGAGTTCATGCGCAAAAACGATATCAAAGACAACCACGAATTGCAGAACCATTTCAACAAAAAGGTAATTGCAATCCTTAAAAAGCACGGCAAGAAAACCATAGGCTGGGATGAGATATTGCAACCGGGGTTACCACAGGATGCGGTTATTCAATCGTGGCGCGGTAAAGATGGACTTAAGGATGCTGCCACCAAGGGTTACAAAGTCATCCTCTCCAATGGATACTACATCGATCTTTCCCAACCCACATGGCAACATTATGCCAATGATCCGTTACCAAGTGGATTGGGACTTACTGCCGAAGAGGAAAAAATGGTCTTGGGTGGAGAAGCTACCATGTGGGCCGAACTGGTCACACCTGAAACCATAGATTCACGTATTTGGCCCCGCACTGCCGCTATTGCCGAAAGACTTTGGTCTGATAAGTCGGTTAACAATGTGCTCGATATGTATCAAAGATTAAAGGTCATTTCCATACGCTTGGAAGAGGTTGGCTTGACCCATATCCGTAACCGCGATATGATGTTAAGGCGTTTAACTGGAAATGGAAACACGGATCCGCTGTCAAGGTTGGTAGAGGTCGTTGAACCCCTGAAGGAATACAAACGCCATTCTCAAGGGATTGTATACAGCACTGATCTTCCATTTTCACGATTGCCCGATATCGCAGTTCCTGATGCTGATATAGCTCGGGAATTCCGATTGCTTTGCGAACAATTGGTCATGAAGAAAGATATTTCGGCCAAGCCATTACTGAATGAAATGCTGCAGCGCTGGGTTAATAATCATGATCCATTGACCGCTTCTGCTAAAGGTATTCCAGCACTCGAAAATTGGGTGCGGATGTCGGAACAATTAAGAAATGTTTCCAAGTTGGGAATCGAATGCTTGGATTTCATGGAACGCCGACAAGTCGTCACTGATGAGTGGGTCAAACAAGGTAATCTCACCATCGAAAATGCCAAGAAGCCCATAGACGAGGCGGAATTGATGGTCGTGGAGGGTATCAACATGTTGTTTAATCATTCCTTACCCAGGTGATATGATTCTGGAAGTTTGTACAGAAGGAGTGCCCATGAGCCTGGATGCTGCCAAGGCCGGAGCTTCAAGACTTGAGTTGTGCTCCGCCATCAGTGAAGGAGGCCTAACACCATCCATAGGCACAATTCAACAAGTTTGCTATCATACCAATATCCCCGTTCATGTTATGATTCGTCCCCGCGCAGGTGATTTTCATTACGATGAATCCGAATTTGAGACCATGTTGGCAGATGTTCGATTGGCTGCCAAGATGGGTGCAAAGGGAGTGGTGTTTGGTATCTTGACATCCGATGGTGAAGTGGATGTGGAGCGATGTAAGCGTTTGGTTTATGAATCGAATGGGATGACCACTGTTTTTCATCGCGCTTTCGACATGGCCGCCGATCCTTACCGCGCATTGGATGATTTACAGTCAATAGGTATCAATGTGTTGCTCACATCTGGTCGGCGTCACAAGGCCATAGATGGTATAGAGGTGATTCGCCAATTGGCATCAAGGGCAAACCCATCGATGCAAATCATGGCCGGATCGGGAGTAAATCCCGGCAATGCATCAAGACTTGCTTCAACTGGTATTAAAGCGCTTCACTTCACTTGTCAAAAACCAACTCCCGGCAAGATGTTGTATCAGAACCATGAGTTGGAGTCCATGGGTTCATCTACTCGAGATGAATATGAGATCGCGGTGTTCGACTTTGAAAAATTCAATGCGATCAAGGATGTGGCATCTAATTTATAGGATTTCATATCCTCTTTTTTTCATGGCTTTTTTATCGGCCTGCCAACCGAATTTCATCAAGCCGGTTTTGGAAATTACACCCGCATCCAATTGGCGATTAACGAATGTGACGGATGACACAACAAATCAGATTTCAATCGACAAAGCGAATGTTCCTGGATTTGTTCAGTTGGATATTTGGAAAAACTTTCCAGACCCCCAATTGAAAAAACACCTTGGAGTTGACAGCTTAGGCAGCCTGGATTTTGTGTCAGCACAATCCTGGAATTATGAATATCAGTTGTCAATCCCGGATTCGCTCTTGTCATATCGAGCAGTCGATTTGGTGTTTGAGGGAATCGATACCCACGGAGAAATATATTTGAATGATTCATTGTTGGGTCGTACCGACAATATGTTCAGGTCGTGGAGAATTCCAATTAGGAAACATGTCAAACCAGGCCAAAATAAATTAAACTTGATGTTGCATCCGCCAATGGCTTATGCAATTCAATATCGAAACCGTGCCGCTTATACCCTTCCCGCCTCCGATCCTGTTCAGCCAATGGTATCGCCGTTCATCCGCAAGGCTCCTTATCAGTTCGGTTGGGATTGGTCACCCCGTTGTCTTTCCATGGGGATTTGGAAGCCCGTCCGTTTGGAAGCCTACGATGGCATAGCTATTCGTTCAGTACATATTACCACCAAGGAAATAGCTAGCGACATGGCGTGGATGTATGCAACTGTTGAAATGCAAGCGTCTCATCCCATAAAAAACCTGGTTTTGAAAGTAGGTGATTCATTCAGGCAATTTTCACTAACTGGCAATGATACATTGTTGCAAGTGCCATTCAAAATATCCAATCCTCGACAGTGGTGGCCTAACGGCCATGGTGAGCAGCACCTGTACGATATCATAGTTCATGCTTTCGCAGATGGTTACCTGGTTGATTCTGCTTTGGTGCGAACTGGTATTCGAACAACGGAGCTTGTCATGGAAAAGGATAGTGTCGGAACTTCATTTTACTTCCTGATTAACGGCAAAAAGATTTTCGCTCAAGGAGCCAATTATGTTCCCCAGGGATTGTTCCCCGGTACCGAGCCGGATGGAAAGCGCATCCAACTTTTGAAGGATGCAGCTTCAGTGGGCATGAACATGCTTAGAGTATGGGGTGGAGGCATTTATGAGGATGATCGATTTTACGAAATATGCGATTCACTTGGAATCATGGTTTGGCAGGATTTTATGTTCGCATGTGCTATGTACCCAATTGAAAAGGATTTTATCGACAATGTTCAAGAGGAAGTAACTCAACAAGTCAAGCGTTTACGCAACCACCCTTGTTTGGTTTTGTGGTGCGGCAACAATGAGTCTGATGTGGCTTGGAAAAACTGGGGATGGCAAAAGCAATACGGTATTTCAAGCGAAGATTCTACACGAATTAGAAACGGATATGTAAAACTTTTTCAAGATCGCATCCCAACTGTTTTAATGGAACTCGATCCGGGCAAACCCTACATCCACTCGTCTCCATTGAGTAATTGGGGGAAGCGGGAAAATTTCAATCATTTGAACATGCACTATTGGGGTGTTTGGCACGGTGAAGAAGCTATAGATTCTTTCAAAGTGAATATTCCTCGATTTATGGCTGAGTTCGGAATGCAATCCTTGCCTTCCTATGAAAAACTCTTGGCCGCAAACGGAAATGTGGATCCTGAATGGGAGGGGGAGTTCATAAATTCAAGACAAAAAAGCTACAAAGGCAATCGCTTATTGGTTCGATACATAGAAGATCGTTACGGGTCGTTAAGCTCCATTCGCGAGCTTTCGTATTTGTCGCAGATACACCAAGCGGAGGCAATGTCTATGGCTATCGGTAGCCACAGGCTTAATGCTGGTCGATGCATGGGCTCCCTTTATTGGCAGCTAAATGATGTTTGGGATGGCGCATCATGGAGTACCATCGAAGCCAATGGCGACTGGAAGGCCGCTCACTACGCATTGAAAAGGTTGTTCGCACCACTCATAGGAATAACCGAATTTAAAAACGATACGGTTCATATTTCGATTCAAAATTCAACAGGCAAAGCCATGGAGGTTATGGTTGCTTGGACATGCATGGATTTATCAGGGAAGGTTATTTCTAATGGCGCTACTACAATGGAATCGAATGGGCTTTTATCCGAAAAAGCGATTGCGATACCATGGAGTGGAATGGCAAGTGGGTACGAAAAAGGCGATCTGGTTTTTAGGACGGAGGTCAGTTCTGTCGGAACCGTGAAATATGAATCTTTTGAATTTCTGACTTTGCCAAAGGATTTGAAGCTTAAAAAACCTCAAATTAATTGTAGGCTTGTGGAATATTCAGAAGCAGAACAGACATCAAGCATTGAAATATCTACCGATCAATTTGCGTACGGTCTTCATATTTCCACCGATAAACCCAATGTCCGATTTTCAGAAAATTATTTCCATCTCACACCGGGAATCCCCCGAACGATCATGGTAAGTACCGAAAATAAGCTGGGTTGTGAAAGTCTATCATTCAAAAGCTATTCCCCATCAGATAGATAGATTGGCTCAATCGTCGCTTTTCTAGTCATTTCCAAAACTCTTAAACAATTGAATAACAGGATTTTGTTTGCTTGCATGGGGGTCCGTCATATGAATTAAAACAATTTGTTTATCAGAGGTGTTAGAATTTGCTGAATCCATCTAACCCTAAACCAATGTCAGACAGCAATTGGCTCAATCGGCTCCTAGCCAAGGCCAACTCCCTTCAAAGGGTGGAGGGATTCGATTTGTTTCCAGATGTGTTATTGGATGAAAACCTTGAAGCATCTTACGGTTACTGCGAACGGATCACGGCTATTCACAGCAAGTCATTTCACCTGGCCTCATCCATGCTGCCAAACGATAAAAGAAAAGCCGTTCGTGCCCTTTATGCTTTTTGCCGCACATCCGATGATATCATCGATCGTCATACTGGCGCTGACACCACTTCCGTGGAGGCTTGGAGAAACCGCGCTTTGGCCGGACTGCCCAACGCAAACGATCCTGTCTCCATCGCTTGGGCCCACGCCCGTATGAGATTCAACATCCCCGTTGAATACGCACATCAACTGATAGATGGAGTCGCCACAGATCTCCATAAACAGCGCTATCTGAATTTCGATGAGTTGGTTGATTACTGTTACGGAGTAGCATCCACAGTCGGTTTGATGAGCATGCACATCGTAGGTTACGAGAGCGATACAGCCAAGCCTCACGCAATTCGTTTAGGAGTCGCTCTTCAGTTAATCAACATACTCAGAGATATCTCAGAGGATTATCGCATGGGTCGCGTTTACCTTCCACAAGATGAAATGCGCATGTTCGGGGTTGGTGAACATCACATTCGTGAAGGTATCATCGACGATGCATGGAAATCCTTCATGCGTTTCCAAATAAGTCGCGTTCGGGAATTCTATACCGAGTCGTGGATTGGTCTTTCGAAACTCCACCCCGGAGGTCGAATGGCCATATCCGCCGCTCTTGTGTTTTACAAAGGCATTTTGGAAAAAATCGAAGATAGCGGATACGATGTCTTCAGCAAAAGAGCTTCGGTAAGCGGATGGGGAAAACTGAAAATGATTCCTCGTATCTGGTTCGACAGCTCAGTTCAAGTCAACCCCTCATTGCAGCTCACTGGGAAATAAACAACTTTATGTCTAAAAACAAAAAAGAAATAATCGTAATAGGTGCTGGATTCGGTGGACTCTCCGCTGCAATCAGACTCTCCGCTGCTGGTCACAATGTGACTTTATACGACAAACGAGACAAGCCGGGTGGAAGAGGATATCAATATGAGGTCAACGGCTTCAAGTTCGATGGAGGACCAACCGTAATGACTGCGCCCTACATGTTTGATGAACTCTTTGCATTGGGAGGAAGAAAGCGCGAAGATTACTTCGATCTGATTCCTTTGGATCCCTACTACAAGATCTTCAACCACAAAGGCGAAGGCTACAACTACTTCCGTGACATGGATAAAGCAAAGGCGGAAGTAGCTCGATTTGCACCAAACGATGTCGATGGATTCGAAAAATTCGTGAATTCAACCGTTGAGGTATTCAACCGTTTCCATCCCTACACAGAGAAGCCGTTTCTCAACTTCACTGACATGTTGAAAATCATGCCCGACATGTTCCGTACCAATACATTTCTGCCAATGTATCATTATGCGGCAAGATATGTCAAGGATGATTTTATGCGTAGGGTTTGTTCCTTTCATCCCTTGCTGGTCGGGGGCAATCCCTTCGATACTCCTTCCATTTATGGTTTGATCATCCAATTTGAGAAGGAGTGGGGTGTGCATTATGCAAGAGGAGGTACCGGTGCGGCTGTTGCCGGATTGGCTAAGCTTTTCGAAGAGCTTGGGGGTAAAATGCGATTGAACTCGGAAATTTCCGAAATCATAATTGAAAATGGTCGAGCTACTGGTGTTCGCCTCAACGATGGCGAAGTCCACAAGGCAGAGGCCATAGTCTCCAATGCAGATGTGGCCTTCACCTACAAGAATATGATTGCCAAAAAGAACAGGCCATTTACCGTCGACTTGTATTTCGACAATCTTCAATACAGCAATTCCTTGGTTGTGGTTTATTTCGGCACCAAGCGTCGTTACCTTGATAGTAAATTGGCGCATCACAACATCATTCTAGGTAAACGATACAAAGGGTTGCTGCGCGATATATTCAACCGCAAGAAAATGCCCGACGATTTCTCGCTATATCTTCACATGCCCACTATTACAGACGAGAGTATCGCTCCAGAAGGATGTGAATCTTTCTATGTACTTTCACTTGTACCTCATTTGGATGCACAAATCGATTGGAAACAGGCTGGTCCGGATTACAACGATAGAATTCTGTCCTTCCTTCAGGAGAACTATCTTCCCAATCTGAAAGAAAACATAATCGCCCAACACAGTATCGACCCGGTGCATTTCAATACCACACTGAATAGCCACAAAGGTGCCGCGTTCTCGGTCAAGCCGTCCATACTCCAGTCGGGATGGATGAGGCCACACAACAAATCCTCCTTTTTCGAAGGATTATATTTCGCCGGCGCTGGAACGCATCCTGGTGCAGGTGTTCCTGCTGTTATCGCTTCTGGTAAAATCGCAGCAACCCTGATAGATCCCGAATCCGCTCATATTTCCGCCCACCATCGTACTACGCTCCAAGCCGAACTCATGGAAGCATGACCTCGACCGTGCCCACATATCTGGAGCTGGGATTCAAAAGCAATGCCCAGGAAGCCGTGTATGAGAATGTAGTCGTCAAAGGTTCCATACCCCAATGGCTCGAAGGATCTCTTATACGAAACGGCCCAGGTGTAGTGCATGCCAACAAACCCATGAAGCACTGGTTTGATGGATTGGCCATGCTGCATAAGTTCAACATTCACCACGGACGAGTTTCATACCAAAGCAGATACATTGACTGTGATGCCTATCGCAGTTACAAGCAAACCGGACAGTTCTTGTATTCAGATTTCGCAACCGATCCTTGTCGATCCTTGTTTGGGAAAATCCAGACACTCTTCAGCAAGGATCCTATGATTACAGATAGCGCGAAGGTGAATGTAGGTTCTGTCAATGGTGGATTCTATGCTCTGGGGGAACCGCTCATGCAGGTTCGTATAGACCCCAAAACGCTGAAGTCGCTCGGGGTTTTCGACTACGGTCTAACTGCGCGCAGTCGAATGACAACGGCACATCCGCATATTGACGGACATCAAACATTCAATCTGGTTGTTGAATACGGGCCTATCAACTACTACTCAATTTACACTATGGGATCCGACTCTAAAAAGGTGGCATCCGTTCCCGTTTATGAGCCAGGATATATCCATAGTTTCGGTATGACCGAAAATTATTTCATCATTGCTGAATTTCCTTTGGTAGTTCAGTCTCTTAAGTTGGCTTTTCGACTCAAGCCATTCATAGAGAACTTTCATTGGAAGCCGTCAAACGGTTCGCGATTCATAATCATCGATAGAAAAACAGGCAAGCGGAAGGCAACTGTTAAATGTGATGCATTTTTCAGTTTTCATCATGTGAATGCCTTCGAGATCGGCAATAGGCTGGTGGTTGATATGGCAACCTATGAAGACGCGTCCATCATTGAAAGTTATTACATAAACAGGCTGTCCAACCCAAGTAACAAGATTCCATTTGGAAGGATGGAAAGATTTGAATTGGATTTGAATTCCCAGAAGCTTTTGTCGCGAAAAGTCGTTTCCAATGAATGTATCGAGCTCCCGAACATAGAATACCACAAAAGACACGGTGATGCCAATTATAAATTCGTCTACGGTTGCGGCATGAATGATGAATCTCCAGAAGGCTTCTACAACCAGCTTGTTCGGATTGACATGTCGAATGGCGCATCACTGAAATGGTATGAGAGCGGATGCTATCCCGGTGAACCTGTATTTGTATCTTCACCGGATGGAGTTTCGGAAGATGACGGCGTTTTGCTAAGTGTGGTTCTCGATCCTTCATACAATAGATCCTTCCTGTTGGTATTGAACGCAAAAACCATGAAGGAGTGCGCCCGAGCTGAATTGCCCCTCCACATATCGTTCGGTTATCACGGTACATTTTTAAACGAAACAGACTTTTTGCATGATTAAGAAAATTCTATCATTTCTTTTTGCATTGGCCCTCATCACCTCGCCATTCAGTGGAACCGTCGGAGGTGTTGCCAGTGGTTCTAGCATCCGTGTGGTTATCAAAGGCATCAAACCTGTAAAAGGAAACATCGGACTCTTGGTATTTTCCTCCAAACAAGGATTCCCATCGGATGAGAAAAAAGCAGTAAAACAATCCATCATCTCTGTTACAGGCGCAACCATGGAGCATGTTTTTGAAGGATTGCAGCCGGGAAGGTATGCAGTTGCCATCATCCATGATGAAAACTCTAACAAGCGACTCGACACTAACTTCATGGGTATTCCCAAAGAGGGATACGGTGTATCCAATAACATCGTGAATATGTTCGGTCCTCCCGGTTTCGATGAATCCTCGTTCTCCCTGAAAGATGGCGTTTTCACCACAGAGATCAAGGTGAATTATTGAAACAATGAATATTCGTTATGCTACGACTAATCTCTTTTTTATGCCTATTTCTTGCACCAGCGCTATCCGTCTCGGCACAGGAAGGTCTCGGGTCTTTGCAAGGGGTTGTTACCGATGCTGAAACAGGCGCTTTTATTTCAGAAGCTAATGTCTTTTTAGATGGATCTTCTAAAGGCACATTAACAGATTCCCTAGGCAAGTTCGTTATAAAGAATTTGTCACCAGGCACTCACAGCTTGGCGGTTAGCCATGTCGGATATCTTAGAACAACGCCAAGAAGGGTCGTAGTGGCAGATGGGTTGCCAACAACAATGGACATCCGAATCAAGCCCGATAGGAAAACAATTCAAGGGGTGACCATTCGCCCAGCAGCGTTCGAAAAGGAAATGGATGTGCCCATTTCTATCCTTTCAATCGGTCAAGAGGAAATCCAGCGCAATCCAGGAAGCGACAATGATGTTTCAAAAGTCATTCGCGCTTTACCAGGTGTGGCCACCGTTTCTTCTTTCAGAAATGATTTAATCATAAGAGGGGGTGCTCCCAATGAAAACCGATTTTACATCGAGGATATCGAGGTTCCGGTACTAAACCATTTGACAACGCAAGGGGCAACCGGTGGCGCTTATTCCATTTTCAATTCCAATCACCTGCGTGATGTGGATTATGCAAGTTCATCTTTCAAGCCCAACAGGGGGAATGCACTGAGCTCGATTTTTGATTTTCGTCTAAAAGATGGTAATGAAGATACAACATCCTACTCGATGTGGATGGGAGGTACGGAAGCTGGGATGTCTTACGAGAAATCTTTTGGAACTGGTAATAGCGTTTTACTTTCGGCGCGTAGGTCATACCGGCAATACATTTTGGAAATGCTTGATTTCGCATTCTTGCCAGTCTACAATGATGCATTGGCTAAAGTCAGGATCAGAACCGGCGACAAAAGCTCTATAACATTCCTGGGCTTGGGCGCTATTGATGATTTTACTTTGAACGCCAAGGTCGGCAACAATGAGATTCAGCGATACCTGCTCGATAATCTTCCAGTCAGCGACCAGTCTAACTATACGGTTGGTTTGGTGTACCGTTGGTTTCAAGGGAACTCGGGATGGAAGATCATTGCTAGTAGAAGTGGTTTGTACAACAGTGCTGTCAAGTATTATCAAAACAACGACTCCAGCCCTGACAATTTATTGTTGAAATACGAATCTATTGAAGCATCAAATCGGGGAAGAGCCGAATACAGTTGGTCAAAGAACTCCACTAGGTGGATGTTTGGTGGGGGTGTAGATGACTTGAGTGCGACATTTGATGTATTCAACAAATCATTTAATGCAGGAGGAGAACAGAAGGTGACTTACCAGTCTGAGGTTCGGTACCTGCAATACAGCCTCTTTTCGCAGTTTATCAAGACCTTCGCAAACGAAAGTTTTGTTTTAAACATGGGTCTTCGCGCCGATGCGTCTGATTTCAATGATAAAACGGACGATCCATTGTCGAATTTGTCTGGACGGCTTTTGTTAACATACCATGTTTCTCCGTCTGTTTCCGTTGCTTCAGGAATATCCAACTATACCCAAATGGCTCCTTTGAACACTTTGGGTTATGCCGATAGCTCCGGTCTAGTTAACAAGAATGTGGTGGGTTATTTGCGAAATACGCACCTTACCACAGGAATCTCGTGGGAAAATAATGTTGACGGTCGCTTGACTGTTGAAGGGTATTACAAATGGTACCCCGAATATCTCGTTTCTCTTAGAGATACTATCAGCATGGCTCATATTCCAGTTGATTTCGGAGTTTTTGGCAACTATCCCGTTACAAACGGCTCGAAGGGTCGAGCTTATGGATTGGAAGTTTTTTATCAGCAGAAATTGCGGAAGGGTTACCACGGCATGCTTTCTTATACCCTGGGTTGGAGCGAATACACCGATCGATATGGAACATATCTACCGTCTGCTTGGGATGCGAGGCACATATTGAATATGACTGTTGGGAAGAAGATAAACAACAAATGGGAGGTTGGTCTGAGTTGGAGGATGCAATCGCCTTTGCCCTACACGCCATTTGATTTGGAGCTGTCATCTTCTAGGCCGGTTTGGGATGCTAATAACCAAGGCGTTCGCGACTATTCCAAATTGAATGCCTCGAGAGGAAAATATACCAACCTAATCAATGCTCGTGTCGATAGAATTATTCGATTTCAGAACTGGGTGATGAATGTGTTTTTGGATTTGGAGAACCTTTTGGCCGATGCCGACAGTCAGCAGATTTTGATATTGAATCGTCAAAAGGACGCTAACGGAAATCTGAATAGTCAGGGTGTCATTGTCAATCCTTCAGAGCCTTACCAACAGCAACGGTACGATTTGAAATACCTTCAAAATGCCCAAGGCGCACTGATCCCAACAATGGGTGTGATTATCAAGTTTTGATGGATTTATTGATAGTCAAGGAGTTAGGCTTTTGTCCAAATTCCCCCTTGTTAACTTTTTGTTAAGGATCATTCATCTCCGATTTTTTTTAATTGACAACCTACGGCTCAATCCTACTTTTAAAATGCTTAATAACAGTTTATTAGTTCACAATAGACAAAGTCAATTGCCACTGAATTGTAAAATGAGCACTCAATTGCAATGGTCGCAAACGAATACCCGTTAAATGGGTGGTTAGTGGTACTTTTTATTTAGTTTTGCGCAAGAGCAATGAATCTAAAGCCAACATATAAATCATCATCTCGTTTTATCCGAGACATTCATGGACGCCCTCTGGGTTATCGTTTGGTTTTTTGAGCCAGGTTTACATTTCTCGCCCCCATTTCAATTTAAACACAATTAATCTAAAAGCATAATCGACTAAAAACTAATTCTCTCAAAATCACCATGGAACAAAAAAAATCAAGCCAAAGCTCGGCAAGCCTGGTTTTCACTTATGCCGTAATTCCAGTTTCTCTCCTTATCTGTATAGCTATATACAAATTTGTTTTGGGAAATCCTGCCAACTTCATCGAGAACAATCCTGACAACAACCCACTTCCCGGAAATTATCTCGGTATCGTTTATAAAGGTGGGGTGATCGTGCCAGTGCTTATGAGCACATTCCTAATCGCCATTACTTTTTGTATCGAGCGATTTGTTACCATTAATAGGTCTAGAGGTAAGAAAAATGTAGATCAGTTCTTAACGGAAATTCGATCCATGATGAATTCTGGTAATATCGATCAGGCTCTTACCGCTTGCAAGGCTCAAAAAGGTTCTATTGGTAATGTTATCTATTCTGGACTGGTAACCTATCAGCAAATGAGCAAGGATTCTGCCCTGGATAAAGAGCAAAAGGTTGCAAACATCCAAAAGAGTATAGAAGAAACCACTTCCTTGGAGCTCCCAATGCTATCTAAAAACCTATCTATTATTTCAACCATCGCCTCCATTGCAACCCTTTTGGGTCTCTTGGGTACGGTATTGGGTATGATTAAGGCCTGTGCGGCCATGGCTACTGCTGGAGCTCCTGATGCGGTAGCTCTTGCAAACGGTATCTCAGAAGCACTTATCAATACGGCTTTGGGAATTGGAACTTCCGCCGTTGCCATCATCATGTACAATTTCTTTACTACCAAAATCGATTCCATTACCTATGGTATCGATGAGGCTGGTTACAGCATTGTTCAAAGCTTCTCCTCTAAAAACTAAGAAACACTATCCACTAAAATGCCTAAGGTTTCCTACCCCAGGTCGTCTCCAGAGTTGGATATGACCCCAATGGTGGATCTGGCTTTCTTGCTGGTTACATTCTTCATGTTAACCACTAAGTTTAGAGCTGATGAACCCGTGGTGGTCGATACACCATCCTCCATTTCGGAGATTAAATTGCCCGATATCGACATCATGACCATCACCATCACTCCTAAAGGAGGATGTTTCTTCAACATTGATGGCCAGGCCAACCGCCAACAAGTACTGTTGAAAATGGGAGAGCGCTATAACATTAACTTCAACGATAATGAAGTAAAGCGTTTCTCGGTGTTGACATCTTTCGGTATGCCTATCGCCGACTTGAAGCGATATCTTCCTTTGGACGAAGAGGCCAGGAAGCGTATAGCTCAAGACGGCGTACCCATGGACTCTGTCAACAACCAGCTTTCCGATTGGATCCGTTTCAGCCGTTTGCAAAATCCCCAGTTCCGTATTGCAGTTAAAGGTGACCGCGATACGGATTATAAAACGGTTAAAAGAGTCATCGATATCCTCCAGGAAAACAAGGTCAACAAGTTCAACCTTATCACCAACTTAGAACAAACCAATTAATCTGTCTGTCAAATGGCTCATCTGAATACCGACCAAGGAGGTGGCGGAAATAAAAAAGGCGGAAAGGTCAAGCAGAAAAAGCATTCGACCCACATCGATATGACTCCGATGGTTGACTTGGCATTCCTGCTGTTGACCTTTTTCATGCTCACCACCACCTTCAGCAAACCGAAGACAATGGAGGTGAACATGCCTGTTAAACCCGACAATGAGGAACAACAGCAAAAGGTTGCGGAGTCTCTTACTTTAACCATTCTATTGGGAAAGGATGACAAAGTCGTTTGGTATCAAGGTGTCGATAATCCAACACCTATGGTAACCGACCTATCTGCCACCGGGTTACGCAAAACGCTGATGCAAAAGAATTCAAGGGTCTTTAACCGTGCCGAAGTATTGCGCGATTCCCTTAACAAAGGATTGATAAAAACCCCAGAGTACAAGAAAAGGTTGGGCGAAATCAAACAAGACAAGCTTGGTCTGATTGTTTTGATCAAATCTATGGAAAATGCCAACTACGAGAATCTTGTAGATGTGCTCGACGAGATGGCGGTTTGTCACATTGGTCGTTATGCCATAGTAGACATCACCCCGGTTGAGATAGAAATGATCGAAAAAATTTAATTCTCTGCGCCATGAAAATTGCTTGGGAAAACTGTATCAATGAAGGCCGTTTGGAGATGGTCTTCGAAGAAAGAAATAAGGACTATGGTGCCTATGTGATCCGTAAAGGTTACAGTAAGACCATTATGAGGGCATTTATTATCTCCACTATTGCCATAGTCCTATTCATTTGCCTTCCATTGATAATGAAATTAATCAATGAGCAGGTGGGAGAGAACAATGCCTTCTCTGAAACGGAAGTGACCTTAATGCAACCGCCTCCTATCGACGAAACTCAACCTCCTCCACCGCCTGTACCACCTCCGCCACCTGTGCAACAAACCATCAAGTTCACCCCTCCGGTGGTAGTAAAAGATGAGGAAGTTCCAGACGATGAACCACCCCCAACTCAAGAAGAATTGAAGGAAGTAGCAGCTGGCGTAGTTACCCAAGAAGGTGACCCAAATGCCATCGATCTTCCTACAGAAGAAGCACCAGTGGAGGCTCCGCCCGAAATTTTCACAATCGTAGAAGAGATGCCTTCCTTCCCAGGTGGAGAATCCGCGCTCGTAAAATATCTCTCCGATAACATCAAATACCCTGCAGTAGCCCGTGAAAACGGAATAACAGGCACCGTTTTTGTCACTTTCCAGGTAGGAAAAGATGGCAAGGTAAACGAAGTAAAGGTCCTCAGGGGAATAGGCGGAGGCTGCGATCAAGAAGCCGTGCGAGTGGTTAGCAACATGCCGTCATGGCGTGCTGGAAAACAGCGCGGACAAGCAGTAATTGTGCAATACAACCTCCCCATCAGGTTTTCGCTCAAGTGAACCGTCTCAACGGCGTTTTCAGGACTTTTGCCTACCATGTAATCATTGCGTTGATATACATGGGGGCTGGTCTCATGCTAGCCTTGAATCCTGATCCGGGAACCATGGATCTTTCCATTGCAGGATGGGTTATATTTGTTTATGGAGCGTATCGGCTTTTTATAGCTATTCGCTCAAGAACAAAAGCGAAACAATGAAGAGTCTGTTTTTCTGTTCCACTTGTCTCTATTCTATATTATTCGTTATCGGATGCAATTCGGGCAGTACGGTCGAGGATAAAGGAGATCCCTTATCTGGAAGCTTTATCATCCAAACTGACGAAGCACATTATCCTGTTGCCAAGGTGCTTACCGAAACCTATATGGGACTTTACGACCTGGTTAACATTCAGATAGACACCACACAAAAGGGAAATCCTTATAAAAGGTTGTTAAATAAGAATGTGAGAATGCTGCTTACCACCCAAGCGCTTTCTCCGAACGATTCTTTGGCTTTGGTTCAGCGAGGGGTTTTCCCGAAGGTGTCGCCGATCATGAGGGATGCTATTGTAATGATTTCAAAAAGAGGCATTGACACTTTACCAGTCTATCCTTTTTCCTTGCGGCATGATAGTTGTTTCTCCTTTCTAAATGCCAACAAGCCGCAATACATGGTTACCGATAGAAGCGATTCCGATAACAGTTACTTTATGGCGAATAGCCTACGCTCCTTCTGTGGAATGGAGTGGGAGTTGGTAGGAAATCAGCTCGCCATCATCGAAAGGGTATCCGCCAGCGATAAGGAAGTGGGGTTGGTGTCTTGGAGTTATCTTTGTGAAAGAAAATCAAAGGAGGTCAAATCAAGAATGGAGCGAATACAGATAATGCCCTTTGTTGATAGCCTATCAAATCAAATTATGCCGTCGCAATCTACGGTTTTTACCAAAGAATATCCGTTGACCAGAACGCTACTCATGGTCACTTCAGAACCCTATGCGGGTCCTGCCACAGGTTTTGCTGCTTGGGTGGCTAGTTCTGAAGGTCAAAGGATCATTCGCTTATTTGGCGCTGCACCGATACAAATCCCACCACGGGAAATACAAATAGAAAACTAAAACCTACAACGCCATGGGAAAGTTATTATCACTGGCCTTACTAATCCTGTTTCCATTAACCATCCACGCACAGGATTACGCAACCTGTAACACTTATATTGAAATCGGCGATTATGCCAGAGCCAAGCAATGCCTGTATGCTTTCAAAGGCACATCGGATCCTGGAGCCCTATGCTTTTTTAAAATGAATCTCGCCATCAACGAAGGCGATGGAGCAACTGCCAAATCATTGTTTGCGGAAGCGGAAAAGCTTTCTGCAACCGATCCATTTGTTGTTGGAGCGAAAACGATATACATTGTCTATAGCAACAACGCCGAAGCAGCCAAGTTGATGTTTGAGCCTGTTTTAAAAACCCCCAAAAATGTGTCTCCTCTTTTGCTGATGGAAGTCACACGCGCTTTTTTCAAATTCAAGTCGAAGGATCTTGGCTATGCACTTAACTGGATTAACATTTTGGAAAAGCAACTCAAACAGCCCAATCCCGATTGGTTGATTTTGAAGGGAGACTACTTTGCTGCTCAAGGAGATCATGGAACGGCATTGAATTTTTATAACAACGCCATAGACGCCGACTCTAAGAAATCGATTTCATATCATAGGAAGGGGCTTGCCTATCGCCGTATAAAAAACCCTTCCGCCGCAATGGGCGAATTGGATATGGCAATCAAGCTAAACCCCGAATTCACCCAAGCGCTACTTCATAAAGCCGAGGTGCATTTTGAAATGGGAGAAGTGGATTTGGGCGCTCGCGCTTATGCTGAGTATTTCAACCGTGCACCTGAAGATATGAGGGCAAGAATTCAACTGAGTCGTTATCTGTTTGCTGCAAAAAAATTCAAGGAGGCTGAAGATGCAGCCCTCTTTGTGTCTAGCAAGGACCCCGATAACCTGGCTGCAATCAAAATCCTTGCATATACGAATTTTGAATTGGGCAAGTTTGCAGATGGCTTGAAACAGATGGAATCTTTTTTTGCTAAAGCGGATTCGGCCAATATCCAATCCAGGGATTATGAGTATTTGGCTAAGTACTACCAGAAGAATAATTCCGATTCGTTGGCCATTTTAGCTTTGCAAAAGGCGCTCACTTTTGAAGATGCCGATGGTGCATTATACACAGAGACCGGAAACCTTCTGATGAAAAAGAACAAATACATCGAAGCAAAAGAGATTTACAGAAACAAGTCAGGGCGCTTTCCACTCACATCAGCCGATAACTATAATTTCGGTCGAGCAGCATTGATGCTTCGAGAATATGATCTCGCGGACTCCATCTTCACAAAAGTATGTGAGATACAACCCAATTGGGCTCCCGGATTCCTTATGAAGGCTAAAACATCAGCCAACCTCGATCCAGACTCTAAAGAAGGAAGAGCCTTCCCCGCATACGAACGATACATTGTATTGGCGGAAGCCGATAGCGCGAATCCCGACAAATACAAAGCGGGCTTGTTGGAATCCTACAGATATATGGGATATTATTATTTCTTGAAAAAGGATAAGGAAATGTCTCGGTCTTTTTGGAAGAAGGTACTTGTCATTGACCCCAACGACAAGCAAGCCAAGGATGTGTTGAAGGAACTCTGATTTACCTGTTTTGCCCTGATGGTGCCTTGTCTTTCACAAGGCGCATACCAATGCTTGGATACCTCAATAAAGGATCGGTATAAAACCGTGAGGAAGTTTTGCAATATCTGGCAGAGTCTCCAAAGGAGCCTCCTCTGAAAACCTTCATGACTCCATAGTCTATTCCAACTGGATTGTGGCGTTGGCTGGAGTCGGTGCGATAGTCTCCGTAAAAATCACTACACCATTCCCACGCATTGCCACTCATGTCATAAATACCCAAGCTATTAGGCTTAAGCAGGCCAACAGGTTGAATTCTGCCTTTGCTGTTGCCACGGTGCCAAGCTACTGAATCCGGGTCGTTGGAGCCACTGAATAATTGGTTCGAACCTAGGGCTCCACCACGGGCAGCATACTCCCACTCGGCTTCCGTTGGCAGCCTATAGTTTCCACCAGTGAGGCTGTTCAGTTTTTCCAAAAAAATCATACAATCATTCCATGAAACTTCAGATACCGGTAAGTCTTTCCAAGATTGGTCGGCGCTCGGGTTTTCACCCATCACCAATGAATATACATCCTGCGTCGTCTCCTTGGACTGCATGTGAAATCCATCCATCCTTACTTCATGTGGTACATGGGAGATATGACCGTTTGGGTCGTTGATGCTGTCGCCCATTACAAAAGCCCCTCCTTCAACAAAAACAAAATCGCCAAGCAGAGCCTCTATTTTTTCCCGTTGCGGCTTGGATGGGGAGTTGCAGGCCATAAACAGAGCCAGACCGATGGTGATTAGGCAAACAGACGGCTTCAATATAAAAAACTTTTTTAGCGACCTGTGTGGATATCGGCCATGTTGAGGATGGAATCGAATATGGCTCTGCCATCGTTGTTAGCAAGCACGGGGTCGGATGCTCTTTCAGGATGAGGCATCATTCCAAAAACATTCCTGTTTTTATTACAGATTCCAGCTATATAATCAGTGGCCCCGTTGGGATTGGATTCGTCGTTACTGTGGCCATGCTCATCACAGTATCTAAACAGCACTTGATCGTTTTCACGCAAGGATTGCATGGTTTGATCATCGGCGAAATATTTCCCTTCGCCGTGGGCGATTGGGATCTGCAGCACTTGTCCAACACGCAGCTTGGATGTAATCAATGATTCATCCGTTTCGCATCGCAAGTGGACATTCTTACATATGAATTTGCGTGAATCGTTGTGAAGTAAAGCTCCCGGCAAAAGCCTAGACTCGGTCAAGATTTGGAAACCGTTGCAAAGACCCAAAACAAATCCACCTTTTTCGGCAAACTCCATCACCTCCTGCATAATTGGCGAAAAGCGCGCAATCGCTCCTGATCTCAAATAGTCGCCATATGAGAAGCCTCCCGGCAATACGATAAAATCACACCCTTGCAAGTCGTGGTCCTTGTGCCAAAGCATGGCGGTTTTCTGCCCAAGGACATTACTGAGCACATACTGCATATCACGGTCGCAATTGGAACCTGGGAAAACAACAACTCCGAATTTCATCATTGATAATTTTTCTAAGCACAAATCTAATCCATTCCAATGGAATGAAACGGGCAACCCTTCCTTGTTTTAAGTCGCTGATTAACAAACATTAAAGTCCATAATGAGTCCGATGCTAGGTCATCTTTGGTCAAACCACTACCTTCGTATCAGATTATGATGACCTACCCCCCGGATCAATCTAAATCTGAAGCTTCCGATACTTTGGAAAATCTTCTCATCATGCGCCGTGAATTGATGGAGCAGTTGAGAAACAAGGATTCCGAATCCGCAAAGCCTCAGCCTTGTCATTCCCTCTTCTCCTCAGCGAGAAACTACAGGGAAGATGAGTTGTCTTGTGGCTTGGAAAACCGTGATGCAAACTTGGCGGGTTTCGCCAATAACTGAAAACCATTCTTTGATACTATCTCCCTCGTTGGTATTTTTGAAGCCGGCAGCAATCGCAATATGTTTATAGAAACACCAGGACATATTTCTGGGTTCCGCAAAGGGGCCATCGAAGTCATTTGTGGCTCCATGTTTTCTGGAAAAACTGAGGAGTTGATTCGAAGACTGAAACGAGCTCGGATTGCGAAACAAAAAGTGGAAATTTTCAAGCCGCAAGTTGACCAGCGCTACGACGAGCAAAATATCGTTTCCCATGATGCCAATTCAATAGTGTCCACGCCGTTGCCTGCATCTGCGAATATTTTACTTCTTTGTAATGATGTGGATGTGGTAGGTATTGACGAGGCTCAATTTTTTGATGATGGCTTGCCGCAGGTTTGTGAACAGTTGGCCAATCAGGGAATCCGCGTAATAGTAGCTGGATTGGATATGGATTACCTGGGTAACCCATTTGGACCAATGCCCAATCTCCTTGCCATTGCAGATTACATTACCAAAGTACATGCCATATGCATGCACTGTGGCGACTTGGCCAATCATTCGCATCGCACGATCAACGAAGATGGTTTGGTGATGTTAGGTGAGAAAGAGAGTTACATCCCTCTTTGCCGGGCTTGTTTTGTCAAGGCCCGACGCAAATCATAAATTCGAATCAGTTGCCTACGCAACCCTATACGATAAACGAAATAGCTTCCATTCTTGGAGGTAAACTGGTTGGACCCATTTCTCAAACAGAACCGGTAAGGCATTTGCTAACCGATAGCCGTAAAATGCTGGCGCCTTCTGCGTCGTTGTTTTTTGCAATGCGTGGTGATCGGCGAGATGGGCATGAGTTCATTCCTGACTTGCATGCAGCCGGTGTTAGGTCCTTTGTGGTGAGCAGACCGGAATGCGCTACCGCATTTCCTGATTCCAGTTTCATTGTAGTAAGCGATGCATTGGTTGCCTTGCAAAAACTTGCTGCACATCGCAGGTCGTTGTTCAGTTATCCTGTGATTGCAATTACAGGTAGCAACGGTAAGACCATAGTTAAGGAGTGGCTGTTTCAATTGCTTCGAGACGATTTTCACATCGTTAGAAGCCCTAAAAGTTATAACTCCCAAATTGGAGTTCCTTTGTCGGTTTGGGATATGCAATCTTCCAACGACCTTGCGATATTCGAGGCGGGTATATCTGAGCCGGGAGAAATGGAGAAGCTGGGCAACATCATCCGGCCGGATATAGGAATTTTTACAAATCTTGGCTCGGCACATGATGAACATTTTTCGGGAATGGATCAAAAGGCGCTTGAGAAGCTGCGTTTGTTCAAACATTGTAAAAAGCTGATCTATTGCCGCGATTATCTGGTGATTGCTGACAAATTGAACCACGCCGATTTTTTGCCTCAAGACCTTGAAGTTTTCACATGGTCAAAAAGGCATCCAGCCGATTTGCAAATCGGACGCATCACAAGACAAAATGGCGAAACGGAGATACAAGGTATTTTCCAAAATCGATTTGTCCATATCCGTATTCCCTTTTCCGATGATGCATCCATTGAGAATGCCATCCATTGTTGGGCATTGATGTTGATGCTTCAAATTGATCATGATGTTATTTCGGAGCGTATGCTCGCACTGGCTCCAGTGGCAATGAGGTTAGAGATGAAGGACGGCATCAGCAACTGTTCCATTATCAATGATAGCTATAACAGCGACATAGGTTCTCTTACCATCGCTCTTGACTTCTTGAATCAACAAAAGCAACATCCGCGTAAAACCATTATACTTTCCGATATACTTCAAAGTGGCAAAAACGAGGAAGCGCTTTACACCGAAGTTGGTGAGTTGCTCGAAAAGAAACAAGTCTCACGCCTTATAGGAATAGGGCCGGCCATATCCCGACAGGCCAACCGCTTCAATTGTGAATCTGTTTTTTTCAATGACACCGATTCATTTTTGAGTGGACTTCATGGAGGGATGTTTTCCAACGAGACTATTTTGCTCAAAGGCGCAAGGTCTTTCGGCTTCGAACGGATTGTCAGGATGCTCCAGCAAAAGGCGCATGAAACAGTCCTGGAGATTAATTTGAACGCTGTAGTACACAACCTTAATTTTTTCAAATCGAGGCTTCGGCCCGACACGGCTGTAATGGTTATGGTTAAGGCCTTCTCCTATGGTAGCGGCAGTTTCGAAATAGCTAACCTGCTTCAATTCCATCGAGTGGATTATCTGGCGGTGGCTTACGCCGATGAAGGAGTGGAGCTTCGAAAAGCTGGAATCACTTTGCCAATCATGGTTATGAGCCCCGAGGAGCAGAGTTTCGATACCATGGTGGATTATAAATTGGAGCCGGAGATATATAGCTTTCGTATTTTGAATCACTTCAGTGAGGCCGTTAAGAGACGCAGGCAAAATGAATCCACAGAGCCCTTTCCAATTCACCTGAAGTTGGATACGGGGATGCGTAGACTTGGCTTTACAGAAGAAGAAGTGAACGAATTGGTGATTCGAATAGGCAATCTGAAACATTTGAAGATTGCTACCATATTCACTCACTTGGCAGCCAGTGATGAATCAAATCACGATGCCTTCACCAAACAACAGACAGCACGCTTTACAGAGATGTCTGGCCAGTTATGTCGGCATTTTAACTATTCGATACGAAGACATGTTTTGAATTCAGCTGGAATATTACGATTTCCCGAATATCAGTTTGAAATGGTAAGGTTGGGAATTGGATTGCATGGGGTTGCCGCCACCATGCATGAACAAAAGCAATTGGAATTCGTATCCACACTGCGCGCCACCATCTCACAAATCAAGATTGTCAAAGCTCAAGAGACAGTGGGGTATTCCAGGAAAGGCAAGATGGATCGGGATGCCCAAATTGCCACTGTTGGAATAGGCTATGCAGATGGATTAAACCGTAGGCTATCGAATGGGAAAGGAAATATGGTGATAGCTGGCAAAAAATGTCCAATTGTTGGTAATATATGCATGGATATGACCATGATTGATGTAACAGGGTTGGATGTACATGAGGGTGATGAAGTCATTGTTTTTGGGCCAGGATACACCATTATTGACATGGCGAAAGATCTTGAAACTATTCCCTATGAGGTATTGACTTCTGTTTCGCAACGCGTCAAAAGGGTTTACTTCCACGAATAAGTTACGATTGGTACTTAGTTCCCCGCAGGTATTTTTCGGTCTCTGAATAGAAGTATTTTAGCCTCTATAAAATTTGTTAACACCCACCCTGCCACAATGCTTGTTGTTGATGTAATCAAAAATCCCCAATATGGTCCGGGATCAATATCAGCCGTTGTTTTTACCCCTTCATAGAGGATATTTGTTAAGCCATGTATCAGATAGATACCATATGAAGCCAATCCTATTTTGCCAAGCGTTTTTAATATAACTCGAAAGCTTTTTGGTTGCGTGTGAGAAATCGTTTTTTTGGGCTCTACGATGGTTAAAAGCAGTAGGATTGAGAAAGCAATATATAGGAGGCTGAAACCAATTGTTTTTCCAAAACCCGAGTCTAAAATTTCAATGAATGGTGTCCAAGAAACCAGGGCCATAGCAACAAAAGCCAATGTCATCTGGTGTTTTATTACAAAATCATATAGCAGTTTCTTTTTGAAACGGAAGACCCACGATACGAGCACTCCAGCGAAAAGAGAGTCCAATCTTAAGTGCGACATTGTTATTAAGGTTACGCCTACTGAGTCCTGATTGAAGAAATGTTGTAGCCGAAGCATCAAACAGCAAATCAATATAAAAATGATGGCAATTGGAATTATGCTACTGCGATAACCATAGTTAAACGGCATGTTTTTTCTAGTGTTAATCAAGTTTGCCAAACCGAACAACATGCCGATGAATAAGTAAAAATGTAACTCTATAGCCAACGACCAACTAGCAGCAAAAACATTTCCCCATCCATATAGATAGTTCTGCAACATTACCAGGTCTATCATTAGTCCTCTATAAGTGAATGATCCAGGTAGGCAAATCAAATAAATGCCGATCACAATAAGATAGAGGGGATAGATTTTCAATAACCTTCTTAGCAGAAACCTTAGGACATTCACTCGTCCGTTTTTCTGAAATTCGTCAAACAATAAACCAGAGACTAAGAATCCACTAATCACAAAAAACAAATCCACTCCAATCCACCCTATTTTCTGGGTCCATTCGTTCAGGGGGTGATGCCTAAGTAGAACAAGCAGTATGGCAATTCCTCTGAGCGCATCCAAGCCATGCACCCTGTTTGATGTAGTATTTATCTCTGAATACAACTGCTATTAATTCAACAACCCAGATTGAACGCAAATTCCAAATGCAAGGATGCTGGCGAAAAGCAGCTCGGCCCACCATTGTTTTTTGCCAGCTAAGAAATAATATGACAGCATCGTTGTTAGTGGAATGGAGAGTATGTAGAAGGTTTGTATATTGCTCGAGTGCGCAAACACCAAAGCCAAAAGTGAAAAAAAGTACAGCAGGAATACGGTTTGCTGGAAATATCGGACTTTCGTAGCGTTTTTATAGAAATTTCTATTGATACGCCATATAGACAATATAGTTGTGAAGGAATACAACCCGATAATCCAAACTGATGTCGAATCTTCCAGCAATCCAGATTCTAAGCCAAGAGTTTGCCATGGCAGTAATATATTTTGGATACTAACTGCATCAAACCAAAACAGGATAACGAACGCAAGGAAAAAGGGTATTGAAAATCCTATGATGACAATCATCAAATCTCGGCCATTGATAGTTTTTAGCATTGATACGGCAATGACAATGAATGGTAGAAGGAAGATAGATGGGAACCAGATCAATGCCGACAACGACGCCAGAAAGGCAGAGTCGAAGATCAGAGGCAAGGGGCCTGGGTTTTTATAAATTTTAAATAGCTTGTCGCAAATCAAAACAATTAGCGATACAACAAACAGAATGGGTGAAATTGTTAGAAAGCCGGGCATCGCAATCGCAATGGCCACGAAGAGCAATAGGGGTAACAAAGATTTTTTATAAAGCACCTCGTGAGTTGCCACTACTTTGTTCCAATGGAAGGCTTGCAATCCAACTAAAATACAGGCTAAGCCACTGGTGAGCCATTCAGGCAGCATGACCGAAACGCCGGACAGCAAGTGGTATAACGGCATTGGATGCCAATCCGGAGTCACACTTGATTGTGCTCCCCAAACAGTAGCAATGATCACCAACAGCATTGGCGCTATGACATATCCTGCTGGGTGAGAGTTTTTTAATAACCTAACAATCATTTACTTAAACTACATTTTTTTGTTTTGGTCTTTATAAGACCGAGTTTGACGGGCTATTAAAAATGAATTATTTTTGCATAAAAATAAGATACATCATGGATGCAGTTTGGTACGGAATCGCTGATTTATTTGAATGGATATTTGCTCTTGCAAAACCAATGGGTAGAATGGTAAACATCTTCTTCATTATTGTTGGTTTTGTTGGAACTTTCTACTGGCTTTTTTATGGCGAGCAGGTGCGCAAAGGCGGCCGTAATTATTTGGCCGATAACGACTGATTTGTTCAGGCGAACTTCATCAAGTCCTCGCCTATGTCTCTTCTAAAATATTTTCCATCGAAATCGATGCAGTGTGCACACTGCATCGATTTTTCTTTAGCATCAGCTATATTGGCTCCAACAGATGTAATGGCAAATACCCGTCCTCCGGATGTTTGAAGGTTGCCATCCTTCATGGTTGTTCCTGCATGAAATACCAAACTTCCAACGCAATCTTCCATTCCACTGATTGTTTTACCTTTTTCAATTTCTCCTGGATAACCTCTTGATGCCATGATAACCGTTAAGGCAGTTTGATCCGAGATTTCCATTGCCACATCTTTCAATTTTCCGGTAGCGGAGCCAATAAGCAATTCCACCAAATCACTTTGAATGCGAGGCAGAACAACTTCGGTCTCTGGGTCACCCATACGAACATTGTATTCAATAACGAACGGATCGCTATCAACGCGCATCAATCCGATGAAAATGAATCCAGCGTATGGAATGCCCTCATTAGCCAACCCTTGTATGGTTGGCTTTACAATTCGTTCCTCCACTTTTTCCATAAAACTACTATCAGCGAATGGAACGGGCGATACAGCACCCATGCCTCCGGTATTTAATCCGGTATCGCCTTCTCCAATTCGCTTGTAGTCTTTGGCTTCAGGCAGAATAACATAATCTTTTCCATCAGTCAATACGAAAACACTTAGCTCGATACCTGAAAGAAATTCTTCTATGACAACAGTTGAAGAGGCTTCACCGAATTTCGAATCAATTAACATCGATCGCAACTCTTTTTTGGCATCCGATAAGTTATCCAATATCAATACACCCTTTCCAGCTGCCAATCCATCCGCCTTCAACACATAGGGGGCAGACATGGATTCGAGGAATTCCATACCCGATTCTATGTTTTCAGAGGAAAAGGTAGCATACTTGGCAGTTGGTATTCCATTACGAAACATGAATTTTTTCGAGAAATCTTTGCTACCCTCTAGCATTGCTCCTGCCTTGCCAGGACCAACCATTGGAATATGACACAATAGTGGATCTGATTCAAAGTAGTCGCGAATACCTTTCACCAATGGATCCTCTGGACCCACAACGACCAAGTTGATGTCATTATCAACAACAACTTCTTTTATCTTGTCGAAATCAGTCGCGGATACAGCTATGTTGGTTCCGAATCGTGTGCTTCCTGCATTGCCAGGAGCTATGAAAAGCTTGCCGCACAGAGGGCTTTGGGAGATTTTCCAGGCAAAAGCGTTTTCTCTTCCACCAGAACCCAGCAATAGGATATTCATCGGTTTGATTCGAATGTGTGGGAAATGTTTGTTCTAAAGTGGGATGTTTCCATGCTTCTTTTTAGGAAGATGGGCTACTTTGTTCTCCAGCATACGGAAAGCTTTGATGAGTTTCTGTCGGGTTTCTTCGGGACGAATGACTTCGTCCACATATCCATGCTCAGCTGCTTTGTATGGGTTTGCAAAAAGATCGTTGTACTCCTGTTCCTTTTCTTTCCATTTGGCCTCGGGGTTGTCAGATTCTGCTATTTCCTTGCGGAAGATGATTTCGGCGGCTCCTTTCGCTCCCATGACCGCAATTTCTGCCGTAGGCCATGCATAATTCATATCGGCGCCGATATGTTTGGAATTCATCACATCATAAGCTCCTCCATAGGCTTTGCGTGTGATGACAGTAATTCGTGGCACCGTGGCTTCACAAAACGCATAAAGCAGTTTTGCACCATTCGTGATAATGGCATTCCACTCTTGGTCGGTGCCGGGAAGGAAGCCAGGCACATCTTCAAATACAAGCAGCGGTACATTAAAGGAGTCGCAAAAGCGAACGAATCGAGCCGACTTCGTAGATGCATGTATGTCGAGTACACCAGCCAGAAAGGCAGGCTGGTTGGCCACAACACCAATGCTTCGACCGGCAATCCGAGCGAATCCCACAACAATGTTTTCCGCGAAATCTTTGTGAACTTCTAAAAAGCTTCCTTCATCGATCACTTCGTGAATCACTTCGCGAATGTCGTAGGGCTGGTTTGGGTTCTCTGGTATAATGCCGGAAAGCTTCGGTCTTGATTCTTCACCGCCCTCATAATCGGAGAATGGAGGCTGTTCTTCACAATTGGATGGGATATAGCTTAACAGCTTTTTGATATTGTTGATGCATTCGATTTCATTTGCACATGAGAAATGGGTAACTCCGGATTTAGTGGAATGAGTGGAGGCTCCACCTAATTCTTCGGATGTTACTTCTTCATGCGTGACGGTTTTTACCACATTGGGTCCGGTAACGAACATGTATGAGGTGTTCTCAACCATCATGATAAAATCGGTGATGGCAGGAGAATACACGGCGCCTCCTGCACATGGTCCCATGATGGCACTGATCTGTGGAACCACTCCAGATGCCAAGGTGTTGCGATAAAAAATATCAGCATATCCTCCAAGTGAAACCACTCCCTCTTGAATTCGTGCACCTCCAGAGTCATTCAAGCCAATTACCGGCGCCCCGTTTTTCATGGCCATATCCATAATTCTACAGATTTTTGCCGCATGCGTCTCGGATAGTGAGCCTCCAAAAACGGTAAAATCCTGAGAGTATACATAAACCAATCTGCCATGAATGGTTCCATATCCGGTTACTACGCCATCACCGGGATACAACTCCTTATCAAGACCGAAATCGCGAGAGCGGTGGGTCACCAACATTCCTATTTCCTCGAAAGAACCTTCATCCAAAAGGAAATGAAGTCTTTCCCGGGCTGTTAATTTGCCTTTCTTGTGCTGTGCCTCAATTCTCTTGGCGCCACCGCCTTCTAAAGCAGCGGCTCGCCTATCTTCTAACTGTTTGATTTTCTGACTCATGGTTGCAATTGGGAAGAAGTGATTCCACTAACAAAGAAACCAAAAAATAAGAGAATAATCCATCGAGAAACCTCTTTGGTCTACCTTTGTTTCTTACTTAATCACAGAGCGAATAATCAGATAGTGAATCATAGAAACGAATGGCTTCATATTAACTCCGGCAAAGTGCTGATTGCAGGACCATGCAGTGCCGAGTCGGCCGAACAGATGTTGGAAACGGCAAAAGGTATCGCCGAACACTTTCCCAACAATATTCTTAGGGCTGGATCATGGAAGCCACGAACCCGTCCAGGAAATTTCGAAGGGTCGGGTGTAGATGGCTTGAGATGGTTGAAAGATGCGGGCAGCCAAACCGGAATGCGCACTATTACAGAAGTGGCGACTCCGCAACATGTGGAGGCGGCTTTATCCATCGGAATAGATATGTTTTGGGTGGGTGCTCGAACAACAGGAAATCCATTTTTGGTTCAGGAATTAGCTGAATCGCTTCGTGGAATAGACATACCTGTTTTTGTCAAGAATCCTCTCCATCCTGATTTGCATTTGTGGATTGGAGGTTTGGAGCGATTTCAGCGAATGGGACAGAAAAAACTGGTGGCCATTCATAGGGGTTTCCATGCTTACGAAAACTCCGGATATCGAAATGTGCCAAGGTGGCAACTTGTTCATGCTCTAAAGTCATTGCATCCCGAGCTTCCCGTCATTTGCGACATCAGTCATATAGCAGGAAACACCACTCATCTTTTTTCTATTGCTCAACAGGCATATGACTTGGATTTAGAGGGTCTGATGATAGAAACTCATGTGAACCCCAAGTCGGCGCTCAGCGATCCCGATCAACAGGTTAGCCCTGTTGAGCTACATGCTATTGTGTCTAACTTAACCCAAAGGGTTCGCTCTTTCGAAGAAACCGCGGTTATGAATCAGGTCGGGGAGTTGCGTAACAAGATTGATCATGTAGACGAGCGGCTTTTGGAACTCCTTGTTCAGCGGATTTCACTGATAGAGGAGTTGGGAAATCTTAAAAGAGAGAACAATGTCAGTGTGCTTCAATTAGAGAGGTGGAAGTCCATCATTGATAACTGTATGGATATGGCACGGACCCACGGACTCAACCAAGAGTTTGTAAGAAATATTTTTCTTCAGATACATGATGAGGCCATACGCCTACAATCGAATATGCTGAGAGATTTTTCCGAAAAAGACAGGAAAGTTTGAATGTGAAGAGCGCTTTTTCAATTTAGACGAGCTTCTTCTTTTATTTTTTCAACTCGGTTTCCTGGGTCTGGGTGTGTGCTCAGAAATTGAAAAATACCCATATTACCATCTTTCTGCTCAAGTCTCGAAAAGAAATCAGCGAAAGCATCAGGTTTGTAGGGGGTATCCTTCAAATACCTAACAGCGAAGCGATCGGCTTCAGCCTCATCACTTCGGCTGTAGCCCAATTGAATTAGTGTAGCGCCTATATCGGCAATAATTTGAGCGTCCGAATCAATTAGCAGCCCAATAAGCGTTTGAATCCCATATTGCTTTGTAAGCTGATCAGTACTATGTCTAAGGTCCCCGTGAGCTACTTCGTGTGCAATGATGCCTGCCAATTCATCTTCTGAGCCTACGAAATTCATCAATCCGGTGTAAACATAAATGTAACCGCCTGGTGTGCAAAAGGCATTGTAGATTGTATCGTTATCTATCAGGCTCAACTCCCAAGCAAGCTCGTTTCTATGAAGAATCTCATCCGATGCGAGTATGCTTTTCAGAATGCGGTCCAGTTTTTGATACTCCCTAGGAGCTTCGCTTCTTTTTACGATGGGATAGGTGTTCGGGTCGTTTTTGATGCCTTCTGATATTTGTTTTCCCAATTGAAGGTCTTCGTCAATAGAAAACATAGTGAAATCACCATCCTTGCTGGTGCAGGCCACTAGAAGCGTACAAACAAACACTGCAAAAAACTTGGTTTTCATAATCAAATATACAAATACCCCCTGTTTTTGTTAGCGCTCGAATTGTTAAATTTGCCTATATTTTGGATTTTATATGAAAGAGCTTATAGCATCATTTACCGCCCAATTGAGACAGGCCATGGAAATTGGCAGTAAGGCTGTTTTTTCCAAACCCAACCAGGAAATTCGAAATGTTTTAATTACGGGCTTAGGCGGATCCGGTATCGGAGGAAGTATAGTGTCACAGTTGGTAGAAAGGGAAATCTGTGTCCCAATTACTGTTAACAAGGATTATTTTATCCCATCGTTTGTTGGGCCTAGTACCTTGGTGATAGTGTCATCTTATTCGGGCAATACCGAAGAGACCATATCTGCCATGGAGTTGTGTATGTCTAAGGGTGCAACCATTGTTTGCGTGACATCCGGAGGTAAAATTCTTGAAATGGCTCGATCGGCTGGATACGACCATATCATTATTCCGGGAGGGATGCCGCCTAGGGCTTGTTTGGCATATTCATTGACGCAGTTACTTTTTGTCTTAAATGGTTTTAGTCTCATCGGAGATGGGTTTAAATCGGATTTAGAGGCAACCATTCACTTGTTAGACTATGAGGAGGAGCATATTTGTTCCGACGCTTATTATCTATCCGAAAAGCTGCATCGCAAAACAGCTGTTATTTACTCACAATCCGATTATGAGGGGGTTTGTATTCGATTCAGGCAGCAAATCAATGAGAATTCCAAAATGCTTTGTTGGCACCATGCATTGCCGGAAATGAATCATAATGAATTGGTCGGTTGGACTACTACTAACGACAAATTGGCTGTTGTTTTTTTCCGCAACGAAACGGATTATCCCAGAACCTCCGCACGAATGGATTTTACAAAGGGCATAGTTTCAAAATATACACCTTTTGTTTTTGAGGTTTATTCAAAAGGATCTACCCACCTTCAGCGCAGTATGTATCTTGTACATTTTGGTGACTGGGTTTCTTGGTATCTTTCTGAAATAAAGAACATAGATGCTACGGAAGTCAAGGTGATTGACTACCTCAAAGGTGAGCTCGGAAAAATATAAGGCCAATCTCACCAATTTTTGTAAAAACCGTTGTGTGGATTGGTTAGATTCTTAAAATTCCGGAAGCATTGGTTTGTTTCCCAAAACAGCGTCTATTTCCGCTAGAATTTCTTCTGTTAAAAGCGGAAGGGCATCCATCGCAGTCAAGTTTTCTTTAAGCTGATCCACTTTAGATGCGCCAAGAATGACCGTACTAACATGATTGTTTTTTAAGCACCATACTAGGGAAAGTTTCGCCAATGAAAGTCCGAGCCTATCGGCAATCGTTTTTAGGTTGCGCACCTTCTCAATTTTCTCTTCCCGAAGAACACGATTCTTCAACCAATCCATGCCTTCAATACCAAGCCTGGTGTCATCGGGGAAACCCTTTAGGTATTTGCCAGATAATAGTCCGGATGCGAGCGGAGACCATATGGTGGTTCCCAATCCGTGATGTTTGAATAAATGCAAATACTCATGCTCAAGCTTCTCCCTACGGAACATGTTGTATTCGGGTTGCTCCATAGTGGGTCCAACCAAATGGTGGGTTTTTGCCACCATGATGGCTTCCATGATTTCAGACGCATTCCATTCGGATGTCCCCCAATAGAGGATTTTCCCTTGTAGGACCAAATTGTGCATGGCCCACACGGTTTCTTCGATGGGTGTGTTTTTGTCGGGGCGATGGCAAAAGAACAAATCTATGTAATCTACTTGGAGCCTTTTTAAAGCACCGTGGCAGCCCTCTGCAATATGTTTGCGGGACAAACCCCGCTGGTTGGGTTTGGTATCTCCTAGACCAAAAAATACTTTACTGGAAACCAAATATGAGGAGCGATCCCAATTCATTTTTTTAAGTATGCTGCCCATTACAATCTCCGACTTCCCTCTGGCATAAATTTCTGCATTATCGAAAAAGTTGACACCACCTTCGTATGCGGTAATCATCAACTCCTCTGCAGTATCATCACTGATCTGTTTGCCAAAAGTGAGCCATGTGCCAAATGATAATGCGCTTACTTGTAAGCCCGAACCACCAAGTTTTCTATATTCCATTTTTTGATTGATTAAGTAGCAAAGATAGCGACCATTCCGCTATTGAAAAGTTTATCTTTGTAATATGGAAACTGTTCTATTCAGGGATTTGGGATTGGCCGACTACAAAACCACCTGGGACTATCAAGAGTTGTTATTGAATGAAATCGTTTCCGCAAAAATGGCCTACCGGGATGATCCGGAAAGGAACCCCGCCCCCAAAACCCACCATCTGCTTTTTTGTGAGCACCCCCATGTTTATACTTTAGGTAAAAGCGGTACGGAGGATCATCTCTTACTTGATGAAAAACAATTAGGAGCAAACAATGCTGTGTTTTACAAAATCAATAGGGGTGGTGATATCACCTATCATGGTCCCGGACAAATAGTAGGGTATCCTATATTTGATTTGGATCGCTTCTTCAACGATATCCACAAGTATTTGCGCTTTCTTGAGGAGGCCATTATTCTTACCTTAAACGATTATGGCATCAAGGGTTCGCGTATCGAAAAATTGACCGGCGTATGGATTGATGCGGACTATCCCGAAAAGGCAAGAAAAATATGTGCTTTCGGGGTTCGTTGCAGCAGGTGGGTTACTATGCATGGATTTGCCTTTAATGTGAATGTGAACTTGGATTATTTCAACCATATCATCCCTTGTGGCATTGCCGATAAGCAGGTTACTTCATTGAATAAGGAGTTGGGATATGATCTGAATATGGATGAGGTTAAATCCCGATTGAAAAAGCATTTGTCTGAAAAATTCGAATTCCATTTGGTCGAACATCAATCTGCTGAAAATAACTCCTGATGCAAAAAAGTAATATCAAGTGGTGGCATTTCTTGTTGCTGTTTTTGGTTGTTGGAAACTTATTGCTTTACTTTTCAGGTAAGTGGTATTATTATAAAGCACTTGTCTATAATTATGTGGGCATAGATGACCTGGAGCTTTTCCATACCAGAACTATCAAAGCAGAAAATCCGATGCCATGGCCATTGGGACTCGATTACAATCAAGCTCCCGTCCCCGACACTTTGCAAAACACCATTAACCGTTTTCGTTCGGTGGCCTTCCTGATAGTAAAAGACGACTCCATCAGACACGAACAATATCATGAAGGATATGGCAAAAGCTCCCTTTCCAATTCTTTTTCCATGGCCAAAAGTGTTGTAGGACTACTGGTTGGCATAGCATTGGATGAAGGTAAGATCAAAAGCCTCGACCAACCCGTTCATGAGTTCTATCCGGAATACAATCAAGGAGAAAATAGAAAGCTAACCATACGCCATTTGTTGATGATGAGCTCCGGTCTCGATTATGACGAATCGTACACCAGTCTTACAAGCCCAACAACTCGCGCCTACTACGACACCAAGCTCAGACAACAAATGAATGAATTGTGCGTAGTGGAAGAGCCGGGAAAGCAGTTCGAGTACCGAAGCTCCGATACGCAAGTTTTAGGCATTGTTTTGAAAGCGGCCACCAACATGTCATTAAGCGATTATGCAACACAAAAGCTTTGGGTGCCTTTGGGAGCAGAGCACGATGCCCAATGGAGTTTAGATGATAAAAATGGTGATGAAAAAGCATACTGTTGCATTTATTCGAACGCTCGTGATTTTGCCCGAATAGGACAGCTTGTATTAAATAAGGGCAAATGGCGAGGAAAGCAAATCGTTTCCGAAAAATTCATACAGGAAATGACAGTTGCCTCACCGTTGATGGATGAAGGAAAGCCAAATCAAACCTACGGTTTTCAATGGTGGATCTACGAGCATCTAGGACAAAAGGCATACTATGCTCGTGGAATATTAGGACAGTATATATTTGTCATACCAGATCAAAAAATGGTCATTGTACGATTAGGTCATGAAAGAGCTGAAAAGGATAACACAGGTTTGCCTACAGATATACCTATTTTTCTGGATGGAGCTATGAAAATGTACGGTTCTCCGCAAAAAATGTAACAAGACTGAATATGCTCAAGGATATTCCTGAAATCAAAGTGGAAGATTTGGCGTTGGCCATTGTGCCTGATTTAGGCGAGGATGAAGTCCCACACGAATTTACCGTATGGGATGTGTTTCTAATCAATCTGAAAAAACAGCAAATTTATGGCGTATTGGTTACCAGTAGGGGGTATGGCATGCGTGATGGAGAGGAGGTGAAGACCTCTGTATTGCGACACTTCTTTGATTATATTGAACCCTCGAACGCAGTTCGTGTTGAGCCTATAGACAGAGAGGTGTTCGGTTTGAATAACGAGTATTGGGTGAGTTTTTATATTGGCAGCACCATTTATGACAAGAAGTACACCTTTCTTCCCGAAACCATTACAGAGGAGAATTTTTCCTACATACCTGTGATTGATAAACAGGGTGTGATGATCCGTTGAGTCGAAAATGAAGTCATTGTCACAAGTTTTGTGATGACAAAGTCAAAGCAATTATGCCATTATTAGTACGGTAAACATAGCTGCTTTTAGCCATGATTATCGATCTTGGCACAGCTCTATCAACACACCATGGCTTCCTTTTGGATGCAAAAAGCATACCCACTTGTTGTCGGCACCCAACTTCGGTTCGGCATTCAATAGGGTGAACCCCTCTTCTTCAAGTCTTTTCATCTCGGCCTTTATATCCGAAACCCCGAAAGCAATATGATGAATACCCTCTCCTTTTTTATCGATAAACTTTGAAATGGGACTTTCGGCATGAATCGATTCAAGCAGCTCAATCTTACTTTCTCCAATTTGAAAAAACATGGTATTGACGCCTTCGCTTTCGACGGTTTCTGTTTTATAGGGCGGCATTCCCAATATTTTGGTATATGTTTCTCCAGCGGTCTTCAGGTCTTTTACCGCAATGCCGATGTGTTCGATTTTATCCATGGCTAATGCCTTTGCATTATCCGTAAAAGTAGGAAACAGAATCTAATCAGCCGCCAATATGATTAGCGAAAGCAGATTCAATAATATCAACATCATGGTTGTTTTTTGAATTCGCAAACCCCGCAACGAAAAATAACTCTATGTAGTTGCAGTTCTTGTAAAATCAGAGGAAGGCGCATTTTCAGAATTCAACTCGTGGAATCGATCCATTAGCAAAATATGAGGCATAGTGATTATGGATAAAAACATAAATCCGATTCCTGTTTGTGCTGCAAGGGAGCTATCCTTTAAAAAATACAACCCCAGGAAAATACCACCGATGCTCAACAATGTGTAGGGGGCTATATTCAACACATGCTTATGAAAGCTGTATTTCAGTTGGTTTTTTTTGAGGAATCCAATTTGTTCAATGATGGATGGTAATGCATGCCAAAGCGAAAAGTAAACCGCAAAACCCATCATTAAAGGCGTATTTAAGAAAAGAGCAAAGAGGATAAGCCAGTTCGCAAGTTCATGGACTCCGGCAAGTAAATCCAAATGACGGAATAGCATAAGAACCAAAATATAGGTGCCATAAACGACTCCCGAAGCAAGTGCAAGATTTCTACAATGTTCGATATCCAGAAGGGATATGCTTTCAATTCCCGATATAGCTTCGATAATGGGAAGTGCTGTTTTCATATCGGCAAGAAGGGGTGTTGCCAAAACAAAAACTCCTGAAAGTAAAAATGAAATATACTTTATAGAGGAAGATTTCCAACGGATTTCCTTTAAATTCTCTTGTCCGAAATGATAGAAGGAGACCAATATGAAAATAAGGAAAGATAAACCCGGAGACAAATACCAAAAAAGCCCATAGGTAGCCATAATACCTAAGTAAGTCAAATAGAATCTCAAGCGAAGGACTTTATGGTTACCAGGCAATTTTTTTGCAATGGAAAAAAAAAGCAAGTGGTCTGTTGCACCGTGAGGTATTCCAATCAGGCAGATTAGTGCAATAGAAACAATGAATGTGGCTTGATCACCAAATGCAGAAGTGAAAACACTCAAGGCTACAATAGCGAGCGTAATAATTCTTCGTAGGTGTAGTTCCATGGGTAAAACCGGGGCGACTCGATTAAGCCAATACTAATGGAATAAGTTAAAAAGCCGGATACCTGAAAGGTGATTCGGGTATCCGGCTTCAATAGTTCTTTAAAGATTAATCTTCAGAGCGGGTTAATGCATAAATAACTAGACCGAATCCGATCTTGTTGACCGCATCAGCGATGTTATATACAATATCCATGGCATGCGATGCAGCAGCCGGATCGGACACCAATTGGATTCCGAATAATCCTCCTGGTGTTCCTAAAATGTAACCGAGTGGATAAATAGCCCAACCTACAAGTACGAACCAAGCGAGCGTACGGGTGGCTTTAGCAACCTGTGCACCTGCATTGTTAGCCAAGGTGGCCACTTCGCCGAACCAAATAAGGTATACGATGTAGAAATAAGCGGCTCCAGACAACACGCCCCACAATACACTACCATCGCGGTCGATAGTCTCTCCGATGTATCCGGTTACCAACATCACCAATGAAGCGAAGATGAGCTTCCAAAGCAATGCGATTTTGGCACCAGCTTTACGGGTAATCAGGTAAAATTCAACGCACATGAGTGGAACGGTCAAAATCCAATCCACATAACGGAAGAATGTAGGTGATTCTCCCGTCTCGAGGTTATAGCCTCGCATGTAATAATAATGCACAGCCGCAATGAAGGTGATCAATCCTGATACCAACACAGATGTGCGCCACTTTTGCGAAGTGTTGCTCAACTCGAAGAAGAAGAACACAGACGCTGCCATCATAGCCATTGTACCTATAAAGAAGGTAAAGGCCACATAGTTGTCACTGCCAATAGTTAAATGTTCCATTTTGTTTAAGTTTTAGTTTACCATAATTCAACAAAACGCAAGAGCCAATTGTTTTTACGCAGTTTTGACAATATGTGTAACTATTCTAACAAATTATAGGATTGTTGCGTTCTATTGGGTTTTTGCTGTAGTATAATGTGGATTAATGGACTTTTCAGCATCCACAATCTAGTGCTCTGAAAAGACTGGAGTACAAGATTCCCAAACAGTTTAAAATTCAAATCAACATGAAAAAGCAGCTATTATTATTGGTACTGATTTCATTAGTCCAATTGGCATTTGCCGATGAGAGAAAAGTTAAATCCGATGTGCAAAAGGTTACCATCTTCACCCAGGGCGCCCAGGTTTTCAGATCAGCCCAGGTTTCTATCGGTTCAGGCATTACCCACCTTGTATTTACTGGATTGACACAAGACATGAATCCTGCAACCATTCAGGCGGGAGGGAAGGGCAGCTTTGTAGTTACGGATGTAAAACATCGCATCAAGTATCCTGAGCCCGTTAAAACGCTCCCGGTTCCTAAGACTATTTCAATGCAAATTGCGCTGCTGGAAGACTCTCTTAGCGAGTTGGGATTTCGTAAGGAGGAGTTGCAAGACCGCTTGGCTGCATTGCAGTTGGAAAAGGATATGATAGTTAAAAATAAATTGGCCAAGGGAGAGGGGAAAAGTGATTCGTTGGAAGTGCTGAAGCAAGCAATGGATTTTTTTCATAAAAGACTATCAGAATTGACCTCACTCATCGGAAAAACGAAGCGGGAGCAGTTTAAAAACACCCAGACTTTCGAGTCCATCACCATTCGATTGCAAGAGCTGCAAGCCTACAAGGATGATACCGAACCCGAAAAGCCTTATCTGCCCGACAACCAAGTAGTGGTTACCATTAGTGCCGATGCTCCAACAAGTGGCGTTGTCGAAATAAGTTATTTGGTCAATGGTGCGGGTTGGACTCCATCGTATGATCTCCGAGCAACAAACACAAGCGAGCCTATCAAGCTAACCTATAAAGCCAATGTGCACCAAAGTACCGGAGAGGATTGGAAAAATATTCGTATCAAACTAAGCACATCCAACCCAAATCGAAGCCATATCAAACCAACACTACCCATTTGGTATCTGAATTACTACACGGCTCCTCGCAAAATCTCTTCAGGAGGAGCTCGTCCTCAATCCGCCAATAATGTGGGATCCATCTCAAGTGACATGGAGGAGTCCCTTTATCAAAAAATGAAAGCACTATCCCCTGCAGAATCATCAGCTAATTTTTCTCAGTTGATCGAAACCATGGCCAATGTGGAGTTCGAAATCCGGCTCGATTATGATATCCCTTCGGATGGGAATAGTCATATGGTAGCGGTAAAAACGGAAACATTACCATCCACATACACACATTATCTGATTCCTAAGGTTGAAAGCGAAGCGTTTCTTTTGGCTCGGGTAACAGGTTGGGAAAACCTCAATCTGCTGCCAGGAAACGCCAACCTTTTTTATGATGGTACCTATGTCGGCCAAACGGTTATCAACCCGAATGTAATCAATGATACACTCGATTTAGCCATGGGACGCGACCAGTCCATCACGGTTACCAGAACCCGAATGAAAGAAAAGGAATCCAACAAGCTCTTTGGAAGTGAAATAACTCGCGCCATTGCATATGAGCTTCGTATCAAAAGCAATAAGGGTAGGCCAATTAATCTCAAAGTGGAAGATCAAATACCAGTGTCAAGTTCCAACGAGATTAAAGTTGAGCTAAAAGATTCGGACAAGGCCGATTTCAATGCAACTACTGGCTCGCTGATGTGGGATTTCAAATTAGACTCTAAGGCATACAAATCGCTGAAGTTCTCGTATGAGGTAACCCACAATAAAGACAAGCCCTTGAGCATGTACTGATTTTAATAACCTCGCTTATCAAGCCGCATGATGGACACATCCTGCGGCTTTTGGTTTTTTTGTATCAACAAGATTACTTTTACATAAAACATAAGCCATGCATCCCCTTATTAAGAATACGCTTGCCGTCATAGTCGGTCTCCTAGTTGGAGGCTTCTTGAACAGTTTCATAATCGGATTAAACGGCACTTGGATCCCTTTGCCTCCAGGTGTAGACCTGAATACGCAAGAGGGACTGTCTTTGGCCATGTCGTCCTTTGAGCCAATTCATTTTTCAGTAATATTTCTAGCTCATGCTTTGGGCACTTGTTTGGCATCCTGGATCGCAGTGAGGTTCTCTACTACTAAAAGCTGGAATCTTGGAAGAATACCAGGAGTGGTTTTTTTTCTTGGAGGTGTTTACATGGTACACGTATTGGATGCACCAGCATGGTTTGAAGCTTGCGATCTTTTATTGGCGTATTTCCCATTCTCATGGATCGGGTACAAGTTGGGGCGGATGGTATCAAAATCCTAGCGGCTCAGGGTTCTTTGTGCAACGGATTCGATTCAGTTGTCCTCCAATAGGCCTCGGGACCGTCCTCCACATCTGCATCATTATCCAGTTCCCAAGAGTAAGGCGGTCGTTGCGGCCCCTGTTTTTTGTAGACAATGGCCATCAATAACCCCGCGCAAGAACCGAAAAGATGACCTTCCCACGATAACTCCTCAACAACAGGAAGCATTCCCCAAACAAGTCCTCCGTAAAGGAATACCACCAACAAGGAAAGAGCCATCAACCGCCGGTCTTTTCGAAAAACACCGCTGAAGAAAAGAAATACGGTCAATCCATAAATGACAGCACTGGCTCCTATATGATAGGACGATCTTCCTCCTAGCCACAACCAGAATCCACTCAAAAGCCATATCCAAAGGGTTACCCGAAAGGCGAGTTTTTTATAGAAATAAACGAGTCCGCTTAAAAGCACCAACAAGGGTACGGAGTTGGATATCAGGTGTTCCAAATCACCATGTAAAAAAGGCATGGTGAAAATACCAATGAACCCATCCCATCTCCTGGGAAACAATCCATATTCCGATAGGCTTCGCATATTTTCCACTTCATACCATTTCACACACCACAATAATGCTACGGCAAGCATGCCGGGGATAAAGCTAGATATGATTTGATGGAAATCCTTGTCAGGCCTCATGCTGCAAATTTGGCTTTTAAAACCGGAATAGGATCAACCTATCCATTAACCCGATTCGGTTCGGTATTTTTGTAACATGGAAATGATTCGTGCAGCTGTTTTGTCGGGACATTCGGGTTCAGTATATGCATTGGCTTGCTCGGGGATCAATACTTGCTTTTCTGGTGGTGGCGACCGGGTTGTGGCCGAGTGGGATCTGGAGCATCCAGATGAAGGAACTTTGATGGCCAAGGTTAACGACATCGTTTATTCCATCCTCCCCTTGTCGAACCAAAAGATGCTGGTAGGACAAGCCTCGGGCGGTATCCATGTTATAGATCTTGCTACCCGAAAAGAGGAAAGATTGCTGCAGTATCACAAATCGGGTGTATTCAGCCTGTGTTATTCCGACATACATAAGCTGATTGTTTCCCTTTCGGGGGATGGTGAACTCGGTATAATTGAGGGGGACAACTTTGCTTTGAAGCGAATGTTCACATTGGGTGGAGGCAAGTTGCGCGGTTGTGCATGGAATAAAAATCAAACCTTGATGGCTTTGGGCTCTGGCGATGGCAAGGTTCGGATATACTCGTTCCCTGAATTTCAGGAGGTGGCTTCTTGGCAGGCCCATCTGGAGGGGTTTTCTACTAATGCTGTTTGCTTTACTCCTGATGGAAAATTTTTACTGACCGGTTCCAGGGATGCACACATGAAGGTTTATGATGTATCGAACTCGTTTAAACTGGTGGCCGACATCCCTGCACACAATTACGCCATTTATTCCATTGAGTTTAGTCCCAATGCCGAGGTATTTGCCACTGCCAGCCGTGACAAAACCATTAAGATTTGGAACCCTGATACTTTCGAGGTGATTCAACGAATCGACAAAGACCGATCAAAAGGGCATGTCAACTCCGTAAACAAGATCCTTTGGCATCCCGGTAACGGACAATTGTTATCCGCATCCGACGATCGTTCCGTTATGGTTTGGAAAGGTGTTTTGGAAAATATGTAGATTTGAATCACCGTGTTGTTGACCCTAGGGTTTCTACAACATCGGCCCCAGCCAACTCGTTTGAACTTTCAAAAAGAAACGCCCTTGAATCCCAATCTAGATCCTAATCTATCATCACAGCAAGGCATCGATAAGGAGCTGGAAAAGGTGCTTAGGCCCGTAGAGTTCGGTGATTTTACCGGACAAGACAAGGTGGTTGAGAACCTGAAGGTTTTTGTAAAAGCCGCACAGAAAAGATCCGAGTCCCTAGACCATGTGTTGTTGCATGGTCCTCCCGGATTAGGCAAGACCACATTGGCAAACATCATTGCGAACGAGTTAGGAGTAAACATTCGAATCACCTCCGGCCCCGTTTTGGATAAACCTGGCGATTTGGCTGGATTACTTACCAACTTGGAGCCAAATGATGTTTTGTTCATTGATGAGATCCATCGATTAAGTCCGGTAGTGGAAGAATATCTCTATTCTGCCATGGAAGATTACCGGATCGACATCATGATTGACAGTGGTCCCAATGCCCGTACGGTTCAAATCAAACTGAATCCTTTTACCTTGGTTGGTGCCACTACGCGTTCGGGTTTGTTAACCTCTCCATTGCGTGCTCGTTTCGGTATCAATGCAAGGTTGGAATATTATGACGCGAAGCGGCTTCAATTGATTGTACTCCGTTCCGCGGAAATACTCAAGGTGCCCATAGAAGATTCAGCAGCCTTTGAAATTGCCCGTAGAAGCCGTGGGACTCCTCGAATAGCAAATGCCTTGCTTCGTAGGGTTCGTGATTTTGCACAGATAAAAGGTAGTGGTACCATCGATGATCCAATCGTTGAATACTCATTGAACGCGCTGAATGTGGATGCGCATGGATTGGATGAGATGGATAACCGCATTTTGACCATCATTATAGAAAAGTTCAAAGGCGGTCCGGTAGGAATCAACACGATTGCCACCGCCGTGGGAGAGGAGGCTGGCACATTGGAGGAGGTGTATGAGCCATTTCTGATCATGGAGGGCTTTCTCAATAGAACTCCGAGGGGTCGAGAAATAACCGACAAAGCGTTTAAGCATTTGGGCAAAAAACGGCCTGGACCTTCCGGTTCTCTCTTTGAGGAAATCTGATTTTTCTGCATACATGGACTTCTGTCATTTTATCCCGCCAAGCCATGTTTGTTGAATCAAAAAGATTGGATAACATTCAAGTGCTTAGGGCTGTTGCAGCCCTCATGGTTTGCGCGTTCCATCTGCAATATTTGTTCATGGATAATGGAAACATCAAGCCATTTGCAAATGGTGAGATGGGGGTGCAGGTTTTCTTTATCATCAGCGGGTTGATCATGTATCACACCACCAGAGATAAGGATGGTAATCCAACAAAATCTCCATGGGTTTTCGGATGGAACAGATTGGTTCGTATTGTTCCATTGTATTTGTTTGTAACTTTCGTATATGTGGCTGATGATTTGTCATGGGCATTTTTATCAGAGCAAAGCGATCGAATCTGGAAAACAATTTTATTCTTTCCGCCAATGACGGATACCATAGGCCCCAAATATGGTTATCCACTTTTGGATGTGGGCTGGACATTGAACTACGAGATGTTTTTCTATTTGCTTTTTTTCTGCTCTCTTTTTTTCGGTAAGCTGGGATACAAGGTTTTGTTTTTGATATTTCTGTGCTTTGGCATTATCCTTCCGCTGCTATTCAATGGAAACTTCCATCCGGGCTATGTCGCATACTACAATTATCCAATCGCCGCTTTGAATCTTTTTTGCAATCCGATGGTATTGCTATTTGCTTCTGGAGTACTACTTGGAGATATAATGAATCGCGTGCAATTCAGTCAAAACATATGTCTTTTTGGTTTTACTTTTTCAACGGGATTATTCTTAATGCATGTTCTCGGTTGGCACGGCTTGGAGGTGAACTTGTTTACAGATTTGGCTTTTATTTGGCCATGGGTATTTTTTACAGCTTTGTGTGACAGATCCGGAGTATTCGTATTTGCATCCAAGAAATGGATTTCTGTGGGAGATTGCTCCTATTCGCTATACTTGTGGCACCCTGTGGTCTTTGCATATTTGAGGCTGGTCGCTGAAAAATTTTCATGGCCTTATTTGGATGCACCATGGATTTCATTTGTTGTAGGAATGGTCCTTGCTATTGTGGTGGCTTCGATATCATATAAGTTTTTTGAAACAAAAGTGAACTTGGCGTTGAAGTCCCTGAGGATTTCATGGAACAAACAGGCGCCTTTGTAATGGAATCAACAAAAAGGAAACATACGGATTGGATCAAGGACGAAGCTAAGCGCCTCGGGTTCTCATTCGTTGGAATTTCACAAGCCGGATTTTTAGAGGAAGAGGCTCCTCGTTTGGAAGCATGGTTGAATAAAGGCATGCACGGACAAATGAGTTACATGGAGCGCAACTTCGATAAGCGACTGGATCCAACAAAATTGGTGGAAGGGGCTCGCTCGGTGATTTCACTTTTGTTAAATTATTATCCCGAGGAGATGCAGCAGGAAAACGGCTCACCTCGCATCTCTAGGTATGCTTATGGCCGCGATTATCATTTGGTGATCAAGGATAAGTTAAGGGAATTAATGAACTTCATAATAACTGAAATCGGAGATGTGCATGGTAGGGCTTTCACTGATTCGGCGCCCGTGATGGAGCGTGCTTGGGCCATGAAGAGTGGCCTGGGATGGATGGGTAAGAATACCAACCTGATTCATCCCAAATCAGGATCCTATTTTTTCATCGCAGAATTGATTGTTGATTTGGATCTTGAATACGATAATCCAATACGCGATCATTGTGGAACATGTACACGATGTATAGACGCATGTCCAACAGATGCCATCATTAAGCCCTATGTAGTTGATGGCAGTCGTTGTATATCCTATTTCACCATAGAACTAAAAGACGCCATACCAAATGAGATGAAAGGAAAATTCGAGAATCATGCTTTTGGTTGTGATATTTGCCAAGAGGTTTGTCCATGGAACCGCTTCTCGCTACCTACCAAAGTGGTGGAATTAAAAGCAAGCCAGAAATTGTTGAATATGTCGGCGGGTGATTGGATGGAGATTACAGAAGATGTTTTCAATCGGGTTTTTGAGGGGTCACCCATTCAAAGAACGGGCTGGAAAGGCATGCGAAGAAACATCGATTTTCTGCTACATGATGCACAAAAAACCACATAACAATTTGGCAGACAGATGTTTGCAATTGTCCTTTTTTTTATTTTTCTTTGATGTAAAGTGAATCACACACATAATATTTAAACCTTAACACATGAAGTTGAAATCTACTTTTAAATCGGTACTCGTTATCTGTTTTTTGACGATTGCCGCATCCATCCCCGCAAGGGCCTGCTCAGATGCAGGAACAGCCACCGCAACGGTTGATTCCATTTGTCCAAACGGAATTACCTCTTTGCAACTAACAGCATACATTGGGTCGATTCAATGGCAAAGTTTCAATGGCACAACATGGGTCAATGAAACGGGAACAGGATCAACAACGGATAACTATTCGGTATCTCCTGCCTCTACGAAGGACTACCGAGCTGTAGTTACTGCTGTTGGTTGCGCACCTGATACTTCCAATTTAATCACCATCACAGTAGGCGTTTCTGCTCCGGTAACGCAAGGAGCATCCCGTTGCGGCTACGGTCCAGTGACATTGAATGCTGTAGGAAATGGTATTTTCAAATGGTACGATAGTCCAACTAGCAATACACCCCTTTCTACGGGTCAGTCTTTTACAACCAATGTGGCATCCACCACTACATATTACTGCGCAGCGGCCACTAGCACAGGTGGTGCAAGCACTACGCCTATGCCCCCTCAGGCATCTACTTTCTCTAGCAATGCCCGCGGTTATTTTTTCACCGCTCCATCGAACTTCACCATCACTGGACTGTTCGTTCCAGGTAATAACGGAACTCTTCAGAACATAGCTGTGATTCGTTTCGATAACAATTTACCTCCACCGGTTTACGCTACTACCACGAACGCATTTACTACATTGTTTGTAACACAAAACAATCCTTCTACAGGGGTGATACCTGTCAACATTCCTATTTTGGCAGGTGAGGTCATAGGTGTTTTAGCAACCAAAGGTCCAGGTGATATCAATTCTTATGCGCCTTCTCCAGCTACTACTACCATCAATGGCACAACGGTAACCATTACTCGTATGGGCATGCAGTTCCCTCTCGCCACTACCCTTCCACAGGAAATTTGGCAAGAAGCCGGTGGATCAATCTCTCGTTTGGAGATCACTTATGAAACGGGTTGCGAAGGACTCCGAACACCAACCGTTGCCACTGTGGTGCCAGCCCCTCTTTCAACCATCAATGCAAATCCTCCTGCATTGTGTCAGGGACAAACAACAACATTGACTGCGGTTACCAATAATGCCAATTATAACTTTTCGTGGAGTCCATCCACAGGACTTAGTAGTACTACCGGCGCATCGGTTACAGCCGCGCCTCAAGTTCCAACCACTTACACTTTGGTAAGTGACGACGGATTATGTGGATACATCGACAGCCTGTTTGTGGATGTAGGTCCTGCATCTGTAGCCGGCAATGCAGTTATCTCAACTGACACGATTTGTTTGGGAAGCAATGCCACCGTTTCACTAACCGGAAATACGGGTAATATTCAATGGCAGAGCAATAGTGGATCGGGTTGGGTGAATGAATCTGGCACGGGAAGTACCACGGCACAATATCTAGTGAGTCCCACTTCAACACTTCAATACAGGGCCGTTGTTACCAGCGGTGGATGCGCTCCTGACACATCTGGGATCTTGGATCTAACGGTGTTGGCTGTTACAGATCCTGTTACTGTAAACGATACGATTTGTGGTCCGGGTACGGTAGCACTTACTGCAAACGGGGTAGGTGTTCTGGAATGGTATACCTCCGCCACCGGAGGCAACAGTATCAATGTTGGTAGCACTTATAGCCCCAATATCGGAAACACAACCACCTATTATGTTGAAGCATCTGCAGGTGGAACCTACAATGTAGGCCCGGCCAACAGTTCATTTGGCACACAGTTCCCCGTTACGGGAAGTAACTGGGGTATGACCTTCGATGTCACTCAGACGGTTTCCCTCGATAGGGTGTACATCTCTCCTGGTGGAACATCAGGACCTGTTACCATTAACATGCGCTCAAGCATTGGTGGAGCCATATTGAATACAACCACCTTTAATGTAATTGCATTCTCTGGATTACAGCCTATCACCTTAGGTTGGACCATCAATCCGGGTGTTGGATATACTTTGGAGTTAGACGCCAGCAGCGTGCCACTCTATTACAATTCCTTTGGCGCCACTTATCCTTATACATTCCCTGGCAGTTCGGTTTCTATTACCGGATTTTACAATCCCAATCCAAGCACAGCCAATTTCTATTATTTCTTCTACAATTGGCAGATCACAGAGGGTTGTAAGAGTAACAGGGTTCCCGTTACGGGGGTTGTTAATCCAACACCGCCGGTTCCTATTATCAATACATCTGGAACGGTGTTGAGCTCTACCGCACTGAATGGCAACCAATGGTATCTGAATGGCACTGCCATTCCAGGAGCAACCGGTGTATCACATGATATGGCTCTTACTGGAAACGGACTTTATACGGTTGTGGTAACTGCACCCAATGGATGCTCTACATCATCGCTTCCCTATCTGTATACTTCAGTTGGTGATGGTTTTGCGAATGCATCTGTGAATGTTTATCCAAATCCCGCTTCAGATCAGTTGACCATTGTTCTCCCCAATAAAATGCTCGATGCTGAAATAATCATATATGACAAACTGGGTTCGTTGGTAATGCGCAAAGATCTTGTTGCCGGATCGAACAAGTTGAGCCTTGAGATGGCGCCTGGCTCCTACACCATGGAACTTCGTTCAGCCAACGGCACTTACTATGACAAGCTAATCAAGTTTTAATCAGAATTAATGTTGAAGGGGCCGATACAATCGGCCCCTTTTTTTGTGAACCAATTCGAAGAGTATGCTCAGAGTTTTTTGCTTTTTTTATTCATGGGTTGTAATGTAGTTGTATCCAATGCACAGCGCATATTTGCCGTTGATTATGTATCTAGAGCAGATATCAAAGTTTTTGTGGTTAAATATGAGAGTCAAGCCGACCTTAAGGTATTCAAGGTGGAATACGAAAGTCGGGTAGGTCAGAATGATGGAAGGTGGTTTTTCGTTAACAATGAGAGCAAGGCCGATAAGAAAATCTTTTTTGTTGACTATGAAAGCCAAGCCCACATCAATGTGTTTTTTGTCGAGTATGAGAGCAGGTCGGGTTGGCTAAATAACAAAAAAAGACATTTGCTGTATTGAGTGAATCCGGATTTCAATAAAAAAGCCGTGGTGTTGACCACGGCTTTAAATGAGGTGCACCGGGTTTAGTGCACAACCAGTTTCTTACTTATGGAACGGTCATTGGAAATGATCTCCAGTACATAGACCCCCTTTGCAATCTTACTCATGTCATAGGTTTTACGAAATTCTCCGCTGAAGGATTCATAGGTTTCATTTAGTACGGATTTGCCTGTGGGTTCGGATAGCCTAATGATGAAGTTTCGCGAACCACCCGCATCAAAACTCACATCAAATTTTCCTTGAGTGGGGTTGGGAAAAATATTCAAGGAACCTCCAGCGAAAATGTCATTTAAACCAACAAAGCAGGTGTCTGTGCCTGTTACTTGCGTCCTTGCGGTGTTGCAGGTTATTTCAGTGTAGACCCAGTTATAAAAGAAATAATAGTATCCGGGAGAGCCGGCATTGCTGCCTGTTATATTCACAAAAGAGGAGTTCAAAGGATACACGGCGCCAGTTGAATTTCTATACAAATCTACCAAGCCACGGCACTTGATGAAGTAATTGTTGCCTGGATACAAGGTAAAGTTGAGGGCAACTGTGTAAGGGGTGTTGGGGGATGCAGGTATGGAGACAACTTTTTCAACCACCGTGTTGCCTTGCTCGTCTAAAACCTCAATAGTTCTATCTCCCGCGGAGTTGGAATATACATCAACTGTGTTCAGTACGACCGGACTGGTAACATCAAAGTAGAGTCCTCTGATATCATTGGCTGTGAAAAAGGCTCCAGAACCGAAGCCGTTGGTGGCTTCTCCTGTATAGTCTACAACTCCACTAACAAACTCCTCATCAACCCAAAGTGAAGTGCTAGGGCCACTAAGTGTAGTGGTGTATGAGCTTCCTGTAGACAACTGGTTGCCGCCTCCTGGAGCATCCCACCAACGCAACACACCAAAACCGGATCCGGCAGCCGTCATGGTAATAGGACCAGGTCCGCACCGCTGTACATTGTTTGCAACAGGAGCCGGCTGATTACTGGAAGTTATTGTTATATAGTCTTGCTGTGTAACGGTACTGGTGCCATTAGCATTGGTTGCAATCAAAGTGACCGGATAGATACCTGGAGTATTGTAAACTACTTGTGGGTTTTGAAGAGTCGATGATGACGGATTTCCTCCGGGGAATGACCAACTCCATGAAGTGGGTGATCCAGCTGAATAGTCGGTGTACTGTACAACAGTACCAGGGCAGTCAATTCGTTTGTCGGATATGAATGCGGATGTGGGCGCATAGCTTCCAGGAACATATAGACTCGATTCCCACATACCTCTACCATAGGTGGAGGCCCTCAGTTTGTTTCCAGGATAAAATACATCTAGCTGGGTGACCACCACATTGGGTAAGCCGTTGAAAAAAGGTTCCCACACATTCAGGGTGGAGTCGCGGTAGAACACACCCAGATCGGTTCCGATATAAACGGCATCAGCCGAGCCATTCACATAAGTGATGCAATTCACAGGTATGTTTGGAACACCGGCGGAATAATTGGTCCATGTGGCTCCTTGATTTGATGTTTTGAAAACCTTGTTGGTGTTGTTGAAACCACTATAGGTGATCCATGCTTTGTTTGGGTCTGTATTGCTGCAAGTGATGCCTGTAATGGTGCCTGCAGGAAGTCCGCTTATCAAAGTCCATGAAGTACCTCCATTGGTGGTGCGATAAAGGCCATTGGCCTTGGATGCCCAAATAACCTGATTGTTTGCAGGTGAAACAGCCATTGTGATAACCGTAGAGGTGTTCGAAAAGGTGCTGATTTTGGTCCAATTGGTTCCAAGGTTAGTGCTTTTCCAAACATTGACGAAGCCTGCATAGAGTGTGGTTGCGTTGACCGGGTCTTGCATCCATGGAGTAACCCACGGTCCTGTTTCATTGATACCATTGGTAATGCCGGTCCAGGAACCTCCGCCATTGGTAGATCGGTTTAAACCGCCGTTTTGATATTCAGCAAACATGTTTTGGTTGTTCGTGCGATCGATGAAGCACAACATCCCATCGCCACCCAACACATGCGCCCATGATGTACCGTTGTAACGATTCGTTCCGTTATCTTGCCAGCCTTGCAACATGAGATAAGGTGTTGTTGCCGATTGGCCGAAGCCATACATCTGCGATATTTCAAGGCCGTCGCTTAGATTGGTCCACGAGCCACCACTGTTGGTGGTTCGATAAACGCCACCATCATTTCCCATGTAGTAGCTCAAGGCGTCGGTGTAGAGAACATCATGGTAATCTACATGCGTGTTGCCACCGTTTTGCGACCATGCCACTCCGCCATTGGTGGACCTTTTGAAATCGGTTTGACCACCAATTACAATTTCATCTGCATTGGTAGGTGATGCAGCAATACACAGGTCATACCACTGTTGGGTTCCCAACGCCGGTACACTGGGCTTGGTGAATGTAGTACCACTGTTAGTGGATTTGTAAAACCCTTCCGTTCCGTAGTTGGGTGCGGGCAATCCTACTATCAGATATACATATGATGGATTGGCAGGTGTAACCGCTATGGCAATTCGACTCACATTGGTTGCTGCTGGAAGAATGGAAGTTATTTTAGTCCAGGAGGCACCGTTGTTGGTGGACTTGTAAAATTCGGTTCCGGCGGCGTACAAGGTATTGAAATCACCTGGCTTGAATTCCATGTCTTTGAAGCCACCTGTTTGAACATTGGTGAATGTGGCGCCGGCATCTGTGCTGCGCCAAATCCCGTTGGAAGAGGCTGCGATAATCGTGTTCGTGTTAGTAGGGTCTATCAGAAGCTTGCTGATTTGACGATAGCTGGCATTGGAGTAAGATAAGCCCGTAGTATTCCAAGTGATGCCACCATCTGTGGTTTTAAGAATCCCTACCGAGTAGGTATCACCAGCATCACCGTCGCCAGTTGCCAAATACATGATGTTTGGATTGGTGGGGTCGATAGCGATATCGGTGCAGCCAATAACCTGAGCTAGTTGGTCGGTGTTTGAAGACCACGATTGACCTGCATCATCCGATTTCCATAATCCGCCGGAGGGCGAGCATGCAAAGAGGATATTGGGGTCGGTTGGATGTACCCTAACGGCGTTGATTCGTCCTGCTCCTCCACCGCCTGAAGGTACAGAGGAAGGGCCGATGAATGTCCAGTTACCAGCATTGGCCGTGGTGTACTGCTTTCTGTATTCTTGGCCTGCCTTGAAGGCGGCAGCTGGGTTGAAGCGGGCGCCGTCCAATCCTACTCGGGGCCCCATGAACCATTCCCAGCGACGGAATTGTTTTTCACCTGGAACTTTTACAGGATCAGCACCATTTTGGGTTCTGTATTGTGCGATATATTCGGCTTTATATTGTTCAAATGCTCTTTGCACCTCTTTGAAATTGGTGTTCGGGTCTTGCATTTTGCTGACCCAGTCTTGGGCCGGTGCCAAGAAAGAAAAAAGCGCCAGACAGATGAGCGTCAGGAGTTGGGAAAGAGTTTTCATGAGTAGGAGGTATTGGTTTTGGAATAGTTTCGATCAAATATAGTCAGCACGGTTCAATCGGCAAAAAATTATATGTCAATAAAAAAGGCCGGCATAGCCGGCCTTTGGGAATCTCTAAAATAAACTACTTGGTGTAAGTGGAGGTGCAAATATCGGGCTGGTTGGTATTATCAACCCATTCATAAACGATTTTGAAAGTAACGGGATTGAATAATGATAAAACACCAGAGGAGGGATATACAGTAGTTAAAGATGCACCACCAGTTAAATTTTGAGGAAGATCAGCGGCGGTTATTTTATTTGTTTGCTTGTTATAAATTAAGTTGATAGTTGCAATTTCACCAGGTTGTGGAGGATTTGCTGGTATGTTAAATGCACCAAAATTTGAAATCGAAAACTTTCCATTGTCGGTATCTGATGTAGTTACTATAGCATTAAATAGTGCTTGTTCATTTGAGGTTGGCCCACATGAGTCTTTCGCATTGATGTAGTTGCCCGCCAGAAAGTCTGCCGAGTTGACAATATTTACGATGCGATCCTCAATAGCGATATTACCTGCCTCGTCGGTAGCAGTATATGTAATTGTGTACACTCCTTTAAGATTAATGTCAACATCACCAGAAATTTCAACAATTAATTCTCCATCCTCATCATCAATTGCGGTTGCACCCAATTCTTGATAAGGTGTTTGGAGATCCAAAGTAATTTCCGAGTCTCCCACAAGAGTTATAATGGGCGCATTTGTGTCGTCCTTTTTGCAGGAACTAAACATTGAGCTCAAGCCTAATATGAGTATGGAGGCTAGATAAAAGTTTGATTTTTTCATGTTTATGGATTAATTTTTGTTTATTAAGAATTATCAACAAATTTATTTAATTATTGAATCAAAAAGGGTCAAAATTTCAAAAAAACTAGTAAATTGGCAGTGCAAAACCTAAAACAAATGAAAAATAAACTAATTTATGCCTTGTTAGCCTGGACTTTTGTACTACCTGTCGTGTCATGCGGTCCTTCAGCAGAGGAGAGGCAGGTCCAGGAACAGCAAATGAAAGATTCTATAGCTGAGGCGGAGCGATTGAAGATGCAAGCCGAAATCGAGGCTGAGCAATCTAGGCAGCGCGAGTTGGATTCAATCGCAAATGCAACAAAGAAAGCGGTCGAGGACTCCATAGCTGCTGCAATGGCCGCCACCGCATCAAAACCCAAAACAAAAGTATCCTCCAAACCCAAGACGGAGACCCCTAAGACTGACCCTGCTCCAACCCCTGAAGCTCCGAAAGTTGGTAAGAAAAAGCCCGGAGCCAATTAATCCGTTTTTTTCTAAGCAGACTTAAACCCTCGATTATTTCGGGGGTTTTTCACGCTTTTTAGTTTTTCATAGTAAGTGGTAATGTCTCCTTTTTTGTCATGGAATAATGTCCCTTCTTATTAAAACAGGATCAGATCTAAAGTAAGGATAGATTGCTTTTGAAATATTAAAACCGAAAGGTGTAATTTTTAACTTATCCGATTACTGGAAAGGGGCTATAAGATTACATATGTTCTTTTCAAATACCTGCTTTTTACAAACATCGAGGTGCCGACATGTCATAACAATTGAAAATTTTCAGGTCTGTTTAAATGAAAGTAAAGGGCGGCAGATCCAAAATTATCACCTCACCACCACCTTCAGATTCCAAATATTTCGATCGCCTTTGATGTGCAACAAGTAATTTCCGGCAGACAGGTTTGTTGGGACCTCCATTTGGCCCCGGTTATTCATCTTGGAAGTCTGAATTGATTTGCCGCTGGGGTCATACAAGGTTACCTCAAAAGATCCTTTTGGAAGTGTAATGTTCAGGCAATCGCCACGACCAATAGGATTAGGATGGATGTTGGGCGCATTCAACCCCGGGCTTTCGGTTATCGATGAGGTGCTATTGCCAATGTTCACATTGTCGATGTAAACACAGTTGCCCCAATGCCCCCTGTTCCTGAATACAACCATCAGCACGGAGATGTTCTCATAACCCGTCAATGAAATGGTGTCGGTTCGCCATTGCGATGCGGTTGGAATAAAGAAATTTTGGTTGTCTGGAGCAGTTGCCAAGGTGGTGCCACCTTTTAAATATAGCGAAGTGAATGTTTGTCCACAGTCGGTAGAGACTAATACCTCAAGTGTGTCGCTATAATTTCCTCCCCATCTTGCATAGGCCGCATCAAAAGTCAAAACCGGATTTTGCATCCCAGTGGTATTTAGATGGGTCCTCAAATCATCATAAGTGGTTTGCGAGTCGATGTTGTAATTGTCGAATAAAGCACTATTTGAAGAGCCAGTGGCTCCAGCATTGGTCGCCAGCGCCCATTGCCCACCATTGTCTTCATTAAACTGCGTCCATCCCGAGGGTAGGAAAGCGCCCTCGAAGCCCTCAGCAATGATAGTGGGGAAGGCATACGGATTAAGCTCTATGTAAATGGTGTCCGAATCCTGCTGACCATTGCCATCTGTAACAGTCAAGGTTACCATTTGGCTCCCTGGAGCATTGAAGAATACTACCGGATTGCGCAGGTTGGAGGTGCTCGGTGTGCCGTTTTGGAAAGTCCAACTCCAGCTTGCGTTCGTATGATTCAAGAACGAATGATCTTCAAAATAAAAGGAGTCGGTCACGCAGATAACTGTTTGCGATAACTTGTCGACTTGTATCCGTGCTATTGGGCCACTTGGAGACTCCTCTAAAGCGCTTTCCCAAATACCCTTGCCGTAAGTAGCCACCCGAATCTTGCCATCACGATAAAATGGTCTTGCAATCACTGTGCTTGTGAAAGTGGGTAAGCCCTGATTGGCTATAACCCATGCACCTGAGGCTTCGCTAAAATAATAAACCGATTTGTTAGTACAATAATATAATCCACCTTGCGTGCCTGCGATGTGTACAATGGACTGCGCTTGTTCGTTATTGAGTAGGGTGGATGTGATGTTTGTCCAGGTTTGGCCGCCATTTACCGACTTGTATATTTTGTTCCCATTCGATCCTCCTGGGTATGCAATCCAAATTCGATTTTCATTCAACGGATCCACAGTCAGCAACATCCTCCTGCTGTTTCCACTTGGAATGGTAAGGGCGTTCCAAGATTGTCCTCCATTGACGGTTTTCCATAAGGTGCCTGTGCTCCCTGAAGCAGGCTGTTGGTTCAAATACATAACATCCGGATCACTCGAGGATACTTCGATGTACTTTATTTGGTTGTTGACATTGGTGCCAAATGCATTCACTAAATTGAATGATCCTCCACCATCATCCGTGCGCCATAGTTTGTTTTCGTTTCCAAGCCAAGCTGTGTTGTAGCAGTTCGGATGGAATTCCAATTCGCTTGATTCGGCGGCGTAATAGCTTTCGTTGGGGCTTTTCCCAAAAGAGAATCCATTCACTTGACCTGTGATACTAGAAGGCAGAAATCGGCCCCCGATATCGGAGAAGTAGGTTTTCCGGTTGTTACCAGGATTCACATAACCCGTAGGAGCTTCGCCTCCTCCCAAGGCGAGATAGTTGCCTGCGCCGTAGTTCTCATGGTATGCAATGTTGCCGTTGTGATACAATCCGCCAACCAGCACATCCTCATTCCATCCACTTCCAAAACCCCAATAGTCCGTCGCATGCAAACCAGTCATTTTGAATACAGGTTGAGATACAAAAAAATCATTCGACTTATAAATGCCTCCATCAGTGGAGATCCATGCAATACCGTTTATCATTCTGAAATCCTGCATGTCCACATGGATGCTGAGGGGGCCGCCCACATACCCTGCTACGGAACTAAAGGAGGCGCCACCGTTATTGGATCGCCAAAGGTTAAGGCCACCTATCAGAATTCGATCGGCATTGTTTTCGTCAACCATGATGGCACAATTGTAAAAACCTTGATGATATGTCCAGCCTGTATTTCCGTAAGCCAAATTCGGATGGGATGCCGTGTAAGGTCCTCCGGCCGGACCGTTGGGAAGCGACCAAGTGTAACCACCATCATCACTTCTGTAAACACCAATGAATCCGTAATCGTTGGCTTTCGCTTCACCAATCAGGTAGGCATACACACGGTTCGGATTGGCCGGAGATACGCCAATGCGCGCTCCGCCATCGTTGCGAGCCGGGTCATTGGAAGAGAACCATCCGTTCGATTGCAGAGTCCATGTTGCGCCAGAATCCGTAGACAAGAAAAATTCACAAATCACCAAGGAGGGATTATTCTTAACAGCGTACGCAATTCCAGCGTTGCCAGCATTGAATTTGATGTCGTAGGTTTTTTGGTTGTAAAGTTGGTTCCATGTTATTCCTCCATCGATGCTACGGTATAGCCCTTTGTCGGTGGCCGCCATCACAATGTTGGTGTTGGCGTGGTTGATTAGGATCTCATTGACACCAAAATTGGTGTTGGGCAACACATTCGTCCAGCTCTGTCCACCATTGTCGCTACGAAACACACCTGCATTTCCTCCTGCGAATACAATATCGGGGTTGTCGGGATTAACTTCAACGGCAGTGACTCCGCTACCGAAGTTCATCGACATGGAAACACTGGTCCATGTTTCGCCGCCATCAGAACTTTTGTAAACCTCACCCGGTTCTGTACCACAGTACATGATTGAGGGATTTGAAAGGCATTGGTCTACGGAGTAGATGTTAGACTGTCCGCCTCCCGGGAGGCCATTGTTTTGTAAGACCTGGATTGGGCCAGCAACTGACCAGTTTGAAGCGGAGGTAGTGAATTGCGTTTTGGCAAGGAATTCCTGTTGAATGGCTTTTTCCATTAAAGGTGTTGGTCGACGAATAACACCGTTGGCATCCACAAATGGCAACGATTGTCGCCTCCAGCGCTTGTAATATTGCGTATGGTATGATTTCACGAAGGCATGGCTGGAATGGTATGCCGCATATAGCGAGTCTACAACGAACATGTTGGGCTCATCCGAATACATGGCTTGCGCCCATGCCGGAAGCTGCGAAATTTCATAAGCCGAAGGCTTGTACATGTTTTGAGCAACTGATGGAATGGAAATTAAGCTTAAAAAAAGGATTAAAAGTTTTTTCATAGTCGGTTTGATTCGTGGTCTGATATGTTCTAAGATGTCTTTGGTTATAGATGACAAATATTATATGTCATAGTAGGACTAAGGTATTCAAAACAAATTGAATCGTTACGATTTATTCAAATACAATCAATTTTGGAGATCTATATCGCATGGTTTCGATGGTATAAGTTCCGGGCGAAAGCGTATTTGCAGGAATGGTGTGTGTTAATTCATGAAAGGGGGCTTCATAGAAAATTCTACCCGAGGCATCAAAAACCTTAACGAAATCCGTATCTGAAATCGGTCTTTTGATACATATTTCAGACGAGTAAGTACTAGGGTTGGGGAAAACGGAAAGATCTTCAAATTCCGGCTTTGGAGCCAGGTTCGAAAACAGTGGATTAAAGATTTCCATGATACGGGGATATCCACGGTCACGGGCAATAAAAAAGACCGAGCCATACGGTGTTGCACACACATCACGAATCCTACCGAACTTACTCATGGTGCCGGGAAGGCCATTCGGTCCAACCGCATACAGGTATCTGTTTTTGGATATGGTAGAATCCATGTTTGCGTTCAGACCGAGTGCATAGAGTCCTTGATTGGTTCCAGTAACCGCCATAAGAATGCCATTGAACTCAGGTATCGATGGATGGCTATAATAATCTATACCTGACGGTGGATGGGCGCCGTTATTGATTGGGAACTTCCTTGTGCTAAAGTAAAATTGACAAGTGTCTTGGTTGCCGATGCATTGGTAAGCGTCATACAGTATCCAACCATAATTCCCGCCCGCCTCGATCCGATTCAATTCGTCATTACCCATCATTTGTCCATGTTCAGATGAGAAGATTTGGCCATTTGGTATCTGTACCAATCCCTGGGGATTGCGGTGGCCGCGGGTGTATGTGTAATCTTGAAAAGGATTGTCAATTGGAACTGTGCCATCGGGGTTTACCCTTAGGATTTTTCCGGAGTTATTGAACAGACTATCAAAAGGCTGGTAATATTCGGCAGTTGACACATACACTTTTCCATCAAGGCCGAAAATAACCCGACCTCCTGAATGCTCGCCACCGTGCCCCCATCCCAACAACACTTGTGGAGACATTAGACTTTGGCTAGTTGCATCCCAGGTGAAACGGTAAAGGTGAATAAAGGCGCTTGCAGCATAATAGTTGCCAGTATCAATGGTGGCGTATACAAATGGAGTGGAAGGAAATTGTGGGTGAATGGCCACATCCATAATATATCCCGATGTAATTGTCAAAACTGTATCCAGGGTGCTTGTACTGGGATCATAACGGTTGATTTGTTTTTTATTCGCAATCCAAAGTTTTTGATCGGGCGCCCAAGTCAAGCCCCATGGTCCAGATCCGTAATTGTATTGGCTGGGATTTCCATTTAAAAAATGGGAGGAGTCGATGGCTGTGCGTATCACAACAGGCGTGTTACCGATAGTATCGGTAGGATTTTGTGCCTTTGCGGTTAATGTTGCTAGGATAATGGGTAAAAATCCAAAAAAATTGCGCCAAGGATGTTTCATTATCAGATTCCTTTATTGGTTTCTTCGATGATTTGATCAACTACTTTTTTGAAGTCGCCTGTTTGCTTGTAGGTTTCCAGCTGGCGATCGGCTCCGGTACCGTTGCGAAGTATTTCTCTAATGTATGTTATTTCATTGCGGCTACCTAATTCATCAACCATATCATCTACAAAGGCTAAAAGTTCTTCAGCCAATTCGGGAACTGAAACTTCCTTCTCCTTTCCGAAGTCGATTAGCTTTCCCTCAATACCATAGCGAGCCGCACGCCATTTGTTCTCATTGATGAGCGCTCGACTGTATTGTCTGAAGTCGAGGTTCTGCTCCATAAGTCGAACAAGCTTGGCTACTAATGCCTGTATTAACGCCGTTAGGGCTATAGTTTCATCCACCAGCATTGGCACATCACATATGCGGAACTCCAAAGTATTGTAAGTGGGGTGCAACCTTAGGTCGTACCACACTTTTCGCGCATTGTCGATGCAATTGGTTTTGATAAGTAGATTGATGTATCGGTCGTATTCTCCTGCACTGGAAAAATAATCGGGTATGCCTGTTCGGGGAAACTTGTCAAATACTTTTACTCGGTATGATTTGAATCCGGTGTTTCTTCCTTGCCAGAAGGGAGAATTGGTAGACAACGCGAAAATGTGTGGTAGAAAATATCTGGCAGAATTCATCAGCGCTATGCCTTGCTGGCGACTGGCAATACCCACATGTACATGCAAACCGAAAATCAAATTAGATCGGGCGGCATCTTGCATTTCGTTAACTATCTCATGGTACCTAGGGTTATCGGTAATGGGTTGCTCTTGCCACCTCGAGAAAGGGTGTGTGCCGGCGGCCGCAATTCGCAATCCTTGCTTGGCGGCGAGGTCTGATACCATTCGCCTCAGGTACAGCACCTCCTTGCGAGCCTCGGCCACATTGCTGCACACATTTGTGCCAACCTCCACAACGGATTGGTGCATTTCGGCTTTCACCTGCTCATGGAGAACGGTCTTCCCCCCGTCCACAATTTGATGCATGTGTGATTTCAACTCCCGGGTCACCGGATCAATCACTTGGAATTCCTCTTCAATACCTATGGTAAACAGGTTTTTTTCCGTGTCATTGGCACCGCTTGAGTTTGAGGCTGAACGCGTTCGCTCTGGTTTCATGTGTTTTCCCTTCGGGAATGAATTTGTTCAAATATAAAAAACAAAAACACCCTATTCGTGTTAAACTTCGGTGTTTCAATAACATCCTACAAGGCATTTGATACCTTTGCATTTCGTCTTAACTTAATTATGCGACATACAACACTCATCTTTTTTCTTTTTCTGATTTCTTCCTTCTCTTTAACACAAGCCCAGCAACCTGTATTTTCCATAAAAGGGAAGGTGGTTGATGCCTCCACATCTGCTCCTTTGGAATTTACTACCGTGGCCGTAAAAAAAATGAGAGACTCTTCCCTGGTTTCAGGTGCCATAACTTCAAATTCCGGAGAATTTAGAATAGACAATCTGGGGCCCGGGGGTTATATGCTTGAAATCGCTTTCATCGGATATGAGAAATATGCGCAAAGGGTCGGTTTGCGTCCTGGCGAAGCTACTCCTGTGACGGACCTAGGTGTCATCAAGCTGAAGATTTCTGCTACAACACTTCAAGGAGCCGACATTACCGCCGATAAGGCTTTTATGATGAATAATATCGACAAGCGCACCTATAACACCGAACAATTGGCCGTTACTGCGGGAGGAAGTGTCAAAAATGTACTCGAAAACATACCTAGTGTAGAGATCGATCAGGAAGGCACTGTCAGCCTGAGAGGTAATGAGAATGTTACCATACTGATCGATGGTCGACCTTCCGGCTTAACTGGCTCGGGAGGTAAATCACTACTCGAATCCCTGCCGGCTTCGGCAGTAGAAAATGTCGAGGTGATTACCAATCCTTCTGCCAAATATGATCCGGATGGCATCTCCGGAATCATCAACATTGTTACCAAGAAAAATCGTCTACAAGGGTTCACTGGAAATGTTGGAGTCAACACTTCATTTGAAGGCAGGTATGGCATCAATGGTATGTTGAGCCTTCGCAAAGGCAAGTGGAATATCTATACAAATTATGCATTTACCAGGGACAATACTTTCAACGAAGGAAATTCTTACCGTGAAACATATTTCCGTCCAGACACCATTGATGTAATCAAGCAAAACGAAAATGGAAACAATACCAGGCAAACGCACAATGTCAAATTCGGAGTGGATCTGAATTTGAACGATCGCAACACCCTTTCCTCAAGTGCCATGGTAAATGTCGGTGAATCGGAAGATGATAACAATATCCTGTACCGCTTTTACCAAGTTTCAGTTCCGGGTGAATCCTATGCTAGAAGATTGACCTATGGAACGGGCGAGAATCTCAACTTGGATGCTGACCTCGCTTGGAAGCACTTTTTCAAACAAAAGGGGCGCCTTTTGAATTTCAATGCTAGTGCATCTTTTGATAATAACGATCCGAATAACACTTATACGGAATCTGATTACCTCGACGAAATCACTCCTTTGCCAGGAGGGATGCTTGAAAGAGATAGAACAGCCAACCAGAATCAGATTTTTAGCGTATCAACGGATTACGAACATCCGATAAGTGAAAACAAGAAGGTGGAAGCGGGTGTAAAGTCAACCATTCGTGAATTTGACACGGATCTGATTTTTGAGCGTTTTTCCGGAGGTGTATTTGAAAGCGATGAGAACCGAACCAATCGTTTTGTTTTTTCAGATGTTTTACATGCCGCATACGCACAGTACCGTCAAACCCTGGGTAAGTTTGGCTATCAGTTAGGATTGCGAAGCGAGTATGCAAACACCGAGTCCAATTTGGTGACAACTGATTCGGTATTCACCAAGGATTACTTCTCGGTTTATCCCAGCGCATTCGTTACCTACAAACCCTCCCAGAAAAACTCTTGGAAAGCTACTTATAGTCGTAGGATAAACCGGCCCAGACGCAATGCACTCAACCCATTCCCCAATTACGATGATCCCAGGAATGTTAGAATTGGAAACCCCGACCTCGATCCCGAGTACACCGATAGCTACGAGATAGAAAACATGCGTTTTATGGGCAAGTTTTCTCTCACCTCCACGCTATATGCTCGACTCACTAGAGATAATATTCAGCGATACAGGACCGTTTCAAACGACACTTTGCAAATTACAGTGGTTACTTGGGAGAACCTCGCTTTCGCGCGTAATTATGGGGCGGAATTTATTCTCAACGGAGCACCCTACAAATGGTGGAATATCACTTTTAGCACCAACATTTACTACAACATGATCAGCGCTAAAAACCTTCAGGAGGATTTGAACTCCGAATCTTGGACCGCCTCCGGCAGGGTTTTCTCCACTTTCAAGCCTTTCAAAAACACCGACCTTCAAATCACCTATTTCTATCGTCCAAGAATGCGTGTTACTCAAGGAACCATGAAGGACATGCAAATGTTGACTATCGCTGCCAGCAGGAAAATTCTGAAAGACAAAGGTGTGGTATCGGTGCGGGTTTCCGATCCATTCAATGTACAGCGGTTCGGTTTCGAATTTGAAGATGTTACCTACAGCCAGGACTTCACAAGGAAGCGTCAAAGCCGTTTTGTGACGCTATCATTCACCTATCGTTTCGGTGAACTTCGTGATCGCGATCAACAGCGAATGCGTGACCGTTCGAGAGAGGATATGGATTTCGAGGGTTGATGTTGCTAGATCAGATGTCAGCTGAATAGCGAGCTGAAAACCTCATCCACTTTACTTACGGGAACCAATTCTATCTTACCCTTGGCTTCTTTTTCGAGGCCTTTCAGGTTGTATTTTGAAAAGTAAATTTTTTCGAATCCCATTTTTTCTGCTTCGCGGATGCGTTGGTCAATACGGTTTACCGGCCGAATCTCTCCGCTGAGGCCAACCTCACCTGCAAAACAGACGCGACTGGGCAATGCGATGTCTTCGCTTGAACTAAGTACCGAGCAAATGACAGCGAGGTCAGTAGCGGGGTCTTCGACTTTTATTCCTCCAGCTATGTTTAAAAACACATCTTTGGCAGCTATTCGGAACCCACACCTTTTTTCCAATACGGCCAAGAGCATGTTTAGCCTGCGAAGGTCAAAGCCGGTGGCAGAGCGCTGCGGAGTGCCATATACGGCGCTGCTGACCAAAGCCTGTACTTCAATCAATAGGGGGCGCAGGCCTTCCATGGTGCTAGCGATGGCAATTCCACTCAACTGCTCATCGATGTGAGAAAGTAAAACCTCACTGGGATTCTGCACTTCGGACAGGCCTGATGAGGCCATTTCATATATGCCTATCTCGGCTGTCGAACCGAAACGATTCTTGGTGGATCTCAATACACGATAAACATGGTGACGATCCCCTTCGAATTGAAGAACCGTATCTACCATATGCTCTAGAACCTTGGGTCCGGCTATGGTTCCATCCTTGGTGATGTGGCCTATCAGAAAAACGGGAGTAGCTGTTTCTTTAGCAAATTTCAGCAGGTCGCCAGCGCAGCCCCTGATTTGCGAAACCGTTCCTGGCGCCGACTCGATATCGGAGGAGAATAGGGTTTGGATGGAATCGATGATGACAAGCTGAGGCTGTACGGACTGTATATGGCGGAAAATAGATTGCGTGTTTGTTTCTGTCAAGATGTAGCACTCGGTGTTGGAGGAGCCAATCCTGGATGCCCTGATGCTAATTTGTTGCTCACTTTCCTCGCCAGAAACATACAGCACTTTCATGCCTTTGGCGCGCATGGCAATTTGCAACATCAAGGTAGATTTACCGATGCCCGGCTCACCACCAACAAGCACCAAAGCACCTGGCACCAATCCTCCACCCAAAACACGGTTGAGTTCTTTTCCAGGCAAACTGATTCGAACCAGTTTGTCGGGCTCAATATCCCCTAAGAGTTGAGGAACGGCCTGCCGTCCCGCATCTTCGCGGGAATTTGATGCACGCCATGCTGGAACCTGCGAAGGCCCTTGGTGGATAACCTCTTCCACATAGGTGTTCCACTCGCCACAGTTAGTGCATTTGCCAATCCATTTGGGTGCGGATGCGCCACAATTCTGGCAGAAAAAAGCCGACTTGGTTTTGGCCATATTAAACTATTGTACTTTATAGAATTCCCGTTGAATAGCTCCGCTGCCTGATGGATTGTCTCCTGCCAGATATAAAATGCCATCATCGAGTTCTACAAATTCCCAATCAGTTAATACTACCAACTTTTCTCCCGGATTAACGCTGTCAACAACGCCTGAAATTATAGTAAGGTTCAAAAACGCCTTGAAAATATCAGCATCTATACTGAAGTCGGCTACAATATTTGTATCAGATTTATCAAAATGCACATATTTGTTAGGCACAACGCTTGTTATGGTGTCTATAGAAAGATCTCTTGTGCCGAAGTCAGGGTATTTTGATGTACAACTTGGGGGCTCGGGCTCTGAGAAATCATAAACAACATGAAGCATATCACCATTAAAAATCCAATATTCCTGAAAAGGGAATTCATTTTGTATTTCGCAGTCGAACGATGGAAAATCTCCCAAGTGATTCCTTTTCCAAGTTCCTTGCAACTCTTGTTTCATCTTCTTTTTAGATCGAAGAAACATGTTGTCCTCACAGCCGGTCAATGGAAAGAGGAACAAGACGGCTAATAATATATTTAGGGCAGTTTTCATTTCTATTACAAATCTAATCATAAAAGTCCTGAATGGGCCTGAGCCAAGTCAGTTCGAGGCATCCTTCTTAATTTTTGCCTCAATGGCGCTGGTCGAGTAGCCTTCAACTAGCGGGATTGTTGTTACTGTTCCTCCGTATGATTTAACAAACGCGCCCCCAACGATTTGGTCGATAGGATAGTCGCCTCCCTTCACAAGCACATCTGGTTTAACCATTTTTATAAGTTTCTCCGGGGTTTCCTCATGGAAGATTACCACCGCATCCACCATGGTGAGTGCGGCCATCAAAAAGGTCCTGGATTGTTCGTCGCAAATGGGTCTAGAGGGGCCTTTCAGCTTCGATACTGAATCGTCTGCGTTAAGTCCAACTACCAAAACATCGCCTAGTTCGGCAGACTTCGCCAAGTAGTCGGCGTGCCCGAGGTGTAAAATATCGAAGCAGCCATTAGTAAAAACGATTTTTTGGCCAGCAGCACGCCATAAATGGATTTGCCTCTCGAGAGAAGGCCAATCCATGATTTTGGATTTTATTCTTGCCAATTGTTCCATTTAGACTTGTTTTTTTTCAGGAATCATCAGCATCAGAAGCGCCCAAGCTCCTAATACAATCATCAGAAGTGTTTGGGTGGTGTGTACCAATGTGGCGTAAACCAAGCCATCGGTGGATGATACACCAAACAATTGGAGTCCGTGCGAAACAATATAATGGTATGCCCCAATTCCACCTTGTACGGGAGCCGACATACCCAAGCCGCCAACCACTAAAATAAATAAGCCTTCCCCCACGCCTAGTGCGGATGTGGAGGGCAGACAAAAAAAGCAGGTATATGTCATGAAGAAATAGGCCACCCAGATGAAAACGGTGTGGAATAAGAACCAAATGTTATTCTTCATGCGCAAAACGGATCCAAGTCCGGAACCTACCTCACGAATGATAGTTGAGATTTTTTTTCTCAAACGGCTCTCTTTATTCTTGAGAAACCAAAAACCGGCAACGATTCCAACAATCAAGCCAACAGCAAGTAACATGAGGATCGATTGTCCATCGGCTCCATTGCTCATGACAGGCGAAATAATCTTCTCCATCAAGAAAGAGTAAAGCACTTCAAACTGAAAAACCGCCACCAAAGCCATGCATAAAAATAGCATGGCCAGGTCTATCGCCCTTTCCACAATGACGGTTCCGATAAGGCCATTGAAAGGCACCTTCTCCGACTTATTCAAGGAAACACATCGGGAAATCTCACCGATCCGTGGTATGGCCAGATTAGCCAGGTATCCAATCAGCAATGCATATAGTGTTCGGGATGTACGGGGTTTGTAGCCTAAAGGCTCGATAAGCATTTTCCATCGCACGGCTCTGCTGATCAGTGAGAGGATTGCGATCGCGATGGACAAGCCAAGCCAAAAAGGGTTTGCCACCTGCATCTTGCCCCATACATCGGAAAGGTTTTCGTTACGAAAGGCAAGCCATAGCAACATACAACCTGCCGCGAAGAACAGCAAGTATTTGATGGCGGCAGTCAGGTTTTTTTTCAATACAAAATCATATCACCCTGTTGTTGTCGTCTGGGAAAGCCAACGCGGGTTTGAAAGTTTTCGCTTTTTCAAAATCCATTACGGCGTAGGATACTACGATAATCACATCCCCCACCTGCACTTTTCTCGCTGCCGGTCCGTTCAAGCAAACGGTACCACTGTTGCGGGCACCTTTTATGACGTAGGTTTCAAACCGTTCGCCATTATTGATATTCAACACCTGCACCAGCTCGTTTTCGATCAGGTTGGAGGCGTCCATTAATGCTTCATCCAGCGTAATGCTTCCCACATAGTTCAACTCGGCCTGGGTAACCTTGGCACGGTGAATCTTCGATTTTAAAATTTGAATTTCCATCGCCGCAAAGTTAGTTTTTTATCTGCTGAAGGGTGGTATCTGTTCCCGACTGATCAACACAACTGCATGTTGTCTATCAATCGTGTCGAAGATGTTTTTACGGCAATAAACACCCTGGTTGGGATATTTTCATCAAAGCTTGAATGGCTCTGAAGTGTCGTAGGGTCGGCAAACTCCAAATACTCCACCTTAAAATGTCTAGATGCCTCTATTTGATTCACCATAAGTCGTTTGCCTGCATCAAAACCCATAGCCATTAGAATTTCAACGCTGTTTTTCAGTGTTTTATAGATTATTCCTGCATGGCCTCGCTCGTCGGTTGTAAGTTTTATATTCCTAGAGCTCATTGCCAATCCGTCACTTTCGCGGATGGTTTCACATCCTGTAATGTTGATTGGCAGTTGAAAATCGTCCCTCATTTTGCGGATGATGGCCAATTGTTGGAAATCTTTTTCGCCGAAATAGGCATGGTGAGCAGGTATGATTTCAAATAGCCTATAAACCACCATTGCGACCCCTTTGAAGTGCCCAGGCCGTATTTTGCCCTCCATGGCTTTTTCCAATGGCCCAAAGTCGAAGTTGGGTGGTTTGTATGAGGGAATATAAACCTCTTCAGGGCTATCTGGCTCAAAAAGCATATCGCATCCCGCTTGTTCCAATTGTTTACGGTCGTTGTCGGGGGTCTTGGGGTAAGTCTGAAGATCTTTAGGGTCGTTGAACTGTGTTGGGTTCACGAATATGCTCGCAATAACCAGGTCTTGTTCCTTTTTTGCCCTTTCAATCAATGAGATATGACCAGCATGCAAGGCACCCATAGTAGGAACAAATCCTACTCTTTTTCCTTTTTCTCGGGCTTGATCCACAAAAAAACGGGCTTCGCGGGAGGTCCTAATGATTTGCATAATTCGAGTTTTCAAGAGCAATGATAAACAATTAAATAAGGGTTGCACCATTTGACAATTGTTTGATAAAATCCTTGTAGGATTTCATTAAAACCCTTATTAACAATGGTTTGTGATTTGAAGGGCTTGGAAAAAAACAAGATGGACAAGGCTTGGAGTTATTGTAAAATGCTTATATATTCACTATCTTTGCATAGAACACCTGAAATTCCCCGTAGTTATGAAGAAGACCAAGGTCCTGTACATTTCCCACGACATTTACCCATATATGGAGTCCACAGAAATGGGAAGGATTTCCAGATATCTTCCACAAGGAATACAGGAGCGAGGCAAGGAAATCCGAACTTTCATGCCCCGGTTTGGACTAATCAACGAGCGTCGCAACCAACTTCATGAGGTGATTCGGCTTTCAGGGATGAACCTGATTATTGAGGACAGCGACCACCCATTGATTATCAAGGTGGCATCTATACAGGCTGCCCGTATGCAGGTTTATTTTATCGACAACGAGGAGTATTTTCAAAGGAAAGCCACTTTCAGGGATGCGAAGAAAAAGTTCTTCAAGGATAATGATGACCGCACGGTTTTCTTTTGTCGGGGAGTTTTAGAGACCGTTAAAAAACTTGGCTGGAGCCCAGATGTGATTCACTGCCATGGTTGGATGACCAGCTTGATACCACTTCTTATCAAGACAGCCTACAAGGAAGATCCCATGTTCCGGGATTCGAAAGTGGTTTATTCCATTTATGACGACCAATTTGAAGAGTCTTTTAATGCCAACTATGCCTCCAAGGTTATGATGGATGGCATGGCAAGTTCTGATTTGAAGGATTTGAAGACCCCCACTTGGACAGGAATCACTTTGAATGCAATTTCCCATGCCGACGGCATCATTCAAGGAAGCGAAGTCTTGAGTCCATCATTGGTATCCGCTCTAAAGAAGCCTGGTAAGCCTTTCCTCGGATTCAAAAATTCGGAGGAATATATCGATGCGTTCAACGGATTCTATGATGAATTGTTGATCGAAGATTCAGTGACGGCTGGTTGAGTTTCGATAATAGGCCATAAAACACCTATTTTTGCCTCATGAAGCATTTCTTGCAAGGTATCCTCAGCCTGTTGTTTATCCTCTCAATTTCTTTAACATCTTGTACTGAACCGGACTCTATTGGAGTCGAGTTGTTGAAGGATGACGAACCTGGTGTGTTTTATACGGACACCTTCACATTGGATTGCAAATCAATTCGAGAAGACTCGCTTAGAACAGATGAGTTCTCTGCAGCATTTAATTTGGCGGGTTCCTATACTGACACCGAATTTGGTCTTACAGTAGCTGGTTTCTATTCTGAAATCCGCTTGCCCAACAACAGTTCTAACTTCAGCTTCGGATCGGACCCTGCTTTGGATTCGGTTGTTCTCACTCTCGCTTACGCAGATTATTATGGGGATACCACTTCCCCCATGAACTTTCGGGTTTTTGAAACGGACGACAAAATGTTTTTGGACACCGTTTATTTTTCCAACGATACGCTTAATCTGAAAAGATCTATTTTTTCTGGACAAGTCAATATTCGACCCAAGGATAGCGTAGTTGTAAATGGAGTTAAAAGAGCGCCGCATTTGCGTTTGAAGCTAGATCAAACCTTTGGTAACGACCTGCTGACAGCTCCATCATCTAGCCTCAGCAACAATTCGGCCTTCATCGATTTTTTCAATGGTATTTATGTCACAGCTGATGCTGCCACTAATGGATCGATCTCATCTTTTAATCTACTGGCTTCGCTATCAAAACTGACTTTTTACTACAAAAACGGTTCGGACACCACTAGCAGGACAGCCGATTTTGAAATCAATTCAGGTTGTTCACGATATAATCGATTTTACCACGATTATTCTTTAGGACTAATGGGGGGTGCCTTCCCCATTGCTGGCCAGTCCCGAATTTACATCCAGTCTATGTCTGGAACCAAGGCCCGCATTAAGATTCCAAACCTCAGTTCTTTATCAATGGATGGACCCGTTGCCATCAATAAGGCTGAGCTTGTGATACCTGTTATTGAAAATGGGTCTTTAAAAAATCATAATGCCCTTTTGCTTTTCGGAGTGGATTCCTCTGGATCGGAGGCCTTCATCCCGGACATCTTTGAATCTCCCAACTATTATGGCGGAACCTTTGATGGTATTGCAAATGCATACCGTTTCAACATCAACAGGTATGTTCAGAAGGTGGTATCCAATCAAGTTAGCAATGATTATGGTTTGAGTCTCGTAGCCAGTGGGGGTGCTATCAATGCGTTTCGAACCATTATTCCCGGTCCTGCAACACCCACTGGAAGCAAAATCCGTTTGATAATTACATATTCCAAATTCGATTAAACATCATGTGTGGAATCGTTGCATACATTGGTCATCGCGAAGCTTATCCAATAGTGATCAAAGGGCTTCAGCGTTTGGAGTACCGAGGTTATGATAGCGCCGGAATAGCTTTGGTCCATAACGGAATCCATGTCTATAAAAAGGCTGGCAAAGTTTCCGACCTCATGGAGTTTACCAAGGCCATGGATGTTTCGGGTACGGTTGGCATGGGTCATACACGATGGGCCACGCATGGTGAGCCTAACGACAGGAATGCCCACCCGCATTACTCGGAATCAAAAAACTTCGCCATCATTCATAATGGCATCATCGAAAATTATGCCTCTATCAAAGCCGAGCTGATCAATCGGGGCCATCACTTTTCCAGCGATACCGATACGGAGGTTTTGATTCATCTGATCGAAGACATTTCAAACAACTTGGGTGTCGAGCTTCAAGAGGCGGTTCGTCTTGCCTTGGGCGAGGTGGTCGGAGCATATGCCATTGTTGTAATGTCTCGCATGGAGCCGCGCAAACTTATTGCAGCTCGAAAAGGTAGTCCAATTGTTATCGGTATTGGCAAGGATGAATATTTTGTAGCCTCTGATGCAACTCCTATAGTAGAATACACCAAGAATGTCGTTTATCTAAATGATGGCGAGATGGCTATTCTTGCAGACGGTGAATTCACCGTAAAAACCATCGACAACCAAATAAAGGTTCCTTATGTACAGGAATTGGAGATGCAGTTGGAGATGCTCGAGAAAGGCGGATATGAACACTTCATGTTGAAGGAAATCTACGAGCAGCCCAGATCCATATGGGATAGTATGCGAGGTAGGATAGATGCGCATAATAGAAGGTTACGACTGGGTGGCGTTGGGGATTTTGAAAACAAATTCGTCAACGCAAAGCGGATCATCATTGTGGGTTGCGGTACATCGTGGCACGCTGGATTGGTGGGTGAGTATTTAATTGAGGATTTGGCTCGTATTCCTGTCGAAGTAGAGTACGCCTCTGAATTCCGCTACAGAAATCCGGTAATCAACGAGGATGATGTGGTTATAGCCATATCTCAATCTGGTGAAACTGCCGATACATTGGCTGCTATCGAGCTGGCCAAGTCAAAGGGAGCAACCATTTTCGGTGTCTGTAATGTAGTTGGTTCAAGCATTCCTCGTGCCACACATGCCGGCGCATATACCCACGCCGGACCCGAAATCGGGGTGGCCTCTACAAAAGCATTTACCGCACAGGTTACTGTTTTAACCTTGCTGGCGCTGCAAATCGCTTGGAAAAAGGGAACCATAACCGACTCCCGCTTTCAGACTTTACTCAGCGAGTTGGAAAACATACCTAAGAAGGTGGAATCGGCACTTGCTTCTGATGGGAAAATCAAAACCCTGGCTGAGAAATTCAAGGACGCGAGGAACTTCCTCTACCTAGGTCGTGGATATGGATTCCCCGTAGCTCTCGAGGGAGCATTGAAGCTTAAGGAAATATCATATATCCATGCTGAGGGCTATCCTGCTGCAGAGATGAAGCACGGACCAATCGCGCTAATCGATGAGGAGATGCCAGTTGTGGTTATCGCCACCAAGAACAGCTCTTACGAGAAGGTGGTTAGCAATATTCAAGAGGTAAAGGCTCGTAAAGGAATCATCATCGCGGTTGTTACCGAGGGAGATGAAGAGGTTCGCAAGATCGCCGACTATGTCATAGAAATTCCGGAAACGGATGAATTACTTGTGCCATTGGTATCGGTTATTCCACTACAATTGCTCTCCTATCACATTGCTGTGATGCGTGGGTGCAATGTTGATCAGCCTAGGAACTTGGCCAAGTCGGTTACGGTTGAGTAGAGTCGGGCACTAATACCCAAGTGAATGAATTTTCGTTTTGCATTATTTCTGCTGCTTTTGATCTGTCAAGAGTCTAGGGCATCAGACATTGTTGTGGACTTCACACCATATAACTGCCTAACCACTGGCTATGATACCGTGGTGCAATTTGTGCCAAACGACAGGATTGTTATCATAAATAGGGCCCCAAGCCCTTTTCCCGCCCAGTACTTCAGGGAAAGAAACGGTGTCGTGATTGACACCATCGTCAGTTCTTATGGTGACACGATGTGGACCACTGTTGTTGGAGTTGGTGACACACTGATTTCCATCCGAGTTTGGGCAATACCAGGAGCGTGTTATGGGCAACAGTATCATTTGCAAACGGCTACTCAGGTCAGTCAAATCGAGCAGTTGGATTTTATACGGCTTGATAATCGCCAATTAATAATCGGCAACATTGATCGGATGGGCTATTTGTATGTTTACGATTTATCAGGGGAGCGTCTCTTGTCAAATTCGCTCCACGCTGCTGAAAAAACGACGATTGATTTGCAAAACTGTAAAGCAGGATGTGTGGTTATCGTATTGCTTTATGATAGCAAAACCATTCGAAGGAAGTTTCTGCTTACCTAGGGTATTTCATGAGATTGAATTGAATTCAAAATCAAGCGCCCCGCAATCCGTCCCAACCTTGTGCTTTCAGAGGAGTTTCATGGCCGCTTTTATCTATCAAGGCCAGGCCGGAAGATTCGTCTGTGACATGGCCGATCACATGTAGACCGTTAATGGATGTTAACTTATCGAAGTCCTGCTGTTTAATAGTGAATAGCAATTCATAATCTTCACCGCCATTCATAGCTGCCAGCGTCGGGTTCAGATTCATTTCTTCCGCGTGCCTTGCGGTTTCCACATCGATCGGGATTTTCTCCTCGTAAATCCGGCAACCGGTCTTGGATGCATTCGACAAGTGGAAAAGTTCAGAGGCAAGGCCATCACTTATGTCAATCATGGAGGTAGGAATCACTCCCGCAGCCTCCAGCGAATCGATAACCGCTTTACGAGCCTCCGGTTTAAGTTGCCTTTCTACGATGTAATCAGCGCCTGTAAGATCGGGTTGAATGCTTGGGTTTTCAATGAAGATTTGTTTTTCCCTGTTCAGTATTTGTAGTCCCATGTATGCCGCCCCCAAATCTCCACTCACACAAATCAGGTCGTTAGGCGAAGCTCCGCTTCGATACGCTATCCTATCCCGGGTAACGGTTCCTATGGCAGTGATTCCGAGTACAAGGCCCGAGGATGATGAAGTAGTATCGCCTCCAACTAAGTCAACACCATGCTTATCGCATGCAAGACACATTCCTGCATAGAGTTCTTCAACAGCTTCCAACGAAATGCGGTTAGAGAGTCCTAGCGATACTACGATTTGCGTTGGTCTGCCATTCATAGCGTATATGTCGCTTAGGTTTACCATAACGGCTTTGTATCCCAGATGCTTCAAGGGGCAATACGACAAATCGAAGTGGATACCCTCCAAGAGTAGGTCAGTGGTGACCAGCTCAAGAAGTTCTCCCCGGTTGATAACGGCGCAATCGTCGCCGATACCTTTTTCAGTCGATGGGTTTTTAAGAACAATTCCTGAGGCCAAATGGCGAATCAGACCAAATTCGCCTAGTTCCTGGAGTTCCGTGCGGTTGTTTTGATTTTCGAACATCTATTTTTATAATGCTGGTTCAAAGGTAAGCAAGTCGGCTCTGTTTGTAAATTTGAAACATGGAGGATCTTTACAGGCTTTTAGGTGTTGATAAGGATGCCGATGGTACAACCATACGCAAGGCCTGGCTGGAACTCGCTCACAAGCACCATCCAGATCATAATCCCGGTAGCAAGGATGCCCATGAGTTGTTCATATCGCTAAGAAAGGCCTACGAGATCCTATCCGATACCAACTCAAGAAGGGAATATGATCAAAAATTTACAACATCGACTCACACAAATCCTTATGTCCCTGTTTTCAAAATAGTAGTGGATCAGAATCCCTTAAGGAAGTATGATGAATTGCGGGTTTCTTTTGTATATACAGGCAGTGCAACGCATTTTAAAAGACCATCTTTTAAAGGTTTTTTATTGTCTTCGCGTCCATTTGTTTCTCATCGTATGCTAATGGAGAAAGGAATCCCTGTAAAGGAAACCACAATCACTTTTTTAGTGGCACCAACGAAATCGGGTTGTTTAAGGATCGATTCCGCATCCATGCTTATTAATGGATGTACGAAGCAAACAGAGTCCTTGTTTGTTGATGTAATCGAAACAAGATGCGAATTCCTAAAAAAACAGCTCTCTGATGGACCTCCGCTGATGTGCAGCATACACTTGGTCATCCCTGCGAAGGGGGGCAAGTTTCCTGTTGGGGAATCAAAAAGGGTACACAAGGTGGCTATACCGAGAAGTCGCGTCGCATATAGGTTTCATTTACTCGGTCGCAGCATGAAAATTGTTTTTTCGCTATTTGGTGCCACCTGGCTACCGTTGAGTTTTGGTATTCCTTTTCCGTTTGGTTTGATTATCGGCAACCTCGTTGGAGGCTTGAATGTGTCAATTTTATACAGCATCGCAGGTGTCCGCTCAAGATCAAAAGGCGCTCTCAAAAATCCATTGTTGGACTCTTATATCCAATCGGGCTATAAGAGGGGATCGGGGGATTTTTGGCCAATGGATAGCCTTGGACTGCTTCAAAGGGCTGGCAGAATGATTTGGTAGTCCCATCCTTGCTGAAAATCGAGTATTTTCGCTTTTGCCTTTATTAAGATCAACAACCATCTACAATCCAATGCGACAAAACATCCCTTTCAAACAGTTATTAATCGCCTCCTTGGTTATTATGACGGCTTGTTCACCAAGCAAGAAAACCACATCTGAAAACAATCAGGTGAATGCACCTGCGCCAGCGGAACCTGCCGCAACTCCAGAATTGATCGAATACAGGGCGTCGGATCCCATAATGCATGATTTGATTCACACTAAGCTGGAGGTTTCATTTGATTGGCCCCAAAAGGAGTTGATCGGTAAGGCGAAGATTACATTGAAACCTCACTTTTATCCCCAAAGCATGCTTTATTTGGATGCCAGGGGGATGGACATAAAAAGTGTTCGAATGGTTCACAGCAAAACCAGCTTCGATTTGGACTTTGAATACCGCAACGACTCTATTTGTATTACACTGGATAAGGTTTATTCACCAAAAGATACTATTAACATAGCAGTTGATTATGTTGCCAAGCCTGAGGCACTTCCAAAAGGGGGAAGCGATGCAATTGCCTCCGACAAAGGGTTGTATTTTATAAATGCTGACGGAAGTGATCCGAAGAAACCCAGACAAATTTGGACTCAAGGCGAAACTCAATCGAGCTCTGTGTGGTTTCCAACCATAGATCGTCCGAATCAAAACACCACACAGGAAATATACATTACGGTTGATACTTCTTTTGTGACATTGAGTAATGGTAAGCTGATCAGTTCCACCACTGACGCCAAGGCAGGCACTCGAACCGATTATTGGAAGCAGGACCTGCCTCATGCTCCATACCTTTTCATGATGGCCATTGGCAAATATGCTGTTGTTAAGGATTATTGGAAAGGCATGGAGGTTTCATACTATGTGGAACCGGAATACGAAGCGCATGCCCGTGGTATATTCAATCATACTCCCGAGATGTTGGAATTCTTTTCCAAGAAATTCGGAGTCGATTATCCATGGGAAAAGTATGCACAGGTTGTGGTTCGTGATTTTGTCTCAGGCGCCATGGAAAACACCTCAGCCTCGATTTTCGGCGAGTTTGTACAAAAGGACGATCGGGAATTGCACGACGCAACCAATGATGATATCGTTGCGCATGAGCTTTCGCACCATTGGTTTGGGGATTTGGTCACTTGCGAGTCTTGGTCTAACCTTCCATTGAACGAGTCGTTCGCAACTTATTGTGAATACTTATGGAACGAATACAAATATGGAAGGGATGAAGCCGACTGGGCTCTTAACTCGGATTTGAAAAGCTATCTGCAGGAGGCTAGAACCAAACAAGTGGATCTCATCCGTTTCGAATATGATGACAAGGAGGATATGTTCGATAGGCATTCCTATCAAAAAGGCGGTAGGATACTTCACATGCTTCGAAATGCCGTAGGTGACGAGGCGTTTTTTGCAGCCTTGAAAATCTATTTGGATGAAAACAGGTTCAAGCCTGTCGAAGTTCATCATTTGCGTTTAGCATTTGAAAAGGCTACTGGCCGTGACATGAATTGGTTCTTCAATCAATGGTTCCTCGACAAAGGACATCCAATTATTGAAATCTCCTATGATTACCAGGTTGAAACCAATTTTCAAAAAGTAACAATAACTCAAAAGCAGGATTTTGCAAACACGCCCTTGTACACTTTGCCTTTGGAGATAGATATCTATACCAGCTCAGGTGTCAAGAGACATTCGGTTACAATGAGGAAATCATCAGAGACTTTTGAATTTAAAGTAGATGCTAAGCCCTTGCTGGTTAATGTGGATGCCAAAAAGCTATTGTTGTGTACGAAAATCGATAACCACAGCGACGAGGAGTTCGCATATATGTTCAGGCACGCTCCCTTGTTAATGGATAGGTTAGAGTCTCTTTCTCGATTCGCCAAGGACGCAAAGCCTGGTACAATGGCTGGCGACATTCTCACCGAGGCACTGAACGATTCTTTTTGGGGAATCAGAAGCACTGCCGTGAAGTCTGCCAAAGGAATGGCATCCTCACAAAGAGCGAAATTGATGGAAATGGCATCAAATGATCCACACCCTGCTGTGAGGAGGGATGCTTTAGACTTATTGGCTTCGGTTTTCCCTGGAGATCAAGAGTTGTTGATTCTCGCAAACAAGTCTGTTAATGACAAGTCTTACCGTGTTATGCAGTCGGCTATTGGATACATTTTGGATAGCGACAAGGAAAGGGGTCTGGGAATGGTTAAGGAAATGGAAACAACTACCAATCCCAACTTGCAAGCTATGGTCTCTACATTTTATGTCAAGCATGGCGGAGATGGTCAATTTGGTTTTATGACATCCAACCTGGATAATGCGAAAGGTTTTGACGCCTATTCGGCTGTCCAGGCTTATGGAAAGTTCTTGATGCGGTGTGGGCCTAAGAATGCGATGGATGGAATTATATCCATTTCAAAGCAGGCTTTTTCACACCCTCAATGGTTTGTGCGTTTGGCTGCAGCCCAAGCCCTCGCCGAATTAGGTAAATCATATGGTAAGTCTACCTCTTCAGATCCTATTCCAGTAGCAGTGGAAGGAGTTCGTAAGAAAGCAGATGAGTTGTTGGCAGAGGTAAAAGCCAAAGAAACCGACCCCAACCTGCTTCGGTTTTTTAACCGATAATGGATATTGCAAAGCCTTTACATAGCGAGATTCAACGATTCAGCCGTTGGTGGATAATAATGGTTTTATTTATCCCAGTGCTATTGGTTTTCATTCCTGGGGATGTTTCTATCTCCATGCTACACTTGGCTATTTGTACAATCGTATGCATTTTATTGGCATTGTTGTTTTCGATGGTGAGACTTGAACTGACAATCACAACCGATGCGATTCAATATCGACTTTTCCCTTTTCAAATCCGCATCCGAACGATCTTGTTCAATCAACTTGCTGAATATCGTGTGAGAAAATACGCCCCTCTTCTCGAATATGGTGGTTGGGGATTAAGATGGGGCGCATCGGGTTCAGCGGTTACAGTCAAAGGACGGATGGGGATACAATTGGTATTTAAAAATGGCAAACGGTTATTGATAGGAACTTCTGATGCTGCATCGGCCAGTAGAATCTTGTCACAAAGGCAGTTTATCTCATCTCCCTGATTCGTCTTGAGGCCTTGTCCTTGTAGATGCCTCTCTCAGAAATGATTTTCCGGTATATTTCGAGGGCCTGTTGTTTATTCCCTTTCTCCTCGTAACATCTTCCGACATAAAAGTATGCTTCTTGCGAAAAAGGTTGTGTGATTCCGCCTCCAATGGGAAGAAGCAGTTGCAAAGACTCGTCGAATCTGTTTAAATGGAAAAGAGACAAGCCTTTGTAGAAGTTCGCATTTTCATCTTCTGGATTCAAAGAAAGCAAGGCATCAAAACCTGATATCGCCTGCTCGTATTTTTTCTGCTTGTAATATTTCAGTGGAGCCTTGATATTTTCAAGGTAGTTTTTGTCCGACGAAGTGGTACTTGCCGATGAATGGTTGTTTTCAGATTGCGCTTTTATTTTTTCACGATCACTGGCTAGTTCTTTTGCTGAAGTCTTATCTATGGATTTTGTTTTTAGATTTTCATAATTTATCACTTGCAAATCATCGATAAAGGCTGTGTTTTTCATATAGCCGCTTTTTTGCTCAATTAAGGCACCTGGTGAGGTGTTTGCGATGGATGCACCCTCCGATTCAGACGGGCTTTCTAAAAACACCGGCATTTCACTATCGGCTGATGCGTTCATGTCAGAGCGCGCCATACCTTCTTCTATTACATTGGTTTCATAGACGGAACTATGGTCCCCGGACTGGTTCGATTGAACTTTCATATTCGAGGCTTCTGGTTTCTTATTCTTCACTGCTCCATTCTCCTTTTGGAATTCTTTTTTTGATGGGAAAGTATTTTCAACAACTTTCTGATTTATGGCAGGGGGAGTAGATATCTGTGGAGATACAGGGCTTTCAAGGTAGGCCTGATTATTTTCGGCTGTTTTTTCAGTTTGTAGAAAAGCTACATAGGTAAGTATCACCAATGCGGTTATTGCGGCTGCCAACTTAAAATAGGTTGGTAACGCCGAGCGTTCAGTGTGTGAAGAAAATTCTGATTTTAATTTTTCCGATAAATGCTCAAGTGCAACATCGTTTTTCATCAACTCCAATCCTTCCAAGGCTTCGCTGCAAAGGGCGCAGTCTACCAAGTGCTTTTCCACATCATGTAGATCGCTTCGCCGTAAAGAGCGATTGCGGTAGCCAAGTAATTTAGTACGGCTGATACATCCCGTTTCCGTGAATATATCTTTATTTAAATGACTGTCCATGACTTTTTCTAAGCATATAATTTTTTAAGTTGCGTTTGCCATTTTGGATATGGCTTTTTACTTCGTTTAAAGAAAAGCCCGAAATGCTGGCAACATCCTGGTAGCAGTATTTTTTCAAATAGAATAAATCGATACAAATTCGTTGTTCCTCGTTGAGTTTTGTGATAGCCTCCTCTAAAAGCTGTAGCTGTCCTTCCAATTCATCGGGGCATAATTCCCGACTTTTCTCCAATAAAAGCTTTTCTCCTGGTCCTTCATCATCATCCAGATAAATCATCGCTCTCCTACTTCTGAGTTGCATCAGACAATAATTTCTTGCAACCGTATGAATCCAATAGCTGAACTTCTGGACCTCGAATCTTTTGAGATCTCCCATCGATTTTTCAAATATGCTGATGGTAGCGTCTTTACTATCATCTTCATTTTTCAGGTACTTCATGCAAACTCCGAAAACAAGATGCGAGTAGCGATCAAACAATACACCTAAATGCTTTCGGCTTCCGGTCTTTTTGTATTCCAAGACAAGTTGGCCGTCATCTAGATCTTTTAGTTGCTTTCTATTAATCAGCCACATGGTAGTCGGGGATGTAAAGACCCAATTAGGATGCTATTTAAGGATAGATTCCATAAAAGGTACTTTAAAATAATCTTAAAATCCTAGCAGCCTATTTTTTTTTGGTTTTTTGGGCTAAAATGATGAAAACCACGCCAATAGCGGTAACAATAATGGCTACTCGCACCCAATTTTTGTCGACAAGGAAAAAGGCGCTCACCACCATGCTCGCTAGCATAATGACAATGGCCTTGATTTTGGTGGACATCGTCATACCTCTGCCCTTGTGATAATCTATTATTTGTTGTCCAACATGTTTATTGCCTACTATCATTCGAAGAAATTTCCATGAGCCGCGGGCAAAGCAGTAGGTGGCGATTAGGAAGAAAACCAAGGATGGCATTAGTGGAATAAAGAACCCCAAGACGCCTATGCCGACAAACACAAACCCTGCGCCGACCCAAACAGATCTCAACATTTTCCGGGTCAATTCCATTTCAAAAGTGTGATTATCGAGGTGCAAAATTAATCATTCCGAGGGATTGCTCTTAACACTCTCCATAACGGAAAGGTTATGCCGTATGATTTTTTTCAACTCATCGACTTCGTTTTTCATATCAGCCGGAATGGTTCCCATCATAGCAACGCAAGCTTGTGCTTTACCGTAAAATTCCTTCACCTTTTTACGAGTTGATCCTTCTATGTCTTCATTTAGATCATCCAGGAAATCGGACCCAGCAGAAAGAAACATGCCAGCAGCATTGAAGAGCAGGATTTGTGCCTCCTCGCGGATGGCTTTTGCACCCGGGTTGAAGTCCATCATTCTTTTTGCACATGCCATCAATGCATGGGCACTGTCAAGCGCCAACCATTGGGTAATTGTGTCGTTGTATGAGTATTTGTAGGTGTTGTTGGAGGTAATTCCTTTAAGACTTTGTTTTTTGAACTCTTCCAGTTTAATCGGGTTTTCCATTAACTGCCAAATGGGGTCGAAAGGATAATGCTCTTGAATAAAGAAAGCTGGTTCTCCCATGAAGTATCTGTCGTCGAATAATTTTCTGTAGGTTTTTGAGTTATCTATGACACCGGCGCCCCATGTTGCATCTATCAGCCTCCACTTTCCATCTATTCGTATGACATTCCAAGCGTGTCCGTAAGGTTGGTAAATTCCTTCCTGCCTAACATGTCCTACTGCAATTTGGCACTCAATTCCTGAAAGTTTACAGAATTCCAAAAACAAGTTCGAGTAACCTTGGCAAACGCCTTTGCGTGTTTTAAAAACCTGTGCAGCCTCTTGTTTTTCGTAGTTTCCGGAAGAGTTGTATAATTCAGGCACATCGTATTTGATGTTATGTGCGATCCATACGAAAAAGGCACGCGCTTTTTGTTCTTCAGTATTGCAAATCGACTCTAGTAATCGGTGTGTATCTTCCAGATCTCGTCCTTTCGATTTTTGTACCATCAAGTCGAAATCAGAGAGCTTGGTGTCTTGCGAATGAGCTTTGCAAGGCAACAAAATCCATAGGATGAGAAGTAGAAGATTCAGGCGGGTCATTTGTTCAAAAACGGAAAACAGGACAGTTTGGTATATTTACCTAGTTGGTAAAAAAGCAAATCAGCGGTCACCGCCGAGTTTTGAAAACTTCAGCGGACTCGCGGTAATCTCATCATGGATTTGGCGTTGGCGGAAAATGTCACATGCCAGATAAATGGCCGAGCGAATGGAATCCTCCGATGCCAGACCCTTGCCGGCAATATCATAGGCGGTTCCATGGTCTGGGGAAGTTCTTACAATGGGCAATCCAGCAGTGAAATTCACACCGGATTCGAATGCGAGTGCCTTGAAGGGGATAAGCCCCTGGTCATGATACATGGCCAGTACACCATCAAAGGACTTGAAGGAGGCCGATCCGAAAAAGCCGTCTGCGCCATAGGGGCCAAAAGCCAGAATACCTTGTTCGAAGGCAGATTTAACCGCAGGACCTATGATCGATTGCTCCTCGCTTCCTATGAGTCCGTTATCGCCCGAATGGGGGTTAAGGCCTAAGATGGCAATACGCGGTTTGCTGATTCCGAAGTCGCGGCGAAGCGATTGTTGCATGGCCTTGATTTTGGAAATGATTTTTTCGGCAGAAAGGGATGCGGCCACATCCTTTACGGGCACATGACCAGTAACGGTAGCTACTCGCAACTTATCGCTCACCAACATCATTAAATGTTCGTTGGCCGAAAATTGTTGTGCCAAGAACTCCGTATGCCCTGGAAAGCGGAAACCATCCTGTTGCATGGTTTTCTTATCAATCGGACCGGTTACCAATACATCAATATGGCCATCGGCCAAATGTTTGCAGGCTGATTGTAGGGCAGCGAAGGCGTATTTTCCGCCATCAGCCGAGGGCATTCCGGGTTCAACCTTGGCATCCTCGTCCCAACAGTTGATCACATTTGTCCTTTTTTCAACAATTTCTTCCGAGCTCCTGATGGTGGTAAAGTTGAAGTCTGTGTTGTTGAGGCTTTTTTTGTAAAAGGATAAAACTTTGGATGCTCCAAAGATGACTGGAGTGCATACCTGATTCATCCTAGTATCCGAAAATAGCTTCACCAATAATTCTGGGCCAACACCATTGATATCGCCCATGGTGATACCTACTACCACCGAATCTTCCGTTTCATGCTGTCCGCTCATCCGTTCGGGGGTATTTTGGAAAAATTAGAGAATTGATGGGTTTAGTTGGATGCACGGCGCTTGATGTAGTCCAAAATCAATCTGACACCAATGCCGGTTCCGTTTTTACCTCGGTAACTGTCGTTGCCCTTTCCGAATGCTGGTCCGGCAATATCAAAATGCATGTATGGATAGTCGGTGAATTTTTTCAAGAATCTTCCCGCAGTGATAGCGCCAGCCATAGGGCCGCCAATGTTTTTGATATCGGCGATGTCTGATTTGATCAGTTCATCATATTCATCCCAAAATGGGAATTCTGCGAGTCTCTCATAAACCATTTCACCGCTTTTATGCAGGTCTTTTTTGGTGGCATCGTCTGCGGTGCCCATTGCCACTATGCCATAGCCTCCAATGGCTGCGGCAGCTGCTCCGGTAAGTGTTGAGAACTCCATCACCAGCTCAGGTTTGTATTGCTTGGCGTAGTGCAAGGCGTCTGCAAGAATCATCCGGCCTTCTGCATCGGTATTGAGCACTTCCACCTTGAGGCCACTCATCATCGTAATCACATCGCCAGGTGTATAAGCGTTTCCATCGGGCCTGTTGTCGGTGGCTGGAACCAATGCAATCACATGCACAGGCATCTTGCTTTTGGCAATGCCATACATGGCACAACCTACAGCAGCAGCACCCGCCATATCACATTTCATGTAATCCATCGAACCGGGAGTAGGTTTCAGACTTAAGCCCCCTGTATCATAAACGACACCCTTTCCTACAAGGACAATAGGCTTTTGGTTGATGTGTTTTGCAGGCTTCCATTCCATCACGGTGAAGGTGGGAGGATCGGGACTGCCCATATTCACAGCCAAAAGTCCACCCATTTTCATGGATTTTATTTTGGCCTTATCAAATACTGTGACTTTGAATCCTGCCGATTTTCCCATGGATTTGAATGCGTTGGCAAGGTCGGTTGCATTGAGGGAAATTACGGGCTCGTTGACCAGGTCGCGCGCCATGCAAACGGATTCGCACACATGTGAGATCTCCGCCAATTCAGAAGCTGTCACATGTGGACCAATGAAATTGGCCCTCTTCAAAGAATTATGATCAGGTTCGGATTTGTATTTCAAAAATTGATAGTTGCCCAGAGTAAGTCCTTCTGCAAAAGCTGCGACATGTCGCATGCCTTCCTTCGTTACGATGGATACGGAAGAAGCCTTGATTCTATTTAGAGCTGAAGCAACCGAGTCACCAGCTCTACGGAAAGCTTCCAGATTTTTATATTCCTCTTTGCCGTTGGCATCAACCAATGATATGAGTATGGTTCTGGAGTATTTGTTGACAGCAATGAGCCTAGATTTTTTTCTGGCTTCTTTACGGACATATTCCAGCTCTGCTTTGTTGAATACCTTCTTGTCGATGGAATCAATGTCGGTAGTCAAAAACACCAAATGGTCGCGTTTGTTGGCTTGGTTCGATTTTTTAAGGGATAGGTTCATCCGATTTGATTGATTTTGAGGGCCTGAAATTAATCAAACCCCTATTGAATTCAAAGGTATAACACTTAAAGAGCCTAACATTCAGGCTCGATAAATGTTTAACTTTGTTATGACCATAAGAACAGAGGGGGAAATGGAAACAGAAAAATTGCTGGACAAGGCCTTGAGAGGCGATTTTCTTTCGGTTGACGAAGGCAAGCATCTGTATTACAACGCCCCCACGCCCGATTTAATGCGCATAGCCCATCAAATGAGGTGGCAGCGCAAGCCAAACCCCGAGGTTACTTGGATTATCGACCGCAATGTAAACACCACCAATGTGTGCATTGCCAACTGCAAGTTTTGCAACTTTTACCGAATCCCAGGTCATGCTGAGTCGTACATCACCACGATGGAGCAATACCGGCAAAAAATCACTGAAACGATCCGATATGGAGGGGACCAGTTGTTGCTGCAAGGCGGTCACCACCCTGATTTAGGTCTTTCTTTTTATGTGGATTTGTTCAGGGCAATCAAGTTTGAGTTTCCAAATATTCGATTACATGCTTTGGGTCCCCCTGAAATAGCGCACATTTCAAAGCTGGAGGGCATGTCTCACACTCAGGTTTTGTCAAGTTTAAAGGAAGCTGGACTTGATTCGCTTCCGGGAGCCGGTGCTGAAATACTTAGCGATAGAGTAAGGCGAATGATTTCCAAAGGCAAGTGTTCTGGTTCTGAGTGGTTGGATGTCATGCGAGCTGCACACAAATTGGGAATTACAACATCAGCTACCATGATGTTTGGGCATGTTGAAACCATTGATGAGCGATTTGAGCATTTGGTTTCCATTCGCCAAGTGCAATCTGAAAAACCTGAAGCATCCAAGGGTTTCATTGCGTTTATTCCATGGCCATTTCAGGATGAGGGAACTTTGCTAAAGAATGTGAAGGGAATTGGCAACCAGGTTTCCGCAGAGGAGTATGTGCGTATGGTTTCCTTGAGCCGCATTATGCTTCCCAATATCGAGAATATTCAAGCCTCTTGGTTGACTGTTGGAAAACATGTTGCACAGGTTTGTCTTCATGCCGGCGCCAATGATTTCGGCTCGATTATGATCGAAGAGAATGTAGTTTCTGCAGCCGGAGCTCCTCATCGTTTCACAAGCAAAGGCATTCAGGATGCCATTCGTGAGGCTGGCTTCACACCGCGCCTTCGCAATCAACAATATGAAATGCGTGAAACACCTGCTATAATGGAGGAGCAGATTATCACATACTGATGCGCATTGAATTGAAATATGTCTTATTTGCAGTCATGGTATTGCTTGGTTTGATGTCTCCGCATCAGACATCTGCAACACACAATAGAGCAGGCGAGATCACATATATTCAAATCAGCCAATTCGTTTATCAGGCCACCATAATTACTTACACTAAAACCTCTTCTCCAGCCGACCGACCCGACCTTGAGCTTTTTTGGGGCGATGGCACTAGTTCTATTTTACCACGCACATCTTTTCAAGATGAGTATGGCGGTCCTGGATCAGATATCAGGAGGAATATTTATACTGGTACACACACCTACCCCGGTCCTTCAATATATACATTGTATTTCGAAGATCCTAATAGGAATGGCGGGGTGGTTAACATACCCAACTCCATCAATGTTCCATTTTATGTGGAGTCGCAATTGATTATATCTGCTTTTTTAGGGTTTAACAATTCGCCCGTATTGCTACAGCCACCCATAGACCAAGGGGTACTGGGTCAACCATTTGTACACAACCCAAACGCATACGATCCCGATGGAGATAGCTTGTCATACCACTTGATTCCTTGCAAAGGGGCGGGAGGTGTTTCCATTGGAGGATATGCGTACCCGCAAGCGAGCAATTCTTTTACATTAGACCCTGTAACTGGCGATTTGGAATGGGTAAACCCCATAGCATGTGGAGAGTATAATATTGCCATTCTTATAAGGGAGTGGAGGAGTGGAGTTCAAATTGGATTTGTTGAAAGGGATATGCAAGTGAATATTATTTGCAATAATCCTAACAGCAATGCACCTCCTTCCGTTTCGCCGTTGCAGGATATTTGTGTTACCGCAGGTGATTCGGTATCATTTGTTGTAACTGCAACGGATCCTGATGCAACCGACTTGGTTATTCTCTCTGGCACTGGCGGACCATTGGAGGTATCGGTTTCGCCTGCGATTTTCTCACAACCCGTTTCAGGAACAGGTTCTGTGTCCTCCAATTTTTTCTGGCAAACCGATTGTGAACATGTGAGAGTGCAGCCTTATCAAATGGTTTTTAAGGCAGAGGACAACGACCCCTTTGTCAACTTAGCCGATTTATTGTCAATGCGTATTACTGTGGTAGCGCCTGCGCCTCAAAACCTGATTGTGACACCCATTGGCAATACCATGTCTGTATCTTGGGATCCTTCAATATGTACCCAAGCCACGGGATACGGCTTGTACAGAAGATCTGGTTTCTCAGGTTTTGTTCCCTCGAGTTGCCAAACCGGAGTTCCTGCTTCCACTGGTTATGTCCGCATAGCCACCCTCACGGGCTTGAACAATACCACATACACAGATAATAATACTGGGATAGGATTTTCACCTGGCACAGAATACTGCTACTTGGTTATTGCTGAATTTTCTGATGGTGCAGAAAGTTATGCTTCCTCGGAGGTTTGTGCTTCCTTGAAAAAAGAACTTCCCGTATTGACCAATGCCAGTGTTTTAACAACTGAATTAGCGACTGGGCAAGTTTATGTTGCTTGGAGTAAGCCTACGGATCTTGACACCTTGTTATTTCCGCCTCCTTATTCGTACAGGGTGATGCGTTCCTCTGGCAACACAGCTGGAGCTTTTCAATTGGTAACCACCAATTCAGGAGGTTTGGATGATACACTATTTACCGACACTGGTTTGAACACCAAGGATTCCACATTTACATATAGGATTGATCTTTTTGCAACACAGGCGGGAACTGGGTTGGAAGTAGGAGGCTCTTCACCGTCTTCTACGGTTTACTTAACGGCTATTCCTACGGATGAGGCAGTCCTTTTGTCGTGGGCTGAACAGGTAGCATGGGTGAATACGGAGTATACGGTTTACAGATTCAATGGCTCATCGTTTGATTCCATTGGGTTTAGTACATCGCGAAACTTTAAAGACAGTTTGTTATTGAATGGACAGAGTTATTGTTATAAGATCAGATCCAAAGGGTCTTTTTCTACAAATGGATTCGTAGACCCCATTTACAATTTTTCGCAAGAAGCTTGTGCCACTCCCATTGACAATGTGCCTCCATGCCAGCCAAACGGTACCGCTTTGAAATTTGATTGTGAAAAAGGCGAGTTAGAGATTGACCTTGGTGCTTCTGCCACGGGATGTGACAATGATGTCGCTTTTTATACGGTTTATTTCAAACCCGACTATGCATCCTCCTATGAAACCTTACAGGTGTTGAATGTGTCATCTGGGACGGCGTGGATCTACTCAGATTCCTCTGGAGTTTCTGGTTGCTACAAGGTAGCGGCAACAGACAGCCTAGGTAATATCAGTGAATTTTCTGAAGAGGTTTGTTTGGAATATTGCCCAAGCTATGAGTTGCCAAATATTTTTACACCTGATGGCAATCTGCTAAATGATTTATTCATACCGTTTCCATATCGTTTTGTGGAGTCTGTTGATGTGAAGATTTTCAACAGATGGGGACAGTTGGTTTTTGAAACAAACGAGCCTGGAATTATGTGGAATGGCAAATCTCAAAACGAAGGTAGCGAACTTCCTTCTGGGACTTATTTCTATGTATGTGTGGTCGAGGAGCGTTTCCTTTCGGGATTGCAAAAGCGTGAGCTTAATGGCACATTACAACTTAACAGGTAACCTTTGGTATGTTTACAGGAATTATCGAATCCCAATCAAGAGTAAGCTCTATTCAATCTGATAGGAACAATTTGGAAATCGGTTTTGAGTGCCCGTTTGTTGAGGAGCTCAAGGTTGATCAAAGTGTGGCTCACAATGGCATTTGTTTGACCGTGACAAGTATTGATAAGGGCATCTATTATGTAACTGCCATTTCTGAAACACTGGCCAGGACGAACTTATCATACCTGAAAGTTGGAGAATATGTTAATGTGGAAAGGTGCCTTGCAGTTGGCGGAAGGCTCGATGGTCACATCGTGCAAGGCCATGTTGATGCCACCGCTGTTTGTGATTCGGTTCAGGAAGTTGGGGGCAGTTGGGTTTTCCGATTTTCCTATGAAGGTGGCCCAGGTAGGCTCACAGTAGAAAAGGGTTCGGTTTGCGTTAACGGAGTAAGCTTAACCGTTGTGGAGTCGGGCAAGGATTATTTTACGGTAGCCATCATACCTTACACATACAATAACACCAATTTCAATGATTTGAAACCAGGTTCAGTGGTCAATATTGAATTCGATGTGTTGGGAAAGTATGTGGAGAAGCTCTTAATGAACCGTTAGGTTCTGATCAAACCCATCCTGGCATGTCCTTGATTTTGCCGGACATTTGCAACCACATGACCAACAAGGCCAAGATGCCGAATCCGACGGCAAGCCAGATGGAGAGTTTTTTATAGGCTTCGGCGTTGCCTTGAAGTTTCTTAAAGCGATAAATATTGAAAACGGCCTTTTCAGCGCGATAAAAAGCGCTTTCTCCTTTGACTATGTAGTCGAAGGCACCGTATTGCATGGTTTTTACTGCAACCTCGATCTTGTCTTGACCCGATAACATGACTACATCCGTTTCAGAATCGATTTTTTTGATTTCCTGTAACACCTCAAGTCCGTCAATGGCGTCTTTATCGACAGAATTCAAATAAAAATCGAGAAAAATAATGCCGGGCTTAAGATCCATATTCTTCAAGCATTCCTCTCCGGTTTCATATATGCGAATCTCATAGTTGGTCATTTTGGAAAGATGGTCCTTCAGCATTTCAGCCAACACGGGATCGTCATCCACGATGAATATGAGTTTTCTAAGGTCAGCCATGTTATTTTGGTTAATAGTTATCCGTGATGCAATATTAGGAGATTGAGGTCAATTTTTCAAAGCTGTGCCAGTTCCTCCTCCAATTCCTTGATGGCAATAAGAACCAGGTTTTTAAGGTCAGCTAGCAGATGGGGTACTTGATCTGTTCCTTGTCCTTCGGCACAAATAGTTTCCAGCTTTTGTGCAATTTCGGCTGCTTGCGCCATTCCCATGTATTTCATTTGGGATTTCAGGGAGTGGGAGGTGGTCTTTAACG
>JBKCHO010000054.1:0-5667 GCA_046302815.1 Bacteroidota bacterium | reverse complement strand
TAATTACGAATACGGTCACCATCGCCTGTTAACCCGTAACCTAAATGAGATGGAATAATGAACAACGCTTTTTCATCGAGAGCCATCAATTGTAGTCCCTCCTGAAGACCAGTAGCCATATCGGACCTACCAACAATAAGTTTCATATTACCGGTACTGTCGGAGCTATACACGGTTTCACCACTTAACAAGGAAACAGAATACTTGAACTCAACCTCATCCATGACCTCGATTCTTTGTCCACCGGAGGCCTTTTTATAAATCATATATCGTAATCCCGTCTCTGTCTTGTTCAGCTTGTAGCCTCGACGAATAACATAAGCGTCAATTTCTTCAGCCTCATCCCTGACAACATCCTTTTGATTTTGAATTAGCTCATCAGTAATATCTTCGCTTTTTTGAAGTTCTGTTGAAGTCGATTTATTGCCTCCACAAGCCAATAAATTCACAAGGAATAAAATCAATAATGCTTGATGAATATGTGCGGAAGCAAAGAAAATCATGGATTCAATCTTTCACTATAGGATGGTAAGACTTCCAGGAACTTTTGTACAGCAGACTCCAAACCTTCCAGACTTCGTCCACCTGCGGCATTGGCATGTCCACCACCTGAAAAATGCAAGGAGGCCATCTCCTTAACCGAAAAGTCTCCTTTGGATCTGAAAGATATTTTAACCATGCCGTCTCTTTCGCAAAAGAAAGCGGCCAACCGTATTCCTTTGATACCAAGTGCAAAGTTTACAACACCTTCTGTATCTCCGGGAGAATGGTTGAATTTTTCTAATTCATCATTCGAAATTGCTATGTATGCTGCCCTGTATTCTGGTAAAACGGTCAGTTTTTCATTTATGCAATAACCTAAGAATCGGGTACGATCAATGGAAAAATTATCATAGACCTCCTCATGGATTTCGTGGTTTGAAACACCGCACTCCATCAAATGAGCAATGATCCGATGGGTGTCGGAGCTCATAGATGCAAAACGAAAAGAACCTGTGTCGGTCATGATTCCAGTATAGATGCAAGCAGAAATTCCTCGGTCAAACGGTTCAGATCCTCCAAGTTGAAGAAGCACATGGTAAATGAGTTCACTTGTTGCACAAGATTGATTGTAAGAAAAAGTGATATCACAAAACGGTGCTGGATCTAGATGATGGTCAACCATGATTTTCACAGCCTTTGTTTCAACTAAAAAGTTTGCCAGTTTTTCCGTCCGGGAGGGTGTGTTAAAATCCAAACAAAATAATCCATCAGCTTTCAAGATAGAATCCTTTGCCTTTTCGGGATCGAACTCGGCATTCAATACCAAATGTTGTCCAGGTATCCATTTAAGAAAATCAGGATAGTCACTTGGTGTTACCACCGAAACCCTGTGTCCTCTCTTTTCCAGAAACAATCCCAATGCCAATGATGATCCCATAGCATCACCATCAGGTCTATGGTGGGTAGTTACCACAAGATCGCGAGGTTGACTAAGAAAATGTTTTAACTTTTCTAGATCCGAATGGGGGAATATTGGAATCATGGCGTAAAAGTAACGAAAAGCGACCTTAGTAAGGGATTGATTTTCAAATCAGCCATCCATTGCAAATTGTCTAAGAAATATGTATCTTTGCACTCCCAAAAAAACACTAAAAAGTGGCTACCAACAGAACATTTACAATGCTGAAGCCTGATGCCGTTGAAAACGGACACATAGGCAAGATTTTAGACATGATTATCGGTGCTGGATTTCGCATCGTCGCTATGAAATACACCCATCTAACTCAAGATACCGCAGGAAGATTTTATGAGGTGCACAAGGAAAGGCCATTTTATGGTGAGCTTGTTAAATACATGTCATCTGGTCCTATCATCGCGGCCATTTTGGAGAAGGACAACGCTGTTGAAGATTTCAGAAAATTGATCGGAGCTACCGATCCTGCTAAAGCGGAGCCTGGAACCATAAGAAACCTTTTTGCGAAATCAATTGATGCGAATGCCGTACATGGATCCGACAGTGATGCGAATGCCTTAATTGAAGGTTCTTTCTTTTTCGCAAAAACTGAACAATACTAGTTCAACAAAAAGAGATTTCTTTCACCAATTCTGAGCCTAGCTCCTCATTGAGCTTTGCGATGATTTCCGTTTTCCTTATTTCCAATTCCTGTCGAAGGGAGGCAGAGGCTATTCTAACTTTCAAAGCCCCTTTCTTGAAGGTTACCTCCTTTGTATTGCGGCTGATGGCCGTTCCAAGTGCTGATTCCCAAATACGCTGAACGGATACCTGGTCCAGCTTATCCTTTAGCCGATATTCTTCCGTCAATTGACGGATGATATCACCCAAACTGCTATCGTTTTGATTTCGCAAGTTCTTGAGAATTTATGGGTAACACTTTGTTACCAATAACCTGCAATATAAGGAATTCAATAGAGCTACTATCCATGATTCCTTGTACTCTTCCATAGTCTGTATGAGTTAGGAAAACCTGACTGAATGGTGGTTGGGTTATGACCTGCAGAAGTCTATCAACCCTATCGTTGTCCATTCTGTCGAAAACCTCATCCAATAATAGAACGGGCTTCTTTGCAGATTGCCTCACCATTAGATCGTACTGGGCGAGTTTCATGGCTGTAACAAATGTTTTTAACTGACCTTGAGAAGCGAATTTCTTGAGTGGATACCCATTTAATCTGAAATCCAAGTCATCTTTATGTGATCCAGAGGTTGTGTACTGAACATCCAAATCTTTAGATCTGGAATCCACGAGCTTCGTCAACAAACCAGCACCAGCGACATTTTGAAGATATTCCAATTCCGGCTTTTCCTTTCCACCGGATATTGAATGATACATTTCCGCAAAAACAGGATTAAAAGATGAAACAAACTCTTGCCTTTTTTGTGAGATGATAATCGAAGCTTCGTGTAATTGTTCGTCCCATACGGACATCAATCCCCAATCAGCAAGACCCTTAAAGGCAAATTGCTTCAGCAGGGCATTTCGCTGTGCCAAAACTTCGGAATATCTTATCAATGTCACCAAATAGGTTCGATCGTATTGAGAAATGATGGCATCGATGAACTTTCGGCGTGATTCACTGCCTGAAGTGGCAAGTTCTAAGTCTGAAGGTGATATCACTACTGAAGGAAATACCCCAACATGGTCGCTCATGCGTTCATATTCGTTATTGTTGAAAAGGAACACCTTTTTGTGGCCAGTTCTTACAGAACAAGACATTTCCGATGGACCATCAGAGCTCTCAAATTCTCCCCTAACCATCATTGCGTTTTCTCCGTGGCTAATACTCTGGGAATCGGATAAGTGGAAAAAGCTTCGAGTCATGGATAAATAGTGAATGGCATCCAAAAGATTGGTTTTACCCGTACCATTTAATCCAGTCAAATAGTTCAATCCTTGACAGAAATCAAGGTTCAATTCCGGATAATTTCGAAAGTTCAGAAGCTGTATGTTTCGAAGCACCATTTCGTGAGCAAATTTAGTTCAAATGAGTACGATACTTATCGAATCACTCCTTATCGGTTTCACGACTTTAGATGCTCATTTACAATAATATGCACATTCATAACAGGGCCATGTGGATAACTTGAAAAAAGGACTAGCATGAGGGGTCGTAATTCCTTAACTTTGTATAGAATGCGTTTACCACCTATTTAAGAAGCGATTTTATGGAAGAAGATGATGATTTAACTGGTGAATATGGACAAAGTGATGGTTTGAATATACACATCACTCGGTTCGAAGAAATGATTCGGAACAAGGATCGTTATTTCTTTGATGTAGACGCTTTGATAAAAATACTAGATCATTATTTGGAGAAGGGCGAATATGCCAAGGCTTCTGAGGTCTCTTCCTATGCCTCCAGCCTTCATCCGAATTCGGCAGAAATTTTGTTGAAACAAGCCCACTTATTGGCGCTAACAGGTAACGATAGTAAGGCTTTGGAGGCCCTGGAAAAAGTTGAGAGAATCAATCCTTACGATCCAGAGTTATTCATGGTAAGAGGTAACATATACAATTCGTTGACCCGATACGATGAAGCTCTAGAGTGTTTTAAAAACGCTCTTCCATTATCAGAATTCGGTGAAGAGGTTTTATTCTCTATGGCCATCACCTACCAGAACATGCAGAATTATTCAAAGGCGATTAGTTTTTTCAAAAAAGCCTTGAGTCGCAACCCTAACTATGAACTTGCCATGGAGGAACTCACCTCCTGCTTGGCCCTTTCGGGTCGGCTTGGGGAAGGAGCGGAGATATTCAAAGGATTAATCGATCAAGATCCATACTCCCACTCTGCTTGGTACAATTTGGGAGACGTTTATTGCAGACTTGGTAATCTTGAAGAAGCTTTAAATGCTTTTGACTATTGCATCCTTATCAGAGATGATTTTGCTCCTGCCCATTTGGACAAGGCCCATGTTTTGGCCATGCTTGGAGAATATGATGAAGCTATTCGTAAGTACATTCAGACATTTGAATATTACAATCCAGACGGAATCACCTACTTCAACATAGCGGAATGCTATGAAAAGCTCGAGAAGATGGATGACGCCAGAACCTATTACAAGAAAGCAGTGAAGCTTGTTCCAGACATGGCTCAAGCTTGGTATGGAATAGCATTGACCCTTGAATATGAGGAGCGTTGGTATGAGGCCATACACTACATTAGAAAGGCTATAGAAAAGGATCCAACCAATCCCGAGTTCTGGCTTTTACTTGCAGATTGCGAATTCAATTTAAGCAATATTTCAGAGGCAGGCGACATTTACGAGCGAGTGGTAGAAGAATTCCCTTCCCATATCGATTCGTGGTTGTCGTACGCACATTTTTTAACTGAAACCGGCAATCCAGATTTGGCGGTGAACTCCACCTACAATGCTCTCAATGTGCATCCGCATTGCGCTGAATTGATGTACAGACAAACCGTAAATCTTTATTCTGCTGGAAAAATCCAAGAAGCTTATGATTTTCTAGGCATGGCTTTGGAAAGGGATGATCGCAACTATATCATGATTTTCGAGTTGATGCCTTCTTTGCGCAACGACCGCAACATCATAAAAATGATCGCCTCTAAAAGCGACCTTAGATGAATTTTAATTTAAGCCATCTTCCAAACCGGCCGGCAAAGCCCCGTTCCAATGGTATCACCATGGTCATGGACAAAGGTCTTGGAATTCGTGGTACCGAAGATTTTATCCAAGGGCAAGGACCTTACACGGATATTGTAAAGTTCGGATTTGGAAGCTCCATTGTAACTCCCAATCTCAAAGAAAAAATTGATTTGTATAGAAGCGCTGGCATTCCAGTTTATTTTGGCGGAACTTTGCTTGAAGCCTTCATTATTCGCAATGATTTTGATTCCTATTTAAGGCTGCTAGAAAAGTATAAATTGGACCATGCCGAGATTTCAGACGGATCAATCACAATGAATCATGATCATAAATGTGAATTAATTCAAAAGCTCTGCAAGTATGTTACAGTGATTTCAGAAGTTGGTAGTAAGGAAGAGGGTATTATTATACGACCTGCCCGCTGGATTGAGATGATACAAAAGGAATTGCAAGCAGGCGTTTGGAAAGTCATAGCGGAATCTCGCGAAAGCGGAACTGTTGGAATTTATCGTCCAAACGGCAAAGCCCATTCCTTGTTGATTAATAAAATTGTAAGC
>JBKCHO010000053.1:0-4086 GCA_046302815.1 Bacteroidota bacterium | reverse complement strand
TCTAAGCCCAAATAATGACTGGACCCATGGTTGAAATAGCGGCGGGCGGCCGAACGGTCTTTGATGATGCCCAAATCAACCAAACCTTCAGAAATGATTTTCAAGGCAGCTTGGTGCGGATCATAAAAACCATTGCCTTTTTGGCAAGCTTGAATGCCGGCTTCCTGGGCTTTAAGAACCAATTCATAGATAGCCTTTTGCTCGGGGTTGAATGTTCCAGAAACCGGAATAGTTCGGGTAACATCTGCTGTGTAACCATGGTACTCCGCACCCATGTCCATCAGCAACATGTCGTTGGGACCTAGTCTTTTTCGGTTGGTTACATAATGCAGCACACAAGTATTCTCTCCTCCACCTGAAATGGATCCATATCCTGGATACTCGGCACCTCGATATTTGAAATAAAACTCAACAATAGCTTGCGCTTGATGTTCGGTCATTCCGGGCTTGGCAGCACGGATGGCTTCTGCGAGCCCTTCGCAGGTCATGTCAATGGCCTTTTGCATCAGCACAATTTCCTCAGATGTTTTATGCTCTCGAAGGGTGGCCATATTCTTTAAAAGTGGTGCCGCAGCAACCTCGATTTGCTGCAACTCTGCCTTGTCTTTGAAAGTCCAAACCAACCCACCCAAATTTTCCTTGAGCGATTTGCTTTCACGGATGTCGGTAGGAAATTTGGCCAACACTTTGTTGAATGAAGTCAAATCGGCGATGCATTTTCCAAACTCCTTCGTAGATAATACTACCGTAATGCCCAATCTCGTCTGCGCCTCTTCGAAACCGAGTTGTCGGCCGGTCCAAATCTCTGCTGCAGAGTCGCGCCCCATGATGAAAAGGGCTTCCTTGGTTTCTTTGCCATTTACTTTGAATGTGGCATTCGAAATCATCAAAACCGAGTTAGGCTCGGTAAGTCCCGTTAAGTAATAGAGATCGGGGTCTTGAACATATTGATAATCGACATCGTTGGTTCGATTGCGAATGGGGTTGGCGAATAAAAAAGCGACTGAATTTTCAGACATCAATTTACGCAAAGCGTCACGACGCTCGGCATGGAAAGAGGGAGGCAGTAAATCGGTGTCGTAGAAATTTTGTTGTCCGAGTGTTGGAAAAACGCAGCAGAGGGATATCAAAAAGAAAAGGATCGGGAACGCCCGTAGCATGGTGGCTGACTTGGCTTTCCTGATCCTTTGCATGGGATCGGTTTTAAAATGAATCAGAGTTTTCCGGTCTTAAGAACCTGGCTGATGCAAGCGGTGATGCCCTTCTTGTTGATGGTACGAAGAGCAGATGTGGATACCTTCAAGGTGATCCACTCCCCTGTTTCGGGCATGTAAAACTTCTTCAGCTGCAAATTCGGATTGAATCTGCGCTTGGTTTTTTTATTGGAGAAGGAAACATTATTTCCAACAATCGACTTCTTTCCTGTAAGGTCACAAATTTTGGACATGACTCAACTTTGTTTTTGGGAGGGCAAAGATAGGATTAAACTGTCGAAATGACAAGGGTTTACAAAAAATAAGAAAACCATCATGCTTCCATTGCATCCCGAAGCATCTTGAACGCAGTCATGGCAGTCATTTGAATGTTTCTCAATCGGTTATCTCCAAATCGACACAGTTTGGTCACAGTTCCGTTTGGACCAGATAGTGCAATCCAGACTGTACCCACAGGTTTTTCGGGAGAACCACCCCCAGGTCCCGCAATGCCTGTAGTAGCTAAAGACCAGGTCGTTGAGAGCTTTGCTCGGATACCTTCGGCCATGGCCTTGGCCACCTCTTCGCTTACGGCACCTTTAGACTCAATGACGCTGGAGTCGACACCCAAAAAGGTGGTTTTAACCTCATTGGCGTATGAAATAGAAGAACCCATGTACCAAATTGAACTTCCTGGAACCGAAGTGATTAAATGAGATATGAACCCCCCAGTACAACTCTCGGCCAGTGAAATGGTATGCTGTCGAATCCTCAGCATTTCACCTATGATTTGCTCGGGAAGTTGCTCACCCGTGGAGAACAGATACGATTGAACTAACTGCTTCATCTCCTCCAATAACTGTAGCATTTCAGCTTGCTCTACAGCGTGGGCATCGTAACAACTCAAACGAAGCCTTACAAGTCCAGGAGATGGCAAATAAGCCAATGCATATCGATTGGGCAGCTTCTGCTCCCAAGTAGACAAGAGATCCGACAAATGAGACTCTGGGATGCCTATGGTGGTGATGGTGTAATGAACCACATGAGGCAAAGCAAATCTCTCGCGGAGCTGGGGAATTACAAAACCATCCATCATAGCTTTCATCTCGTAGGGAACACCTGGCATGGAAACTAGGATATGCCCACCGTCCTCGAACCACATACCGGGAGCTGTGCCATGGTGATTGAAGATGGCTGTACATTTTTCAGGTACGCGGGCTTGATCACGGTTGGTATCACTGACAGCCCTTCCTCGAGCTCCAAAATAACGCTCCAGTCCATCGAGCACCGCCTGATTAGTCACCAATCCACAATCAAAAAACCGACACAACACATCGCGGGTGCGATCGTCTTTTGTGGGACCAAGTCCACCTGTTAGTAACACCAAATCGGATCGCTCCATTCCTTTTGAGATGGCATCTAACATGTGCTCGGGATGATCGCCTACCGTGCTTTTCCGAACGACCTTTACACCGGCTTCGTTCAACCTCTGGGCCATCCATGCACTGTTGGTATCGACAACCTGGCCGATCAACAATTCATCGCCAATAGTGATTATTTCCGCTTGCATCCCACAAAGATGGGGGGTATTCCTAGAACTCCAAAAAACTTTTGGCAAAAGAATTGCATAGGGTTTGTTTCATTATCAGATATCTTTGTTAATCAAATCCACACACCTATGCGTCGCTACTCCAACCTGACCGGCTTTCTTTGCTTGATTGCGTTCTCGTTTGCCATCCCCGCCAAGGGGCAAATCGATATTAACGGTGCATTAAACACCATCAACCAATCATTAGGACAAGGATTATCCAACGATAAAATTGTAAGCGGGCTCAAAGAAGCCTTGAATCGTGGATCAAACACATCCTCCGAAAAGGCTTCTAAAATCGATGGGTTTTATAAAAATCCGGCCATCAAAATTCCTTTTCCGAAAGAGGCCAAAGACATGGAAAATACGCTGAAAACCTTAGGCATGCAAAAGCAGGTGGATTCGTTTGTGAAATCACTGAATCGGGCTGCGGAAGATGCCGCCAAGAAAGCGGCACCCGTCTTCCTGAAAGCCATTACCACCATGACCATTACCGATGGAATGAATATCCTGAAGGGTGGAAATACCGCAGCCACAGATTTCCTTCAAAGCAAAACAACACCAGATTTGAAGAAGGAATTCAGTCCAATAGTAAAAACCTCGCTTGCCAAGGTGCAGGTAACAAAATATTGGACACCTCTTGCAAAAAGCTACAACAAAGTGCCAATGGTGAAAAAGGTAAATCCGAACTTGGAGGAGTATGTAACCGCCAAGGCTATTGAAGGACTCTTCAAATTGGTAGCTGAGGAGGAAGCCAAAATAAGGAAGGACCCTGTTGCAACTGGATCCGCCTTACTGCAGGAGGTTTTTGGAAAGCGTTAAAAACGAACCGTGATCTTGTCGGGATCCACCTCTGCCGGGTGAATGCTCAAAACAGGAATCTTGGAATTATTCACAACTCTGGTGGCATAATTTCCCAAAAGGAAACCTGTGATGGAAGGCTCTTGTTCGGTCATGATTACGAGCAAATCAGCACCAAGTTCCTCAGCAGATTTCATGTTAATTCCGGCCATATCATTTCCATCTTTGTAAACAGTTTCGTAGTCGAGACCGTGGTTCACCACATAATCCTCTACCTGTTCTATTTTTATTTTAAAACGACGGATCAAATCATTTCCGCTGAAGTTGATGATGCCCAACAAAATGATTTGTGCGTTATAAAACTGTGCCAAACCAACGGCTAGTGGAACTTTCTGTCTCGACTCGTTCGACTCGTCTATAGGCAATAGGATTTTTTTGAAGCCCAAATCGGTGGCGTGTGTTTGAACCGACAACACGGGGCAGGGAGATTCTTGCACGACGCGA
>JBKCHO010000052.1:0-10569 GCA_046302815.1 Bacteroidota bacterium | reverse complement strand
TCGCTGCCAAACGACTGGAGCCTGTGCCGGGTCGTATCCAGCCATAGCCATGAAAATCATACCCAGCTTATCGGCTTCGGTCTCATGAAGGCGAGAAAACGGAAGAATGGCACCGACCTGAATTCCTACCCCATAGGCTGTGTTGAAAATAGCCCTGGTTTCAGAGGGCTTGTTGGATAAGGCCACATCCAATGCCAGTGCACCCGTTTGAGCCAACAGCATCTGGCTCATCCTTTCGTTTCCATGGCGAGCAACAGCATGTGCCACTTCATGACCCATTACAAATGCCAAGCCCACTTCATCCCTGGTTACAGGAAGCAATCCGGAATAAACAACCACTTTTCCGCCGGGCATGCACCAAGCATTGACTTCTTTCGAGTCCACAAGCTTGAACTCCCATTTGAATCCCTTCACGCGATCGCTCATCTTGTTCTGAATCATGAATCGATTGACTGCGGAGGAAATTTTCATACCAACGCGAGATACCAAAGCTGCATCGGCATTGGTTTCGGCAACTGGAGGATTCTTATCCAAAAACTCCTTGTAACCGCTCAAACTCATCCAAATCAACTGACTTTCGGGTAACAAGTTCATCTGAGAACGGTTCGTGATTGGAACCCTTGAACATGCCACAATCAGTAGCGACAAAAGGATGGCGATTATAGGTTGCTTCATGGATCAAATGTTGCTGGTAAAGGAATATCTGGATCTAGCGGAAAAGGCTTTGATCCGAAATGATTTCAACGGAGGCCGCTTTCATTGGGTACTTAGACACCTCCTCATCTTCGGATAGGATTTCAGCAGGCAAAGTCTTTCGAAGTGCATCCGCATAACTCATTGGTGATGGGAAACCATTCAACAAACTTTCTTTGAGTGGTTCCGCCTCTGTTTTATCAGTTACGATGGTGATAAACATATTCTGTGTTTGCCAATGTTTTTGAATGGCAGCATTCACATCATCCAAAGTCAATTTCGAGAGCAACACATCTAATTCAGCAATAAAATCTTTTCTGCCGTAAAATCGACTATCCATCAAAAAACCCAGTTGCTTGGCTGGTGTTTGTGTATAAAGCTTAGTATAGGATCGCAGAAAATCGCGGGTAAGTTCAAAATCCTCATTCGTCAAACCTTTTTCTACCATTGTTTGAAGCTCGCGTAAAGCCATGCGTAGTGCAAAATGAGCATGTCCGATTTTGATGTCTTTGAGTTCGGTGTATTGAGATTTCAAGGCACCTGCTGTTTGAACGGGCCTCAACCAACTACTGAAGTAATTTGAATTTCGAGGATAACCCGGCTGAGGCAGCATATTTGATCCGCCATTGTCGTACCATTCAATATAGCTGTAATCGCCATAATTCATAGAGCGTTGTTCACGGATTTTCTGGTAGAGGCGGGAATAACTTTTGCGATGCTCACCTAACCAGGAATTCGCGACCATAAGAGCGGCAAATTCATCTTGCGAACGCGTAATGGATAAAGGAAAGCCTGTAAAAACCGCCGAGCCTAGCGTGTTTTGCTTGGTAACGATTTCGACTTGGATACCGTTGGGCTGCCTTCCGGCGATAGGCGCCATGGCTTTGGGAGCCGTCGATGGAAGCTTCATCAAAGATTCCTGTAGCTGTAACAAAAAAGAATCCGCGTAAGCGCCAGCAATGCCTAACATCAAATTTTGGGAAGTGAATCTCTCCTTGTGGTGATTTACAAGATCCGTCAATGTAATGGAGGACAATCCGGCAGTGGTGCCACCTATTGGATGGCCATACCTCGTTCCACGAAAGAGCAAGCCTTCCAAAGCGAATTTGCTTAAATCCTCGTCCGAAGAGGAGCGGATAACTTCGTTGATGTAGTTCTCCTGGTTGGATTTGATCCTCTTGTAGTCCGCTTCCGCAAAAGACGGATTAACTATCAATCCGACCATCAAAGGCAGCATCCGGTCAGCATGATCCTTATGAAACTCAAATGTGAAAACAGTCACCTCTTTGTCGACGGTGGAATACCATCGCGATGCCCACGGATAAGTCATGGATTTGATATCTGACGCAGCATATTTGCCCGTACCACCCTCAGTCATCAGGCTTGCAGTTAGCTGGGTCAATCCATCTTTGCCCACAGGATCGGAAGCACTGCCGTTTGTGAACATCATTTTGACCACGATCTTATCGGATTTTTCGTTTTGCAACTTGACTGTCTCGAATGGTTGAGAACCGTAGGCGGCGCCAATGGAGACAATAAACAGTGTGAAGAGTATGCGAATTTTCATTTCGTTTGGTTTTTGCAAATCAGTCTAAAACTGGATTATCAACAGGACTGATGGTGCCTATGGTCATGCCCTTAGACACCAAATACTTTTTAGCTACGCGCATAATATCATCAGCGGTAACGGATTGAAGAATGGCATATGATGCATTCAATGACTCGGGATCTCCGGTGAGCCAAGTAAATTGTCCCAGGGAGTTTGCTATGGCATCGGGGTTGTCCATGGCCAATGCAAAAGAGTACTTTACGCGCTCCTTGGCAGCATTGAGCTCAGATTCCGAGACGGCATTTGTTTGGAATTTCGATATGGCATCCAACATGCGTTTTTTGACTTTGGGGAAGTCGGCTGCATTGGTGAGTGATGCACTCAAGCTGAACAGATATGGATCTCTGGTTGGAAATATTCCACCCGACAAACTTCTTGCTGTACGCTCTTCCATAACCAGTTGCTTGTGCAATTCGGATTTCTCCGATGACAGTAATTGTCCGAGCAAGACCAAAGCTTGATAATCGTTATTCTGGGTGGAGAAAGCGGGACCTCGGAATTTCAAATCGAGATATGGAGGGAATTTCTCGGCCTTTACATTGACGGTGCGGGTGGCAGTGGGTGCTGGTTCAACGGGTATAGATTGGGTGTAACTGCCCTTTTTCCAATCACCAAAATAAGTCATGGCCAATGAGTTTACTTGACCAGGATCAACATCTCCAACTACAATGATTGTACAATACTCTGGACGGTAATATCGGTCAAAGAACTCCAATGAAAAATCATATTGGTCGGGCATAGCCACAATATCTTCAAAAAAACCCATAGTGGTATGCTTGTAGGTATGCTTGTCGAAGGCCGTATTATTGACGGCTTCGTAAAGCCTTGTGTATGGAGATGCATTGTTTTTGGTGTACTCTCCTTTGACAGCACCCGCTTCGGTCTTGAAGTCTTGTACAGAGTACTTCAGGTTCATAAAGCGGTCAGCTTCCAACTCGAACATTTTCTCGAGGTATTTGGCGCTACCGGTCATGTGGTAAACGGTGCGATCGAGGGATGTGTTTGCATTGGCTGAGGCACCTGTCGCCTTCAACGCATCCGAGTACAATTCCTTGCTATACTTCTCAGTGCCTCTGAACATCATGTGTTCAAAGAAATGGGCAAATCCGGTTTTGCCTTTTTCAACCTCATCTCTGGAGCCTACACGAACCACGATATGAAACGATGCCACGCCTGGGCTCGGAAATGGAACGGTAACCACATTAAGTCCGTTAGGAAGCTTTTTTTGTATTATTTGATAAGGAAGGATTTTATCCGCGTGCACCGCGAAACCGACTGCTAACAAGAATAGCAGAAGAAGTATGGATTTTGCTTTCATAGGTTAATTTGGATGAATATGAAATTGATTCGTATTCTAAAATTTGAGAAGATGAACGAAGGTGTTTAGGTCAACATGCCACCATTCACATGAATCACTTGTCCGGTAATGTACGCAGACATGTCAGACGCCAAAAACACAACCAAGTCGGCAACATCTTTTGGGGTTCCGCCTCTTTTCAAGGGTATGGCTTCGCGCCATTGTTGAACCACATCCGGATTAAGCACATCGGTCATTTCGGTTTCAATGAAACCAGGGGCAATCGCATTGCATCGGATATTGCGTGAGCCCAGCTCGAGTGCTATAGATTTGGTGAAGCCAATGATGCCCGCTTTGGAGGCGGCATAATTAGCTTGTCCGGCATTTCCTTTAACGCCAACAACGGAGGTCATGTTGATGATGGAGCCCTTTCGCTCTTTCAGCATGGGTTTTTGAACAGCCTTGGTGATGTTGAAAACCGAGTTCAGATTGGTTTTGATGACTTCGTTGAAGCTTTCCTCCGACATGCGCATCAGCAAGTTGTCGCGGGTGATACCGGCATTGTTCACTACCACATCGATGCGACCGAAGTCGTTCATCACATCAGCGATGAGTTTTTCTGCAGCTTGGTAGTCGGATGCGTCCGACTGGTACCCTTTCACTTTAACTCCGTTTGCAGCCAGTTCATCCTCGAGAGCTTTAGCTTTTTCGGGAGAAGATAGATAGGTAAATGCTACCGAGGCTCCATGTTCGGCCATGCTTTGCGCTATGGCCCTTCCGATACCTCGGGATGCGCCCGTTACCAAACAGACCTTGTTTTCCAATAATTTCATTGATTTATATATTTGGTTTTCAGTTATTTAATTACATAAAAACGGCTCGTGTAGGACTTTAGGCCGATTATTTTAATTTTGTCATCAAATATAAACACAATATAAAAACAGCCCGTATGAAAAAAGCCTTACTGACATTATCCATTGCATTCCTCACCCTAACAACTCAAGCACAAAGTTTTCGAGTTGGTTTAACAGGTGGTGTTAATTCGACTTGGTTACTAAATGAAAATGTATTCGATGCTAACGATGAATTGGATGTGGCATCTACATTTGGCGGCCGTTTCGGCATTGAAGGTATCTACTCTTTCAATGAAAAATTAGGTATGTCGCTTGGAATTAATTTTATCTCTAAGCACAATCAGAAATTTACGGGTGAATTTGAAAACTCAAATCAAACTTTGGAGGCCCGTACCAGCCTTAGTTATATAGATATTCCATTGCTTTTTAGATTAACTACAGCTGGTGGATCCTACTTCGAAATAGGTCCCCAGTTTGGTTTTTTAGGAGGAAACTCAAACGACTATGAATTATTTGATTCAAATGGTGATCCACTAGATGATAATTACACCGGAAAATCTTTCGATGCTAGTTACAACAGCACCAATGTGGCTCTGGTATTCGGGTTTGGTGCCGACTTTGATGTATCTGAAAATATATACATAACTACAGGTCTTAGATTGGGATATGGATTCACGGATGTTACTAAACAATATGATAGCTTGGAGGATCTTAATGTTGCTGATTTAAAAGACGATTCTCAGATTTCGGAACTTACTTATGCAGCACATTTTGAAGATGCTGGAACAACTGGTATTGGTCCGGATGAATTTTCATATGCTAAAACCAACCGTGCATTTATAGGTTTGAATCTGGGTGTTTCCTATAAGTTTACGAAGTAAGTCCCTCCACTAAAGATACAACAGAAAAGCCCCTCCGATTTGGAGGGGCTTTTCTATTAATTGGGTATTTTGATTTACTTGGATAATACTTTCGCCATAGTCTGTCCAATGACTGCAGGCGAATCCACTACGGTAATTCCGCATTCAGACATTATTTTCATTTTGGCAGCTGCAGTATCGTCGGCACCACCTATGATGGCACCTGCGTGACCCATTCTTCGGCCGGGAGGGGCTGTTTGCCCTGCAATGAACCCAACCACCGGCTTTTTATTGTTGTCTTTGATCCAACGGGCTGCTTCGGCTTCCAACGATCCGCCAATCTCACCAATCATAATGATTCCATCTGTATCGGGATCTGCCATAAATAACTTAACGGCCTCCAGGGTGGTGGTGCCAATAATGGGGTCTCCTCCTATACCAATGGCGGTGGAGATGCCCATACCCGCCTTGACCACTTGATCGGCGGCTTCGTATGTCAATGTACCCGATTTGGATACGATACCGATGCGCCCCTTTTTGAAAACAAAGCCGGGCATGATTCCAACCTTCGCTTCTCCGGGGGTAATCACTCCTGGGCAATTGGGACCAACGAGTACAGTATTTCGATCTTGTAGGTATTCCTTAACCGTAATCATGTCTTTGGTTGGAATTCCCTCGGTGATACAAACCACCAATCCAATGCCGGCTTCTGCCGCTTCCATGATAGCGTCTGCGGCAAACGCAGGAGGCACAAAAATGATGGAAACATTTGCACCAGCCTGCTTCACAGCATCAGCAACCGTATTGAATACAGGCTTGTCGAGATGGGTGGTTCCACCTTTACCAGGAGTAACCCCACCAATCACATTCGTTCCATATTCAATCATTTGAGAAGCATGGAAGGTACCCTCGTTGCCGGTAAAACCTTGTACAACGATTCGGGAATCTTTATTGACTAAAACAGACATAAGGAGATTGACGATTTACGATTTACAATTGACGATGTGCGATTTACATAGGATTTATAATACCCTACTAAAAAGACTGTGCAAAAGTACGAATTCGAGGGCATTGTAGCCCAAGTGGGTTAAATTTGCAGGTATGGAATCGCCTTTATCCCGCTCCGAGCACACTATTGCCGCCATTGCCACTGCCCCTGGGGTTGGTGCAATCGCTGTAATCCGCGTTTCGGGTAAAGACGCTTTTGCCATTTGTGACCGCGTATTTCAATCCGGAAAAGGGAAAACCCTTGCTTTGGCACAAAGCCATTCGGCCTTGTTCGGCACCATTCGCGAATCGGATGAGGTTGTTGATGAGGTGCTGGCCTTGGTTCTTAAAGGTCCTCGCTCATTTACGGGTGAAGATACCGTTGAGTTTTCCTGTCATGGCTCTACATACATTCAACAGCGCATATTGGATTTGCTTATCCGGAACGGCGCCCGAAGTGCAGAGCCTGGAGAATTCACGCTACGGGCCTTCATGAATGGCAAGATGGATTTGACGGAGGCGGAGGCTGTGGCCGATGTGATTGCCGCCGATTCATCAGGATCGCATCGTTTGGCCATTAACCAAATGCGTGGTGGTTTTTCCAATGAAATCCAACTGCTTCGTGAGAAACTCATCGAGTTTGCATCGTTGTTGGAGCTGGAGCTCGATTTCTCGGAGGAGGATGTTGAATTCGCAGACCGCACCAGACTCATACAATTATTGGATGAAGCTTCGTTGAGGATGCAATCCTTGTCGGCATCCTTTGAATCGGGAAATGTTATAAAGTCTGGGATTCCTGTGGCATTAACCGGAAAGCCCAACACGGGAAAATCAACTTTGTTGAATTTGATCCTGAATGAAGAACGAGCTATTGTAAGCGATATAGCTGGCACCACCCGCGACACCATTGAAGAGGAAATCGTAATAAATGGCATCAAGTACAGATTCATTGATACGGCCGGAATCAGAAATGCAACGGATGAAATCGAGCGCATCGGCGTTGGCCGTAGTTTCGATAAGATGCGAGAGGCATCCATCATCATATACCTTTTCGATCCATCGGAGACCAATCCAGAAGAGCTTAAAGTCATCCTGAATGAAATCAGAAATTCGAAGGGAGACAGCCCACACATAATGATTCCAACTGCTAACAAGTCGGATCGTTACAACACCGATTTTCTAAAAAAAGAGTACGAAGTGGTGGGTGATGTGATCTTCATATCCGCTAAAAATCACATTGGTATCAACGAATTGATGGAATGGATTGGTTCTTTTACGACGGAGAACCTATCATCCCAAAACCAAACCATTCTCACCAACATACGCCACAAGGAGTCGATTGATAAAACGCATGCCGCGTTGCAAAATGCAAGAAACGGATTAGTTAATGGACTGGCCACAGACTTAGTTGCAATTGACATTCGTACGGCGTTAATGCATTTGGGTGAAATATCAGGAGCCATCACCACCGACGATTTGCTAGAGTCTATTTTTAGCAAGTTTTGTATCGGAAAGTAGCTTTCCATCATCAAGAACTGTCAATTTGCCCCTACCCAACATCCATACGCACACTGTAACATCTTTGAATGCAGAGGCGACTATTCTTAACAGGCTTTCAAATTTCGACTCTATTCCAGAAACCGGCTTCTATTCTGTGGGTCTGCATCCATGGTATTTAGATGAGCGTAGCGCTGAAGTAGAGTTTGAAAAGATGAATACCGCAGCCTTGCTGAAAAATGTATTGGCTGTTGGCGAATGTGGTTTGGATAAAGCTTGCAATACTGATTGGCAGCTGCAGAAAAAATGGTTCGAAGCGCAAATAAGTCTTGCTATTCGATTGGGTAAGCCGATGATTGTTCATTGTGTAAAGGCCTTTGGCGAGGTGCGGATTGAGCTTCACAAAAATCGGATGGAGAAACCGACAATATTTCATGGTTTTAATCGCGGAGAAACATTGGCCAAGGAACTGATTGCAGAAAAACATCACCTTTCATTCGGGAAACATCTTTTCAATGAACAAACCGCAAATGTTTTTGCAACCTTACCTTTGGAACAATTATTTTTGGAGACGGATGCGTCTGAGATACCTATCGAAAGCATCTACCAACAAGCCGCACAAATTAGAAACATCTCCGTTGAATCGCTTGCCATCCAAATGCAAACCAACTTCTCAACCGTTTTTGGCTTATCCCTGAAAAATGATGAATGACCTTGCCTGGCTTTCCAGAACCAAATTATTGATTGGAGAGGAACCCCTACTCCAACTCACCACCAAACATGTGATGGTGGTGGGAATGGGTGGCGTTGGATCATTCGCCGCAGAGTTTATCGCCAGGAGTGGCATCGGTAAAATGACCATCATTGATGGTGATGTGGTGGATCCATCCAATCGCAACCGGCAACTTCCAGCCTTGGCCACCACGCATGGTCAACCGAAGGTGCAAATCATGGCAGACCGTTTAAAAGCCATCAACCCCGAAATAGAATTGAATGTAGTTCAAGAATTCGTGAACCCGGAGATGGTAAAGGCTCAATTGGAACATAAACCCGATTACATCATCGATGCCATCGATAGCATCACTCCGAAACTCACCTTCATCAGCCTGGCTCATCAAAGTCGAATCCCATTGGTCAGCAGTATGGGCGCCGGAGCAAAAGTAGATCCTACCCGACTCCAAGTAGTTGACATATCCAAAACCTATAATTGCCCATTCGCACAGCAAATCCGTAAAGGATTGCGCAAATTAGGCATCAAAAAAGGCATCAAAGCTGTTTTCAGTCCCGAAGAACCCATCCGCGAAAGCTTGATGCTAACCGACGGAAGCAACTACAAGAAATCGGCGTATGGAACCATCTCCTACATGCCTGCCACCTTTGGAGCAGTTACCGCTTCGGTTGCAATCAGGGATTTGATGAAAGATTGAAGTGAAACTTATTGTTGTCCGAAATTGCAGCAGACGAGTTTATGATTGAATTGTGCCAATCACATTTTGATATACATACGAATGGGCTTCAAAGAAGTTCTAACTGGCTTTCCGTTAACTTCCATGCCTGGCTCGTATTCACAAACCACATCATCAAAATCGAACGACAAACCACATTTTTCGGATTTGCACATATCCGTTCCAGTCATTAGAAAGAGTTCGAACTGGGTATCAGGGCAAACCCTTAAGATATCGGCAGCTGTAGAATTCGTACCGATACCTTGAGCTGTTTTTAAATCTTTGTGCATGATGGTGATGCTTGCCAACTTTTTAGATTGGGGATCGAAATTCAACATGAATGCCTTTTCACCGCCGAAAAAATAAACATCTATGAGCTCCTCGCCATCAATACCTACTTCGTAACAAGGTATCCTCTTCTTTTGGAGATTTTTCAAATGAGGAGTAATGGCTTGCATAGTTGAACCCAATGTGATTGGCCCCATAGATTTGCCGGTAACAACCCATTCCGACAGGGAAAAGGTATTGGATGATTCATCTTCAATTAAGGATTAAGGATTCAAGATTCGAATTAGAATAAACATTTGATACTTGGAATTGAACCAAGGTTAACAAAAGAAAGAAGATTTTTTTCATAGGATTTAGTTTAAAAAAGATGGTTGGTTTTGTGACACTAAAATAAAAATTTAAAAGAAACTACCAAACCACCATAGTCTCAAGACAGCATCCTACGCAAATAATTCATTTGCCCGGTATGTCTGGATAAATGGCAACTCAACTGCATCAGAAAAAAACGGATGGAGCGTCCCTTGTGATGAGGAGGAGGATCCGGCATCTCGTCATCTAGCATTTCGGATGACAATTTCCCAAGTGCGAATTCCAATTGCAAAATCGATTCCTGAACATAGAACAAAAGCTCCGATTTGGTCAAATTGTGTTTGGCAAACTCCGCTTCACGGTCGCGGACAAACCCATCATTGGCCAATTTGGCTCCAATGAAATGGCGTAGGTTTCCACATAAATGAAATGCCAAAGTACCAACCGAGTTTGTAACACCTGGCAATACGCTCCAGAGCTTGTCTTCCGGCGTAGCTTGTACTTCATCTGCGACTACCTTTAAATCGCGGAGGATAATGTGGCTAATGTCGCTTAAAAAGGCGGACTCCATATAGCTAATTTATCAAATTGGCAGCACCACATTACGGTCGTCGCCCCAAATTTCCATCGATTTTGCGTTAATGGCATCGATAGACTCGGAAGACAGCTTTGTCTCCCAATCGTTGATAGTGCCGGAACGGAAAAAAGTATTTGGATTAAAGTGAAAGGA
>JBKCHO010000051.1:0-21182 GCA_046302815.1 Bacteroidota bacterium | reverse complement strand
CCCATGATGGTCATCATGCAGCTGGCCAGCGATGTGGAGGCCAGATCTGTAGGTGAAAATGAGGCTCCTCTGCCTTTGTTGTCAACTGGAGCATCGGTCACAATTTCAGTACCCGACGGTTTGTGCAGGGCTCGGGTCCTGAGCTCGCCCTCATAAGTCACTTCAATTGTATGCATAAGGCAAAACTAGCAACCAAACCGAGAAACCCCATCATCCATCCATCATTTTGTATCTTTGAGCTATGGTGCGGTTTTTGACCTTATACGCCCTTCTAATTCTGTTTTCTTGCCTGAGAGCATCTGCGCAAGTGAACCCCAATGAATATGTGGAGGAAAAGCCGCCATTGATGAAATATGAGTGGGGCTTCGGAGTACAACTGCATACATCAGGTTGGGGCATAGATTACAGAAGAGGTAAAAACATCACTGGGTATAAGAAAAGGATTTTCGAGGGCGAACTAGTGAATTTCAGGCACCCCAAGGAAATTCGATCAGTGAACCCCTACTTCGATAATGCCAAATCTTTTTTTTATGGCAAATTGAATTCCATTACTGTTGCCCGAGTTGGTACGGGGCGACAGCGGGTTCTTTATTCCAAAGCAGAAAAAGATGGGGTTGAAGTTCGTCTTCTTTATTCTGCGGGCGCATCGATTGCATTAGCCAAACCCATATATCTTTTTATTCTTTACCCGACTGGTTTTGAAGGAGAGTTTGAATTGATCGAAGAGAAATATGACCCAGATCGACATTATACCGACAACATCTACGGTAGAGCACCTTTCACCAGAGGTCTAAACGAAATAAAACCTTATCCTGGAGGCTATTTGAAAACAGGGCTCTCTTTCGAATACGGAACCTACACCAATAACATCCGTTGTCTCGAAGTTGGAGCTTGTCTAGATGTGTATTACCGCGAGGTTCCCATCATGGCACTTACTGAAAACAACGCAATATTCTTGAACTTTTACATCAACTGGCTGTTTGGCAAAAGATGGTAAACATGGAAGGAAATGGAACAGGGATGGCTGAAGCATCCAACGCAAGAAAACCCTCTTGGCTGAGAGTGAAACTACCCATCGGACATGAATACCGTAAAGTAAGGGATCTGGTTGACGGCCACAAGCTGCATACCATTTGCGAGAGTGGTAATTGTCCAAATATGGGTGAGTGTTGGGGTGCTGGAACAGCCACCTTCATGATACTGGGCAATGTTTGCACACGCTCGTGCGGATTTTGTGCTGTTGCCACAGGAAGGCCTTCGGCTGTTGACACCAAAGAACCCGACCGCGTAGCTGCATCTGTTCGACTGATGCAGGTCAAACACTGTGTTATCACCTCTGTTGACCGTGATGATCTCAAAGACGGAGGAGCATCAATCTGGGTTGCCACTATCCGTGCAATCAGAAGAGAATGCCCGGGAACCACTATGGAGACCCTCATACCCGACTTTCAAGGCCAATGGGAAAATCTACAACTGGTAATTGATGAAAAGCCTGAAGTTGTCTCCCACAACCTGGAAACAGTTCGCAGATTAACCAAACAAGTGAGGATACAAGCCAAATATGATAGGAGCTTGGAAGTATTGAAAAGGATTGCAGATTCAGGTGTCAATGCAAAATCTGGCATAATGTTGGGCTTGGGCGAATCAAAAGAAGAAACCTTGGAATCTATGCAAGACCTAAGGACGGCAGGTGTATCCATTCTGACACTTGGCCAATATCTTCAACCCACCAAGGACCATTTGCCGGTAGCCGAATACATCCACCCCGATACCTTTGAAGAGTTCAAAGTGGATGGATTGAAAATGGGCTTCAAATATGTTGAGAGCGGCCCGCTCGTCCGATCATCCTACCATGCTGAGAGGCATATCCTAAAATCAGATGGATAATAAAATCAAGGTTGCAATCAATGGCTTCGGACGAATAGGCCGGGTTACTTTCAAAAATCTCATTGAAAGATCCGACATAGAAGTGGTAGCGATAAACGACCTATCGGATACGCACACGCTCGCCCATCTTTTGAAGTATGATTCGGTTCACGGTAGGTTCAACGGTTCCGTAGAAGCCCATGATGGCCTAATTTCCGTGAATGGACTAAAAGTACCTGTCTTCTCTGCAAAGGACCCCGGAACCCTTCCCTGGTCGAGCCTGAAAGTGGATGTTGCCTTGGAATGTACCGGTAAATTCACTGATACAAAAGGAGCAGGTTTGCATTTAAATGCTGGAGCCAAAAGGGTCATCCTTTCTGCACCATCCAAGGATCCCATGAAAACCGTTGTATTGGGAGTTAACGATCATTTATTGAACAAAGAGGACCGTATCATTTCGAATGCATCATGCACCACGAATAATGCGGCACCCATGATCAAGATATTGGATGAGCATCTCGGAGTCGACAGCGCGTATGTTACCACTGTGCATGCCTACACTGGTGATCAAAATCTGCATGATGCGCCGCACAAAGACCTGAGGAGGGCTCGGGCTGCTGCCATGTCTATCATTCCAACCACTACTGGCGCTGCCAAAGCGATTACTGAAGTGTTTCCCCATTTGAAAGGTCATGTGGGTGGTGCCGGAATCCGTGTTCCTGTCCCAGATGGATCCTTAACCGACATTACTTGCGTAGTTAGAAATCCGAAAAAAGCTGAAGAGGTAAACACTTTATTTTTGGAAGCAGCAAAGGGACCTATGAAGGGGATTTTAGAGTATACCGAAGACCCCGTAGTTTCCATCGACATCGTAGGAAATCCCAATTCATGCATTTTTGACTCTGGCTTGACTTCCGTGATTGGCAATATGGTCAAAGTCGTGGGTTGGTACGACAATGAATCCGGTTACTCTGCAAGGCTCACCGACCTGATCATCAGACTCTCATTGCTTTAGAAAATATAATAATAGCCTCGGCTTTCCGTTACTTTTATTCACAAAAGACTGTTGAAACACCCACAGGGTGCAATTCCCGCCCCTTAAGGCATATTGATAACTTTAGGGGTTTAAACATACCCCAATGGCAGGCAAAGGAAATAGGCTTCGAGAATCGATTCCAGTAGAAATTGAAGAATCGGTCGTAGAAGAAGCACCCGTTAAAGAGGCCAAAGTCCGTTCTCCCAAGAAGGAGAAGGAGAAAAAACCAAAGGATAAGGCTGGCGACAGCATCCCCGTTTTTTCAAAAGTATTCTACCTCATCGGAGACAGGAAATTCCAGAAGTTTTGCGGTTTGTTTTTGCTATTGACCTCTGTTATCATGTTGTTTTCCTTCGTGTCTTTCTTTTTCACTTGGAGAATGGACATGGACAAAGTGAGTGGCCCGTTGTTCGAGTTATTCGGCAGACAAGACATTCGGGTAGAAAACTGGTTGGGCAAGATTGGAGCTGTTATGTCCCATTATTTCGTTCAGCGATGGTTTGGCCTGGCAGCCTTTGCTCTTCCTTTCATTGCATTTCTTGGCGGTTTTAAAATTTTGTTTAAAGTCGACCTATTACCAATGGGTAAAACCATTCGATATGCCTTCTTCGGCTTTGTTTTCACTGCAGCCTTGTTTGGATACATTTTTTACTCCAATAGCGAATGGTTGTTTACAGCAGGTGCATTCGGCTATGGGATCAACACCTGGCTGATTTCGATGCTAGGAAATCTAGGTGCTGGAATGACCATTGGATTTTCGGCTCTTGTATTCACCGTGATCACCTTTGGCCTTGAATTTCGATTGCCTAAGTTCCCTGAAAAAACAAACTCTATTCCAGATGATGTTGATCTGGAATTGGAAACTGAAGCCGTGCCTCAACCTATTTCGGGCAACAAACTCCGAGAGGAAACCAATACGCCAAACAATGTTGTTGAGCTTGACTTGAATGATGCACTGGACTCTAATGAAGCCGAATTGGATTTCTCGGACTCCATCCCAATCGCAGAGCCCGAGTTCGAACCGGTTACAACTTTAGTTGAAACTCCAGAAATTAGCAACGACAATGGACCTGTGCTTTCCATTGAATCCGTTACAGTGCCAGAAGAAGAAATTGAGGTTTCGGATTTGCCAGAGACCGAAGTTTTAGGAGAGTATGATCCAAAACTGGACCTCTCCTCCTACCGCTTTCCAACGATAGATTTGCTCGAAAACCACGGCTCTAATAAAAGCCAGCTCAGCATGGATGAGCTCAAGGCGGAGTTGGAAATGAATAAAAACCGTATTGTAGACACTCTTAAAAACTACAATATTGCGATTGATAAAATCAAGGCAACGGTTGGTCCTACCGTGACTCTTTTCGAAATCATTCCACAAGCAGGTGTCAGAATTTCCAAAATAAAAAATCTTGAAGACGACATCGCGCTCAGCTTATCCGCTTTAGGTATCAGGATCATCGCCCCCATCCCTGGTAAAGGTACCATTGGCATTGAAGTCCCCAATCAAAATCCAGAGGTGGTTTCCATGCGCTCGGTTATTTCATCTTAGAAATTTCAGAATTGTGAATTTGATTTGCCTATTGGATTGGGACGAACTATTTCCAATGAAGTGTTCATTGCTGATTTGGCCAAAATGCCCCACTTGCTGATGGCAGGTGCCACTGGTCAAGGTAAATCGGTTGGATTGAACGCCGTTTTAGTTTCCTTGCTCTACAAGAAACATCCATCACAAGTAAAGTTCGTACTGGTTGATCCCAAAAAGGTGGAGTTAACACTTTTCAAAACGATTGAACGACATTTTCTCGCGAAGCTTCCTGGTGAGGAGGAGGCCATCATCACGGATACCCGTAAGGTGGTGAACACTTTGAATTCGCTTTGTATCGAGATGGATCAGCGCTACGAGTTGCTGAAGGATGCTGCGGTAAGAAATATCCGCGAGTATAATGCCAAGTTTGTCAGTAGGCGTTTGAACCCGAATAACGGGCATCGCTTCCTACCTTTCATAGTGCTTGTAATTGATGAGTTTGCTGATTTGATCATGACTGCGGGCAAAGAGGTGGAGACTCCTATTGCCAGATTAGCTCAACTTGCGAGAGCCATAGGTATACACTTGATCATTGCTACGCAAAGGCCATCGGTAAACATAATCACGGGAACAATCAAAGCAAACTTCCCTGCACGATTGGCCTTCAGAGTTACTTCCAAAATTGACTCCAGAACCATTCTGGATGCCGGAGGAGCCGAGCAATTGATAGGCAGAGGAGACATGTTGCTTTCTACCGGAGCAGATCTGATTCGTTTGCAATGCGCCTTTGTAGACACTCCTGAAGTAGATAGCATTACCGAGTTTATCGGAAGCCAGAGAGGTTATCCCGATGCCTTTTTATTGCCCGAATATGTTGGTGAAGGTGAAGGAGGCGGTTCTGGCGAGCTGGATGCAGCAGATAGAGATCCACTGTTTGAGGAAGCTGCGAGGATGGTGGTGCAATTTCAACAAGGCTCGGCATCCCTACTTCAGAGAAGGCTCAAATTGGGATACAACAGAGCTGGCAGACTTATCGATCAATTGGAGGCTGCCGGAGTTATTGGTCCCTTCGAAGGCAGCAAGGCTAGAGAGGTGAAAATCAAGGACCCTATGTCTTTGGAACAGTTTTTGAGTTCGGGCAAATAGCTCTAACTTTGTAACCCATTTCTGTTCCATGAAAAAAGTAGTTTCTGCCCTTGGCGCACTTATTTTGTTAACTTCCACTTTGTACGCACAAAGCATTAAAGACCCTAAAGCACAGGAGATTCTGAAGGGGGTGAGTGCTAAGTTCAAAGCCACCAAATCCCTTACAGCGTCATTTAAGGTCACAACCCTTGATCAAAAGACGAAAAAAACCGACCAACGGGCAGGCAATATTGTCCTCAAAGGGAATAAGTACAAGTTGATGTTGGCCGGTCAGGAAATTTATAGTGACGGTACCACCTCATGGACATATCTTAAAGAGGCTAATGAGGTTCAGATAGGTGCAGCCGATGAAAAAAGCAATGGCATCTCCCCTACCAATATATTTACCATTTATGAAAAAGGATTCTCTTCAAAATATGTGGGAGAAACAAAAATGGACAATGTACCAGTGCATCATATCGAGTTGGTTCCTGATGATCAGAAGAAATCTTATTTTAAGATACAGGTTTTCATAAACAAGGCCGATAAGTTCATTACTCAAGCTAAGGTGTTTGAAAAGAACGGCTCAATTATCACTTATACTGTAGAAAAACTCAAGTTGAATGTGGAGGCTGCCGATAACCTTTTCGTTTTTGACAAGGCCAAATATCCGGGCATTGAAGTTGTTGACCTTCGATAAAAAAGAAAAGCCGCTTATCCAGCGGCTTTTCTTTTAAGTATTTACTTTATCGAACCAGTGCCACATGACCATACTTGTGGAAACGCTTTCCGAAAACATCGGTGATATAGGCGTCATAAACATAAACATCCTCTTGGGCTCTGTTACCATCCTTCATATAGGTGCCGTCCCATCCTTTCTCCATGTCGTTGGTGGTAAAAATACGCTCACCCCATCTGTTGTAGATATCCAGTACAACATTTACAATTCCAAGACCTGAGATATTGAAGTAGTCGTTAGTGCCATCACCATTAGGAGTGAAGCCTGTTGGGATGAAGACCGTTACTTCTGGCTCGATACGAATTACCTGAACTGCGGTGTCTCTACAACCAAAGTTATTGGCAACAACCAGGACGATGGAATAAGAACCTGTGTCCGCATAGGTATGTGTAGGCTCGAATAGTGGAGATATTCCACCATCACCAAAAGTCCAATTGTAGTAGCTTCCGCCTTGAGATAGGTTATCGAGTGTGATAGTAGGATTGAAAATGGTCGTATTGGTCGGTGTAGCGTTAAAATCAGCTATTGGATTCGGGTAAACGGTTATGATGCTGTTTTGAGTGATAGAGGCCGTACAACCCATATCGCTAGTAATTGCTAGCGTCACATTGTATGTTCCAGGCTGTGTAAATATGTTGGTGGGGTTTTGCATTGCTGATTGCATTCCGTAACCGAAATTCCATTGCCACTGTGTAATTGCTCCACTGCTGATTGTAGAGGCATCAGTGAAATCAACCCTCAATGGACCGCATCCAGCAGGATTATCATAAATGAAATCAGGTACTGGATTTGGATATACTGTCAGTGGTTGAGTAACAGTATCTCTACAGCCATGATTGCTCACACCAACCAAAGTCACATCGAAAGTGCCTGGATTGGTATACGCATGGCTTGGATTCATTGTATAGGTAAAGGGAGATCCATCGCCGAATGTCCATGAATGACTGCTAATGGTTCCATTGGCAACAGTACTGTTATTTTGGAAACCGATCATTGTACCTGCACAACCGTTATTGGAAGTAAACGACATCTCTGGAGCTGGATGAATCAAGAGCGCCATGGAAGTGCTGTCCACACAACCGTTACCATTAGTCATGGCCAGAGAAATATCGTAAGTGCCCCAAGTTGCAAACTGATGGCTAGGGTTTTGGCTGTTTGATGTCGTTCCATCACCAAAACTCCAAGCAAATTGATAAATAGCCGAATCACCAGGGGCCTGAACATATCCAAACTGAGCCTCCTCATATTCGCACACATCTGAAGTGGTGATAACAGGTACTGGGAGTGAATAAATGGTAACAGGAGATGTAATGGTGTTAGAGCATCCCAAAGAAGAAGTGATTTGTAGCGTAACATTATATGTACCGGCAGATGCATAGATATGAGCAGGACTTGCCATAAGCGATGTTTGACCGTCTCCAAGTTGCCAATTCCAATATCCAATGGTACCATCATTGCTTGTAGATTGATCGATGAAGTTGACTAATTTACCCTCACAAGCGTTATTGGATCCAAAAGATGCCACAGGTAATTCATAAACTTCAAATGATTTGGTGGCTTGACCAACGCAACCTTGTGGTGATGTGGACACCAGCGTTACCTGATAAACACCTGGACTTGCATATTGGTGGCTAACATTAGATCCAGTTGCGGTAGTGTTATCTCCGAAATCCCACGAATTGGCCAACGATCCACCTCCAAGGATGGTGGATTGATCATAGAATAGATTGGTTGATCCAAAGCAAACATCGGAACCAGCAAATTCAGAGACAGGAATAGGAAATACATTAATAGTTCTAGAGGTTGAGTCCACGCAACCATTGTCGCTAGTAACCCTCAATCCAACAACATAACTACCTGGAGCCAAATAATTGTGGGTTGGGTTTTGTTGATTGGAAACCGAACCATCGCCGAAAGTCCACTCCCAGTTAGAAATGGTTCCAGAAGGAATAACCGACAAATCAGTCAATTGAGTCTGATTACCAAAGCAAGTTCCATTGTTATTGAAATCCGCATTGGGCAATACATTCACTACTGTTGGAATTTGAAATGAATCGACGCAGCCGAAGTCGGAAGTAACCACCAACAATGTATTATAGGTTCCAGGTGCGGCATAAGCATGCGTGGGAGAAACTGCATTGGAGGATGCGTTGTCGCCGAAATTCCAATAGTTGGATACGATTGTTCCCAAAGAAATCGTGGATTGGTTGCTGAACTGAGTACCCTCTCCGGAACAAACAGGCACCACTGAACCCATCGCCCTTGGATTGGGATAAATAGTTATCGGTAGAGATAATGATTCAGAACAACCTTGATTGGATACAGCACTTAAAGAAACATTATAGGTTAAGGGTGTCCCGTAAGTATAAACTGGAGCCTGTAGGCTGGAGAGCGAGCCATCACCAAAATTCCATGACCAAGTATTTATAGTGCCAGTTGATATGGTACTGTTATTGTTGAATTGAACCTGGTTGCCCTCGCAAACATCATTCATACTGAATACGATTTCAGGCTTAGGATGAACAACCACACCGCTAGAGTAATTTGCTGCACATCCATGGATAGTGGAAACAGCTAATGTAACTGGCCAAAATCCAGCAGATGCGTAAAGATGCTGTGGATTCTGTGATTGGGAAGATTGTCCATCACCAAAATTCCAATCCCAGGCATTCAGTGCGCCATCAACAGAAGAAGAACCATCAGCGAAATTCACTGCAATGCCCTCACAAACTGCCGAAGCGTTGAACATTGCATTAGGAAGTTGATAAACGGAAACCGGTTGACTAACTGATGAAACGCATCCCATAGCTGATTGAGCGGTGAGGGTGATATTATAATTTCCAGCAGCAGCGTAAATATGATTGGGATTTTGAAGTGCCGAAAAAGAGGCGTCTCCGAAATTCCAATTCCAAGTCATAATGGAGCCATTACTTATAGTAGAGTTGTTGCTTACAGATGTTTGAGTGCCCAAACATGCGCTATTTGCGGTAAACGAAAGTTGTGGGAGTGGATTTACAAAAACATTTGAAACGAAGGAAGATGAACATCCTGCGGGATCGGAAACAGTTACAGTATAGCTTCCTGAATTAGAAACACTGATGGTTTGAGCAGTGGAACCATTAGACCATTGATAAACCGCGCCTGGATTACCAGCATCCAACACCGTAGTCTGTCCATCGCAAAGATTCACATTGGTAGGATTGGTTGTCAAATTGGTGCCTCCGAGCGTAACCACAGCTGTACCAGTAGTCAAACAACCGAATGAGTTAATCACCTCCACATCATAATTACCAGAATCGGAAACAACGATGGCCTGAGTGGTTTCACCACCTGGGAACCAAAGATATGTGCTGCCCGGATTTCCAGCATCAAGAACTGTTGTATTTCCAACACAAAGCAATTGAGGTGAGAAGTTTACAACGGGAACCGGATTTACAAACACCGTCATGGCATCTGAAGATGAACATCCGTTTGCATCAGTTACGGTCACACCATAGGTTGTTTGAGTTGTTGGTGTCACGAATATGGTAGCCGTATTTTGACCACCTGGCGACCAAGAGTAAGAAACGCCTCCAGTTGCTGTGAGAGTAGCAGTACCACCAGAGCATACTGAAGTATCGGATCCGGCACTAGCCAAAGGAAGCGGATTAACCGTAACTACAATGGTATCTCGGTTAATACAACCTTGAACGGATGTAACGGTGTAAACATAAGTGGTGGTTACAAGTGGAGAAACCGTTATAGATGTCGTATTAGCGTTTCCTGGATTCCAATTTACTGAAGGCGCTGCATTACCAATCAATGTGATGGATTTGCCAAGACATACTGATGTATCTGCACCAGCAATGGCGATTGGAAGCGGATTTACAAAGACCATTACTGAATCGGTATCCGTACATCCATTGATGTCGGTTACTGTAACATAGTAATTCTGTGTTGATGTGGGAGTTACTTGAATGTTCTGAGAGGTAGATCCGTTGCTCCACTGATAGGAAACACCTCCGGAAGCAGTTAAGTTAGCCGTTTGTCCGACACAAATGGTTGCATTGGGACCAGCATTCGCAACTGGTAACGGAAATACAGTGAATGGTTGAGAAATAGTGTCAATACATCCGTGCGATGTAGTTCCAATCAATGTGATGTTATAGGTTCCTGGGTTGGTGTAAAGGTGGCTTGGGTTCGCAGAGTTATCTGTTGTGCCATCCCCAAAATCCCAAAACCAACTGTTTATGGCACCATTGAAAGTACTTGAAGTATTGGTAATAGTGGCCATAGTGCCAAGACAAACACCCGATGATTGAGTTGTAAATGCCAGGTCTGGGATGGGATAAATATGAATGTTGCGTGGGCGTACATCTGTACAACCTCCAACCGTTGTAATGGTTAGAGTCACCACATGCATTCCAGGAGTAGAAAATGCATGAGTCGGATTTTGCTGTGTGGAAGTAGTGCCATCGCCAAAATCCCAGTCCCATCCGATGATATTTCCCATCTGCGTAAACGACTGATCATTGAACTGAATTGGTTCGTTAACGCATCCGAAATTATAGCTGAAATTGGCTTGAGGCAATGGATACACATTGAATGTACGCATGGCGGTATCTGTACATCCAACTGCACTGGTTACTGTCAGAATTACGGTATAGGAACCATGTGTATTGTAAGTATGAACGGGGTTCTGTTGCTGCGAAATGTTACCATCTCCGAAGTTCCAGCTCCACCCTACTATGGATCCGGATGTGATAGTTGAAATATCGATAAACTGCAATGGCTCCAAAATACAAATATCGTTTGGAGTAAAGTTGGCTTGTGGCAGTGGGTTCACATTAACCGTTGTATTCAATATACCGGAACAACCATTTGCATCAGTAATGATTACCGAATAGTTACCGCCCGAGTTGACTGTTATAGATTGGGTTGTTGCACCCGTGTTCCACAGATAGGAACTTCCTGGATTACCGGCGTTCAGCGTAGTGCTGCCACCAGCACAGAATGATGCATTTTGTAATGAATTTGAGAATGAACCGCCTTGGCTTACTACTGCAGTAGCAATTGTGGAGCAACCTTGGGTATTGGTTACCGTGACCGTATAGGTACCAGCTGCATTTACGGTTATAGACTGGCTATTTTGACCATTGGACCACTGATAGGTTGAACCAGGATTTCCAGCGTTTAGGATAGCGGAACCACCTGGACAAACGAAGGTACTTGCCAGGTTTACTTGGGGTAGCTGATTTACCGTAATGGTTGAAAAGGATGTGGAGCTACATCCAAACGCATCTGTTCCGGTTACCGCATACGATGTTGAAGATGTTGGTGAAACGGTAACGGTTGAAGCGGTAGAGCCTAGAGGGCTCCACAAATAGGTTGATGCACCTGAAGCAGTGATAGTGGCTGATTGACCCAAGCAAATGGAACGGTCGGGTGTAACAACGATGACTGGTAAAGGTCTAACGGTTACAACAGCATTGGATGATGCTGTGCAGCCAGTGATGTCTGTAACTGTAACCGTATATGTTGTGGTCGTGGTAGGGGTTACAGTGATGGACGAAGTGGTTTGTCCATTAGACCAAGCATAGGTATTGCCCCCGGATGCAAACAATGTGGCTGAAGCACCCAGACAAACTGCCTGTGGAGTGCCTGCCGAAGCCACAGGTGTTGGATTTACAGCAAGATTCTGTGTGATGGTGGCTGTACAACCAGCGCTATTGGTTATGGTAAGGCTTACTGGATAATTTCCAGCATTTGGAAATGTAATTATTGGATTTGCGGCTGTGGATGTTTGACCATTGCCAAAATTCCAAGAATAGGATGTTATGGAACCAACTCCAGCTGTTGATGTGTTGTTGAAAGTGATAGCACTACCCTGACAAGCTAAAGCACTGCTTGTAAATGAAGGAACGGGCAGTGGATTGATATTAACAGGAACCGTTCTTATCGCGGTACACCCATTGGAGGCAGTAACAAGTAAGCTTATATTATAAGCACCGGCATTCGAATAGGTAACAGAGGGATTTTGTTGCGTTGATGTAGTTCCATTACCGAAACTCCAAGACCATGTGGACCCCGCAACAGGTGTTGATGTGTTATTCATGGTAATAGTTGAACCTGCACAAGCGGACGGAGCTGTAAACTGAGCAACGGGTGGTGTGTTGATGGTTACTTGAGCCGTTGCTGTATCCACACAACCATTAGAGGCAGTAGCAATCAAAGTAACAGTATATGTTCCGGCAGAAGGAAAATTGAAGCTTGGGTTCTGTTGATTGGACGATCCTAGGCCTGCGAAGTTCCAACTCCATGTTGTGATAGTACCAACCGATGTTGTGGATTGGTTGGTAAACTGAAGTGCGGTTCCTGCACAACCGTTTGGGGCTGTGAATGCGGCACTCACGGTGTTGTTGTTATTTACAACAACCGTATCCGTTCCGGTACAAGTACCATCATTTACGGTAACTATATAAGTGCCAGGTCCAACATTGATGGACTGTGTATTAGCCCCATTGCTCCATTGATAGGTGTAGTTTCCTGAACCCATCGAAGCATTTGCTGTGAGGGTTGTTTGTCCGCCACAATTAACAGTTTGATCTGGTCCAGCGTTTACAACAACACCGTTAACTGTTATACAATAAGAATATACTTGTTGTCCGTTCATGGGACATGCATCGTCGCGAACGGTTACTGTGAAACAATATGGATTGTTGGAGATGTCTGCTGCAGTTGGAGTCCAACAGAAGGTACCCGTGGGACGACTGCCTGCGGAAGTGGTGAATGTAGCATTGGGGATACTACCATCCCAATTCACTGACACATTCTGACCAGCATCCGGGTCGAAAGAGTTGATATTGAAACAAAGTTGTTGTCCGGCGCATACTGAAGCGCTGAAATTGTTAGTTCCGTTGATACCACTTAGGGAAGGCAGATTATTTCCGCAGTTCAAAACAGTAACCTGGATATCTCTTTCAACTGAACCGATCAGTACTCCATTACGATATTCACGAACCAAAACCGCCATAACGGTTACCTGCAAGGCGGTTGGTGTCATACAGATATCACCAGTACTGTTGTTGAAGTTGACTGCAGGACTAGAAGCCAAAGGGCTAGTTGCAGAGTAAGGTGCGTTGTATTGCACTGTTGAATTCGCATTTTGATAAGGAGTAATCAAGGAATATACCAAGGAATCACCATCCACATCGGTTGCACCGTGGTTGAAGCAGAATTCTTGTCCTAGGCATGCAAATGGAACGGGCTTATTGGAGAATGTTGGAGAGTTATTGCACAATCCGTTCTGGTTATTCAGAGTTGCATATATATAAAAGGTGTTATTCGATGGGTTAGCGATATTGGTGATGGCAGCATTTCTACAACAAAGTTGGTAGCTCATCACCCAGTCACTGCACTGCATAGGTAAGGTTACTATGCCTTCATATACCCATTCCTGAATACCGGTAAATACCCCTCCTTGACAAGTAGAGACAGCGGAGGTACATAGTGGTGTAACCTCCTGCCCTGTTCCGGGGATGGGCAAACAATTGACCGATAGGTTACGGTTGCAGGATGCAGAACGGATATTAACCGTTGCACTCGTTGGAGCCGCAATCCCAATACAATCCCTGTAAAAGGAGACCCTTACTTTGTAGGTGTTTCCACCTAAGCACTCATAGGTTAAATCAGCACCCATTGAATGGCTCGCTTGGGAACTGACCGGGTTCAGCAGCATCATGCCGAGTACGGCAATAGACACCTGAAATGTTTTCTGTAATAACTTGATCATCGCACTAGGTTTTAATCGTTTCAGTCGCTCAATGACTTCACACTAATGTACTGGCGCTCTATACCTATAAAGTGATGAAAAGGTTACCCCATTCCAATTGTAAGAACTGTATGAAAATGGGCTTGTTTCGGATTATTATTAGTGCGCAAATGACTGATATTCTGATTTTTAAATAAAAACAATGAGCTTAAAAAGCATTAAAAGAGCATCAATTGGTGTAAGAAATCAGGTCATTTTGTCCAATTTTCAACTTTATTTTCAAAAGAAGGGTGCAAAAACAACAAAACCTGCCATAGGCAGGTTATAATCGAATTTAAATAACTGAATATCAGTTTTTCTTGTCCAAAGTAAACACCCTTGATATGTTAAAACCGAAGTGTATATCGCCTTTGCTCCATTTACCGGTATTTTCTGTTAAGAAGGTTTTTTCGGTCATAGCAGGGGCATTGGTGAAATGAAGTTGAAAGACATGGCCTCCAGTTTCTATATCAAAGCCCAGTGATAAAGGATTGGTTATACCTAAGGATTCATCAAACTGGCTAGGTAGTCCGTAGAAATAATCCACTGTAAGGGCAATTCTTTTGGTAAACTTGATGCGGGAACCTATTTCGAGATGATAAGTGTCGTGGTTTTCCTTTTTGGTTGCAACGATGTTCCGGTGTACCATCATTGGAGCAATTTGTAGGGAAAAAACATCAGAAAATTTCCGACCAACAATAACTTGATGATAATAGCCGTACCGAGATGATTCATAGTTTTCACGGCTGGGATCAGACCATTTCATTGCGTTTCTGGTTATTCCCGAAACCAGGATAACAGAAACAGGAATGTTTTTGGAACCTCGACTTTGCCAAATGGCACGATATTTCAAATATCCATCCACCTCTTTGTAGAGTGAACTTCGTCCAATCCCAACAGTGATTCGATCTGTAATACCATAGTCCAAGCCAAGCCTAATGGTGGCGGCATCCAGTCCGAAAGCTTCATAGCTTCCTCCTTTAAGGCTTCCAAAGCGATGCATGATACGAAAGTCCAAGACTCCTCCCGCCACATGTTCGATAGATTGGGATCCTATGACTCTGGTTGATTTGAAAGCGTTTTTAACTCTCTCGACTTCTTCTTTTTCCTCACCTAATAATCCGAGTAAGTCATCCTGTGCTGCTGAAGGAGTAGAAAGGAAAAGGGTCGCAAATGAAAGCGACCCGATTAACATATATTTTAAGTTCATTCCAGTTTTATTTGGCTAATGGCTCCAAATTTACATCAACAGTTACTTTTATTTTGTCGGCGATCTTAGAAGTATATGCTTTTTCTACTTTGATATTATAATCCGCAAGAGCGACCATAAACTCGGATTTACCGGATACTTTTCCACCTTTGACGATGAAAGTACCGGATGCGTTTATATCCTTGGTTACTCCGTGGATGGTCATTTTTCCAGTCACCTTAACGGGATAAGCTCCATCAACAGTCCACTTAACTGACGCTGCATTTTCGATATTCCCTTTGAATGTAGATTTTGGAAACTTTTCCGACTCAAGATAATTTTCGTTAAAATGCTCTTTCATCAGCTCTTTTTCAAATTCGAAGGCTCTCATTAACATGGTAAATTCCATTTGTCCGGATGATGGATCGACCACACAAGTAACTTTTTTATTGGTTGCCTCAAAATCCTCAAGAGCAGCTTTTGAATAAAATGAGATGCTTCCATCCCTCGTAAAGTATTTGGTCTGGGAAAAGGAGGCCCCAGATACTAAAATCAATAAAGCTGCAAGCATCAATGGTTTGACTGGATTCATTTTGATTGGTTTTTAAATAATTAGAGAATAATACAACGAACCATGACCACATCGGATAGAAGTCCAGAGCATTCGCCACGAATATTGATATCCTGACCTTCTTTAAGCGAATTTAATTTATTGTGGTGGGTAGAATCTATTGCACAATCTATGCCAAAAAGCATATCATTGGTTTCAAGTAATAACGACTTATTTGGACCATCCGTAGACATGGATTTGATTTTACCAAAAACCTCTATGACCTGACCCGAGTAACACGAATCGGCATAGGGCTGCTGATTGGAATAGGCATCAAAAAGCTCTACTGCTGACAAGCGGCTTTTACACACAGCTTCTGTCATATCAATCACGGGCTTATTAACCCATTTGAAGAAAAAAAAGCCTCCCAGAACAATCAAAAAAACAATAAACCAAAATACATATTTCTTTTTCATGACTAAAATTTAATTGTTTGAGGCTCCTGCATCAGCCCATGCTTTTAGTTTGTTGATATCACAGTCTGAGAGCACAGGAGATGAGGAGGGCATTCGATCAGCACCAGATACAAACCTATTCTGCTGAACTAGTGATAAAATACTTTCATAATTATCCAAAACAACTCCCTGACCTGCGGTTGCGGGTGCGGCATGACAACTAAGGCATCCATTTGATTCCAACATCGGTACAACAGTTCCACTATAAGTTACATTACTAGTTTCACAGCCTACACCATATAATTCTTCCTCCACATCATAGTAACATCCACCCATTGTTAAAACGAAAAACATAAGAAATAAAAAAAGTGACATTGTTTTCATAACAATATTAGTTATATGGATTTCCTGCCTGGATCCACTTTTCAACCATACGAATCTCACAATCTGATAATTTCCCAGTTGGTGGAGGTGGCATTGGTTTTGCCGGACCTGTTTGTTTAAGAGCCTGCAGAAGCTTACCATTGTTGATTACAATGTTTATACCATTGGCATTCGACAAGTTGACACCTCCTGAGGAGTTGCTGCCTGAGTGACATCCTACACAGTTTTTATCCAATAATGGCTTAACGGATGCAGTATAAGTTATGGTATTCGTATCGCAGATAGACTCACATGTAGTGTTTTTAGCACCCTGTGAAATCCAATTACTAATTAAGTCTATTTGTTGTTGTGTTAAGGGTGTTTCCCCCTGTGGAGGCATCTCGCCTTTAATCAGCACCTCGTATAAATCACTTTCATCAGGATTCCCGGGCGACACTTCACCTGTGGCTAAAATATTGGCATAGTCAGTGAGAATGACCCCATCAGCGGAGGATACAGAGTTGTGACACCCAGACTGGGAACAATTGGAAACGAGTAGTGGGAGGATTTCCTTTTCAAAACAAACCTCTGGAGCCGATGGCTTGGGTACCTCGTGCTTGCAAGACAAAATTGCAAGCATGATCGAGAGAATGAGGAATTGGCGCATCGAGAATGTGTGGATTGCTTGATTAATTTGCAAATTTAGAAAACTGGCATGAAAATATGTCTAAACACAATAGTGATGATTTCGGTTCAAATCAACCTGAATTACAATCTTTTAGCAAGTATGAGATAAGTCCCCATGTACAGAACGAAAGAATATGGAAAAAATTATTTGATCAGTACTGATTATCATTGTGATCAGATTGAGTTCGAAATTGGAAAAGAAACACATAGACACCTTGGATTTCCTTAGGGGGATTGCCGCCCTTAGTGTTGTCTTGTTTCATTTTTCTAACTCCACCCTTCCAACCATTAAACCAAATCCATTAGGTGATTTTTTCTCGTTGGGCAATCTTGGAGTGCAAGTGTTTTTTGTGATTTCCGGCTTTGTTATTCCTTACTCGATGTATCAGTCGGGCTATACATTACCAAATGCGTTTCGATTCTTAGCAAAAAGAATGGTGCGTTTGGGTCCACCCTCTTGGATTGCTATGGCGCTCATGGCCATAATTTACTACGGAGCCATTCAATTAAACGGAAAACCAATTGAGGGTATGGATTGGCCCGGAAATGATTGGACTGCCATTCTTGGAAATATGTTTTACGCTTACGCTTCGGCTGGTATTGGCACATTCTACAGCGTATTGTGGACATTGGAAGTAGAACTTCAATACTATTTACTCATTGCTTTTTTGCTGCCTCTGTTGGTAGCCCCACAACAAAAAGCAGAAATAATCCTTTTGATTTTAGCCGCTGTTGCACTCACTTTTTTTCTGAATGACTCAAACATTATTTTCTTTAAATACAACTCCCTGTTCATCATGGGCATTCTTGTGTTTTTATTCAAGATTGGAAAAATCGATCGGAAATTAATGAGCATAGCCTGTTGTGTTATTGTAGCAGTATGCCATGCGCAATTGGGGTACCTATCCGCCTCCTCGGGAGCAATCACACTTCTGATCATCACCTTTGTGAATTTCAAAAACGGGGTTGCTCAATGGCTTGGAATGATATCCTATTCTCTTTACATTACCCATCACTTTGCAGGTATTTCAACTGAATTCATTGTTAAGAAATTCCTCTTTACATCAGATACTGATTCCAGCAAAGTATTATTGTTGTTTCTTTACACAGCTATTGCTTTGACATTCGCACACTTTTTTTACAAATGGGTCGAAAAGCCTTTTATTCGCTTGGCATCAAAAATCAAATTCAAGGAAAAGGCGGTTAATCGGGGTTGACTTAAAAAGCTCTACTTTTTAATTTTGCATAGCAAATCTCTTCAACCATGGGAAAAGGCGACATCAAATCCAAGAAAGGCAAAATTTGGAAAGGTAGCTATGGCAAGAAACGTCCAGCCAGGCCAGCTAAAAAGTCTACTGCTAGCAAATAACCTTTCACTAAATAGTTTTCAAGCCACTTAGTTTACATAACCAACTGAGGTGGCCGGAGTGCATGTTCTCATGTCGTATTGCGTGAATGAGCGCAGAACGGTTGGTTCCTTCATTCAAGAAGACAAAACCTGTTTTATTGGGTTCGTCAAGCGCCACATCTGAAAATGATCTGATGTGTTCCAATGATTTTTCATGGACCTCGTTCAAAACCTGTTTGACCTCATCAAACGGTGGACATTCGTCGGGCTTGGGTGGTTGTACACCCATCCCAAACAGTTTGGCCCATGAAAAGCGTACAGCTTCGCCACCGGTTGATCTTAAAACCAAGTAGTTTTCAGTAACAGCCAAATGGGCCATAATCCAGAAAGCACTATTAAACTCTGTGCCATCAACTAAAAATCGTTTGTGCACATCGGCTTGATCATTCAGTTGGTTGTAGATACTCCAAGTAAGCTTGCGAGTGTCGTCCAATATGTATGCAATGGTTTGAGATTCGTTTTTCATGGCTAATCACTTATGATGGGAACCGCTGTCATCATGCACATGCTCCAAGGCTCCTTCCCATTTGCTAACAGCAGAGGTGGCTAAAGCATTACCCACCACATTGGTGGTAGACCTGAACATATCACAAAAATGGTCGATGGGCAGAATCAGGGCAATTCCTTCAGGCGGGATACCGAACATGGCACAAGTTGCGGTTACCACAACCAGGGATGCCCTTGGCACACCGGCGATACCCTTACTCGTCAACATCAGCACAATCAACATGGTTAATTGGGTTCCGATATCCAAGGTGATTCCATAGGCTTGTGCAATGGCTATACATGCAAAAGTCATATACATCATACTTCCATCAAGATTGAAGGAATATCCTAGTGGCAAAACGAAGGAAACCACCTTGTCTTTGCAACCAAAGCGCTCCAACTCTTCGGTCAGTTTTGGAAATACTGCTTCGCTACTTGTGGTACTGAATGCAATCAACATGGGTTGAGCGATGCGTTTCATCAGTACCGGAAGACGATTTCGCAGAATGAGATATCCTGCAGTAAGTAATATGATCCATAAACATGCAATTCCAACAAGGAAGTACAAGAGATATGATCCATAGAAATAGAAAACCGTAAGCCCCTTAGTAGCGATAACCGCAGTTATGGCTCCAAATACACCAAGCGGGGCAAAGTTCATTACATAGGTAACCATTTTCAAAATGATGTGCGAGGCCGCATCAAGCCCTTTAATGACTGGTTTGGAATAATCTCCCATTGCGGTAGCAGCCACTCCAAAGAAAATACTGAACACCACCAGCTGAAGGATTTCATTAGTGGCCATGGCTTCAAAAACACTTCTTGGAAACACATGCTCAATAAATTTGGCAATGGAGAACTCTTGGGTTTTACCTATCAAATCGCTTGCGGAGGCTACATCTACACCGCTTAAATCTATAGCCTCGCCTGGCTTGAAAATATTCACAAGCACCATACCCAACAGCAAGCTGATGAAGGATGCACTTAAAAACCAAACCATGGATTTCCCTCCCACTCGACCTACCGCTTTGAGATCGCCCAATTTGGCGATTCCTACAACCAAGGTACAGAACACCAAGGGGGCAATAATCATTTGCACCAGCCTTAGGAAAATGATGGTTAGTAACTTTACATTGGTGGCTATGGTAGAAATGCCTTCAGGAGTGGCATTTTCATGGATCAGGTATCCGGTAATGACGCCCAAGACCATGGCTACAAGGATCCATGTGGTTAATCGGTTGGCTTTGCTCATAAATTGGTTTTTGATAACAATCTACAATTTTACGAAATCAGATTCATGATTGGTGTAACCGTTCGTAACATTCCATGACTGCATCAGAATTGGATACATCAAATTTTTCAATGACCGTTTGATACAATCGTTCTCCAAAAATCCGAAAGGAATGAGGGTCTGCATAAACGGATCGGATGATTTCATAAATTTTGGTTTCGGGGCTTACCAGTGGCAACAGGAATCCATTGAATCCATCCACCACATAATCGCTGTAGTCACCTACCCCGTCTGAAACGGCAATCACTTTCTTGAGGTACGCCATCTCCTTAGCTACATTGTTACTGGCGTCTGTCAATGAGGGTTGCAGCAACAAATCGGATGCAGCCATATAATTGATGAAATCCCGTTTGAAACCGAGCAGAAAAACCGACTGCCCCATTCCATTGGAATTTATCCATTGCTCAAGATTAGAGCGCTCGTCACCATCATCCAAAACCAATAGTTTGATATCATAACCTTGATCTACCAGTTTTTTAATCACTGGAAACACTGCCATGTGTCTCTTGAGCTTTATAAGTCGCGAAACCATAATCAGTAGCAATCTACACGGGTATAGGCTTTTTATTTCGCCAACAGCGGTCGGGTCGGGTTTATTGTAATGCGAAAAGTCATATAAATAGGGAATAACTACAACTTTATCCGCAGGAACACTCTCCTGGTTGACCATACCATT
>JBKCHO010000050.1:0-2389 GCA_046302815.1 Bacteroidota bacterium | reverse complement strand
GTTTACGCGCTTTTCCAATTCACCCAAGCCACGCAAGCCACCAACGAACTCAATCCGCTTGTCGGTTCGAAGGTCCTTGATGCTCAACAGCGGCGAAAGGATTTGATCAGAAAGAATAGTAACATCGAGCACACCGATTGGGTCCGAGTCGTTGTAGGTTCCCGGCTTGGCGTTAAACGAATACCAATTGCCCCATAAATACATCGGGAAATTTTGCAAAGCATCCCGACGATAAAAAACCGTCCCCTTGTCAACTACATAAAATGATTTGGATAAGGCTGCTATGAATTGTTCATCCGTCATGCCATTCAAATCCTTCACCACACGGTTGTAATCCATGATGGCAAGCTGGTCGTCCGGAAAATGAACAGCCAAAAAGTAGTTGTATTCTTCGTCACCGCGATGATTCGGATTGGCATCGCGCAATTCCCTACCCACCAAAGCAGCGGCAGCAGTACGATGATGCCCATCTGCGACATAAGTTGAAGGAATCTTGGCAAACGCTTCTGTAATGGATGCAATGGTTTGATCGTTGTCTACCACCCAAAGCACATGACGAATTCCATCATCAGCCGTAAAATCATAAACAGGAGTTCCGGAGGTTATGCCTGATACAATTTCATCCAATTTACTCACCTTCGGATAAGCGAAAAAAACCGGCTCGTAATTCAAATGACTATACCGGATATGGTTCTTACGATCTTCCTCCTTGTCGGGACGGGTAAGCTCATGCTTCTTGATCACATTGTTGAAATAATCATCGATATGGGCACATCCAACAATTCCATCCTGACTCCTACCATTCATTACCTGGCGGTAGATGTAATAGCAATCCTTGCCATCTGCTTTAAACAACCCATCCTGCATCATCCTATCGAAATTGGATTTTCCTTTCTTGTAAATCTCAGGAGCATAATGGTCGAAGTCGTCCGGAAAATCAATCTCCGGTTTGATGACATGATAAAATGAATCATTGTTTCCTTCACATTCCTTCCTTGCTTCTTTTTCATTCAAAACATCATAAGGACGGCAAGCGATTTTGGAAACAGTATTTGCTAGTGGTCGAATTCCTTGGAAAGGCTTTAAGATGGCCATGTGTTGATTAGATATGCTTAAGGGTTGTTAGTTATGATTTGAATAGCTGAACCACCTTGGTGGCCAGCTCAATGCCAATACGCTCTTGAGCTTCGACTGTAGACCCTCCGATGTGTGGTGTGAGTGAAACACGAGGATGATGGCGAAGCTCTTCTCGAATCAAGGGTTCACCTTCGAATACATCCAATGCGGCATGTCCAACGGTACCGTTCTGCAAAGCCTCCAGTAAATCGCTTTCGCGGATGGCACCGCCTCGGGAAGTATTGATTACACAAACTCCTTTTTTCATTTGGGCAAACTCCTTGGCTGCAATAACAGCAGGAGCGCCCTTCGGAAATGGAACATGAAGCGTGATAAAGTCGCTAGTTTGGAGCAAGTCCTCAAAGGGAACACATTTCATTGTTACCATCAAAGTGGTGTCGCTATGCGTTTTGAAAAAATCAATTCCGATTTTCACATCGGACGCATTCAGTTTGAAAGGCTTTACTTCCATTCCAAAGGCCAAAGCCATCCGGGCAACCGCTTGTCCGATTTTTCCAAAACCAACGATGCCCAAGGTTTTCCCTTTCAACTCGAAACCGGAGGAGTATTGCTTTTTTAGTTTGTTGAACGCTTCCGCGGATTCGCAAGCGGGCATGTGACGGTTGGCATGATGCAACTGTCGAGCCATGGTAAACATGTGAGCGAAAACCAACTCAGCCACCGATTCAGAGCTGGCGTCAGGTGTATTAACCACATGCAAACCTTTTTCACGGGCATAGGATACATCAATGTTATCCATACCAACACCGGCCCGACCAATCAACTTCAATTGCGGATTAGCATCGATATGCTCCTTACGCACCTGGGTGGCACTGCGAACCAAAATGGCATCGAAAGGCTTCAAACCATCAGACAACTGGTCTTGCGGAACCTTGTCGGTTATCACTTCAAATCCGGCATCCAGGAAAATCTTCCGTCCGGCTTCGTCAATTCCATCGTTGGCAAGGATGCGTGTCATGGGCTTCATTAATCAGGCCCACAAAAGTAATCCTTACAGATCAAAAATAGGTCTCTAGTATACAGTAACCTTCATTCGTGCAGATTGACCGCTTTTAACAGATGATACTTCTACCACATAGGTACCCGGACTTAAAGTCCCTTTATAAAGTGTCCAGTTGGTACCCTCTACCAGCTGACTATGAACGGTACGACCAGCCAGATCCAATACAATCAAACGCTGAATCCCAACACAATCAGTACATGAAATTCGGGTTTCGCTGCTGAATGGATTTGGGATGGCAGAAAGCTTAAT
>JBKCHO010000049.1:0-2413 GCA_046302815.1 Bacteroidota bacterium | reverse complement strand
GCACAGAGCTCTTGGGACGGGTTGGGCAATAGCAATGCCATTATCACACAGTCGGGACATGCCAACAGTGCTGCCGATTTATGTTTGAATTCGACAAATGGAGGTCAATCTGATTGGTATCTACCATCTGTTGCTGAATTAAGTCTGCTTTGGCACAAACGGTTCAATGTCAACAAAGCCTTATCATCCATTCCAGGCGCAACCCCCATTCCCATGAATTTCAGTTACTGGAGCAGCACCGAGCAATCATCCGGGCAAGCCAAAATCGTATTCAATACCAATGGAACGGCAGCAACCGTACTCAAATCCAGCTTGACCTATGTACGAGCAATACGGGCATTTTGATGCTCGATTCCGAATTTTTACAACTATCTCTTGAATGAAGTATCCATTAAACGGACTTACCACTGCATGAAAACTCCATAGACCACATCTCCATTTGTATCCGCTCATGAAATCTGCTTTCAAAACCTTTGTCGTTTCCTCTTCCATGCTCTTCCTCGCTTGGGTCGCCAAAATGCAATTCATTTTCGGAGGCGACTACCTGTTCCGAATCGGAACCATTGGTATTGTTGTTTCGTTCGTATGGATGTTGGTTCATTTCAGAAAAGACCAAATCCTAAAATCAAGCGGCATGAGCAGAATGTTTTCCATCAATTTGATTGTGCTAGCAATTTTATACTTGGGTATGATGTTGAAGGTGTCGCATATCATGAATAGCCAAATCGAAAAGGATCTTGTGCTTGATTTCATTGGCATACCGGCATTCGTAGGTTGTATGATTTACAATTTCGCAAACAGTTCCATAATCCTGGGAGCAGACAATTATGTCAAATCCCTGTTATGCAAACACATCGCTCTTCCTTGGCTGCTTTTTCTCTTTTCATTTATGCTGTATGCGCTTTATTCCGCAATTCTTGCAGTTGCCAACCACGGGTAATCGAATACTCTGATTTATTAATAACAAGGCGCTGAAGTGACTATTTGGTGATTTCGGGGGGCTTTCCTATTTTTAATGCAACCATTATAGTTTATGGGAATTCATCTACAAGGTTTGTTTTGATGCTTGAAAACTTATACCACAAGAATATCAATCCAAAAAAATATTGGAAATATTCCTATCAAAAACTCTTCGATACAAATCCTGAGGTATACCGACATTCAAGGATGTCTTAACAATAAAATGACACGCTATTAATCAACAAAAAGCCTATGCGATAATATCTACCTACAGTGAAACGAACTATGTTTCAGATTTAAAAACTCAACCAAATTCCATTAATCATATTATGAGCAAGTTTATTTATAAGTCGGCGTTGGAGCTGGCGAAGTTGATTCGAGAAGGCAGTGCGACCAGTGTGGAGATTGTGAAGGAGCATCTGGAGCAAATCCATAAACACAACGGACAAATCAATGCCTTGATTTCCGTATTTGAAGAGGAAGCATTAGCCGAAGCCGCAGCATGTGACACAGAGGCAAAAGCCGGCAATTTTAGAGGCCCATTGCATGGTGTGCCCATCACCATCAAAGAACAATTCTGGATCAAAGGCAAGGCCAGCAATACGAATTCGAAAATATTAAAGGACTTCGTCGCCCCAAGTGATGCCGTGGTTATCGAACGGATCAAGAAAGCAGGTTGCATCATACTGGGCCAGTCGAATGTGCCTAGAAATCTGACCGACTACCAAGTTCATGGCGACATATACCCTGTTGGCAAAAATCCGTTCAATCCGGAATATTCTCCAGGAGGAAGCACAGGTGGAGGTGCTGCTTCACTTGCAGCAGGATTTTCACCATTAGAACTGGGTGGCGACTTTGGAGGTTCCATACGAGTTCCCGCCAATTTTTGTGGATTGTATGGCTTGAAACCAACCGAAAACACGGTTCCATTGCATGGCAACATTCCTCTGGCTAAAAACAGCAATACTTTTCTTGTTCACATGGCACAAGCTGGTCCGATGGCGCGCAACATGTATGACTTGGAATCATTATGGAAAGTCATTGCAGGACCACATGAATCGGATCGAAATATCGCTGATATCAAATGGGAGCATCCAAAAGATAAGCCTTTGAATGCATACCGCGTCGCGTGGACAGACAGTTGGCCCGGATATGGATGCAGTAGCGCTATTAGAAATGCCATAGAAAGTTTGATTAAGGGACTTCAATCGGATGGTTGCAACACCACCAAAGACATACCGAAAAACGATTTGCATAAAAGATCCCTTCAAACATACATGGGTATTTTCCCTTATGTGATTGCACAAAGCACTCCATGGATTGTTCGAGAGATCATCAAAATGCAGTTGAATAGCGGGGTTTTCAAAGGACTGAAGAATGACGCTCCAGAATTTGCACGGGAAATGAATAAGGCCTTTAAGATGAATGTCCATCATTATGCATCCATGATGCT
>JBKCHO010000048.1:0-10528 GCA_046302815.1 Bacteroidota bacterium | reverse complement strand
ATCCAGTTTTTCTTCCATTTTACAAACCTGGAGGGTCTCACAGGTGACCATTTCAGTGGAGATGGCAAACAAGCAATTAAAAGACTGGCCTGCTCTTTACTCAAATTTTTTGCATCCTTGGAAAAGTAATGGTTGGATGCCGCCTGCACACCATAAATTCCATCTCCAAACTCAATTACATTAAGATACACTTCCATAATCCGACGCTTATCCCAAACCAACTCAACAAGCACCGTGAACCAAGCCTCTGCCCCCTTCCTGAACCATGTCCGACCAGGCCATAGAAATAGATTTTTCGCCAACTGTTGCGTAATGGTGCTTGCACCTCGCGTTCTTTTCCCCTTGTTTTTCTTGTTGTAAGCCCTTGCCTTTTCGATCGCATCGAAATCGAAGCCATTGTGAACTTCAAAATTTTGATCCTCTGAAGCAATAGCTGCCCTAACCATGTCCTTCGAAATATCCCGCAGTGGAGTCCATTCTTTTTTCAATCGAATCTCTCGATCATCCGCAATAGCCTGCTGGCTAGAACGAATCACCATTAAAGTAGTAATTGGCGGAGGTAAAAAACGATAAACAAGAACCAACAGTATGGACAGTAAAATAAATCCTAAAAGCAAACTGAATCCAATACGAAAAATCCACCCAAGAATGATTCTCATCAGAAAAAAATCAATTTCGGTTTTTGCTAAAATAGACATCCGGACTACTGGATCTATTTTTAAACCACTCAATATTAGTAATGGATGAGCCTATAGCAATATAAAACATCTTGCTTGTAGTCGGATTGAATTCCAATTCATAGTTACCAATACCTATGGATTGTTTTCCAGGGACAAGCACATCAGTAATGTAGTATTTAAAGCGAATGTAGAGGTCAGATTTGAATCTGATATCCAAAAATGCAGATGGATTGAATAAATTAACCCTATCAGAAAACCAACCCATTTTCACATATTTCTCATCATCATAGAACGCCTTCTGTTTGTAGTGAAAGAATAACTCCGGCTCAACACCAAGAGCCAAAGTAAAGTTGTCCGGCAACTTACCAACCTTTAGGGCCAATGGGATTCCAAACGAATAAACCCTTTGCTTCAATTTTACAGAATCATTAAGGTTGTTGATAAAACCTACATTCCTTACACCAAATCCGGTCATCAAGCCGAACCTCTTGGAAAAATCCCAGTGATACTGGTATTGCAAATTAAAAAATCCTGAGAATCTCATGTAAGATGAAATCTCATAAGCTTCATTCGATCCGTTCGAAGCCTCCACATCTCCTAAGGAAAATATTAATTCGGATGCTGTCCGCCAATAGGTATTACGGAAAGTGGTGTCCTGTGCGCTGACTTTAATAAAAGAGAAAAACAACACCATCGACAAGGCAAAAGCCATTACGATTTTAACCTTATGGCGATTTGTTCTCATGACATCAGCCTACTGGAGATGGAATTAGAATACAGCTTAGCGTAATCGCTGACCTTTCCGATGCTTGAACCATCTATTACAAATTCGTTTCCACCCACCTGACCAAGATTGGTGAAATCCACATTTGAAGAAATTACACACTCAAGGAAACCATCCAATTGCTCCGGATTGACGGAAACCAAAACTCGGCTTTGGCTTTCGCCGAACAGAAACGCATCTACACGATAGTCCGAGTCAGTCTCTATATTGAACCCCAAATCCCCCGCAATTGATGACTCCATCAAGGCAACAAACAATCCACCATCAGAAACATCATGAACTGATTCAACCAACCCTTCACCAATAAGCTGCCTTGTGAGTAGTTGAACAGTTAATTCCTCGTCCAAATTCAGGTATGGAGCAGGAGAATTTTTTACTCCACAAAAAGAATATAAATATTCGGAGGAAGAAATATCATCTCTGGATGATCCTAACAGAAACAATACACTTCCTTCGGTTTTAAAATCCATCGTCATCAATTTGGATTTATCCTCCAAAATCCCAATCATACCAATAGTAGGAGTTGGAAAAACAGGAACCTCCTCACCATTGATTTGGGATTGGTTGTAAAAGCTGACATTACCTCCGGTAACTGGCGTTTGAAAAGCTTTGCAAGCCTCTCCCATTCCCTGGATCGCGTTTACGAACTGCCAATACACCTCAGGGTTGTATGGATTTCCAAAATTCAAACAATTTGTAACTGCGGATGGAGTACCTCCGGCACAGCTGATGTTACGAGCGGCTTCCGACACTGCAATAGAGGCTCCGACCTTAGGGTCAGCATGTACATATCTCGAATTGCAATCAACCGTCATGGCCAAACCCTTGTTGGTTCCACGCACATCAACCACGGCTGCATCAGATGGCCTGTTGGTGGTCATGTTGATGGTGCCCACCATACTGTCATATTGATTATAAATCCACTGCTTGGAGGCAATATTAGGATGAGATGCCAAGTGTTCAGCTATTTTTTTCAAATCCTTTGGAACAGCAACTGAATCAATATTGAACTTTTTGTTTTCGGAATAATAGGCTGGCTCCTTATAATCGCGTTTATAAACAGGAGCGCCTCCACCAAGAACTAGCGATTCTGCAGGTACATCGGCAATAAGTTGACCACTCATGTAAAATTTAAGACGGTCGCCGTCCACAACTTCGCCGATTTGCGTGCAGTTCAGATCCCATTTCGCGAATACATCCAGAACCTTTTGCTCTTCTCCCTTTTTAACTACAACCAACATGCGCTCTTGGGATTCTGAAAGCAATATTTCCCAACCTTCCATGTTTTTTTGCCTTGTAGGTACGCGATCCAAATGGATTACCATACCGCTCTCCCCTTTCGCCGACATTTCAGATGTGGAGCAAATAATGCCGGCAGCACCCATATCCTGCATGCCAATTACTGATCCCGTATTGATTAACTCCAGTGATGCCTCCAAAAGCAATTTTTCCTGGAATGGATCACCAACCTGTACTGCAGGCAAATCTTCATGTGAATCATCGTGCAAATCGCCTGACGCGAATGTGGCTCCATGAATACCATCCTTTCCTGTAGCGGATCCCACAATGAAAACCGGATTACCAGATCCATAAGAAATGGCCTTCACAGTGTTATTCGCATCCACTAGCCCTACCGACATGGCGTTCACTAGAATGTTAACATTGTAACAGTCATCAAAAAAAACTTCTCCACCAACAGTAGGTATTCCGAAGGCATTGCCATAGTCTCCGATTCCCTTCACTACACCCTTGATCAACCATTTGGTTCGATCCGAATCTATGTTGCCAAAACGCAATGAATTCAACTGCGCAACAGGTCGTGCGCCCATGGTGAAAATATCGCGATTGATGCCCCCTACACCGGTTGCTGCCCCTTGATAAGGCTCGATTGCAGAAGGGTGATTGTGTGATTCTATTTTGAAAGCGCAGGCCAATCCATCACCAATGTCAACCAAACCAGCGTTCTCCTCGCCAGCCTTTGCCAACATGTGAGGTCCTTCGCGAGGTAGGGTCTTCAACCAGGTAATCGAGTTTTTATAAGAACAATGCTCCGACCACATCACCGAATAAATACTCAGTTCTGTGAAGTTGGGAGTTCGTCCCAAGATGGCACAAATTTTATCAAACTCAGCTGGTAATAAACCCAGTTTTTTAGCGGTTTCTGCTGTTATGTTCGGTGAAGTTGTTTCGGTTGACATTCAATGAATGCGTTTATTGTTGTTATTTGCAACAAAAGTAGTCAATTTGGGCCATGTGGAATAACCACATTAGCCCCTTCTGAAATCTCATTATCAGGTGATTAACAACGGCTTTCTCATCGGCTTGATACTGGCCTCTGCCTGGACAATTATCCTATTGTTTGTCATTGGCAGGTGGAAGTTCATGCAATCCAGCGGGGTGCCTATAAAATGGATCAAAGTCGGGTTTATCATAAAGTTGGTTTTCGGAATCGCTCTGAGTGTTGTTTACAGCGGATATTACACGGAACGAATCAAAGCAGATACATTCAGATATTTCGATGACAGCCAAATCATGTTCAACGCTATTCATGAATCGCCTGCGGATTTCATGAAAATGCTTACTGGAGTTGGATCAGAAGATGAGAGCCTTAAAACTTATTACGACCAGATGAACAACTGGTATGATATCCACTCCCCTGTTAATGATAACCGGGCCACAATCCGAATAAATGCCCTGATTCGATTTGTGAGCTGGGGCCACTATCAGGTGCACTTGGTGTTTTTTTGCTTTTTAGCCATGATTGGCATTGTGTCTGCAACTGCCTCTTGCACCAAATTCCATAAGCATGCTAGCCCATCTTTTTTCCTTTGCTTTTTGCTGATTCCGTCTGTGGTTTTCTGGAGTTCAGGGGTGTTGAAAGACACTCTGGCCACATGCATGCTAGGTATTAGCCTGTATTTTCTGGTAACACTAGAAAGAAATTGGAAATGGACCTATCTTGGATTGCTGATGGCGCTGTTGGGATTGTTCGTAGTCAGATTTCAACTTTTCCTATTGGTAGCTCCAGCCTTAATAGCTTGGATCATCTCAACCGAGAACAAATCCAAATTATCAGTTCCTTTATCCTATTTGGCCATAATACTATTGACATTGGGCTGCTGGGAACTCGTATCGGACAAATCACTGATCACCTATCTTCAAGAAAAAAGGAATGCATTCATCACACTGGGAATTGCTGAAAACGCAACCTCATTGTTCAGCACAGACACACTCGACACAAGCCTTCAAGGTTTTTGTTCGACATTCCTTAGCGGATTCTTGGATTCTTGGATCAGACCCATGCCATGGAACAGCTCAGGTTTGTTGGCTATTGTTTCAGGTTTAGAGAATTTAATACTGATTTCACTAGTACTTTACTGCCTGTATTTAATAATAAGGAAACCAACTGTTGAATGGTCAAACTTCTTTTCAATATGTATAATGATCGGGATAATTTACCTGTGTATTGTGGGGATGGTAACACCAGTTGCGGGAGCTTTGGTAAGATACAAAGCATTGGTACTGCCCTATATCATCGGCCCAATCTTAATCGCTTCGGGGTTACATAAAGACCTAAGCAAAATCCTTGTTCGCCGACTTTTCAAATGAGGGAGCAGAAGCAATCAAGGCTGCTAATGGAACAAAGACCTCTACACAAGACTTGAATCGCATCAAGGAACCAATCACGGGACAGGTAAAACCAAGTAATAGATACACCATGATTGCGTAGCCTATTAGGAAAACCACAAAGACCGTTTGGTCGTTTATCCCTCTTTTGAAACAAAAGATCAAGGTGGTAACCAGTGCACCTAAGACTATCATGTTCTCTACTGCGCTTGCGAGATACAATGGATTCAATGATTCCCATGGCAATGGCAGTAAGAATGCATTTAAAAGCACATGCGGAAGTAATCGAACCATACCATGAAGGTTTGGCTCAAGCGGAGGAATTCCAGACATACTTTGTGCTGATTTGAAATCGAAATGATCGAAATAGTTGGACTGCTTAGTTGCCATAATATCTATAGGCGACAAACTTCCAAGAAAGACATCTGCTATTCCAATAAATACAAATCCCATCAGAATAAACGCAAAGACACCTTTCATTCCATACCTACCGAATATGAAGGAAAGCAACATTGCAGGAGGCAGAAGCAATGCATAAAAAGGCTTGAAAAAATACAAGGGTACCAAAGGCAGAATACTCCAAATAAAAAAACCTTTTTTCTGATGAATGATAAACTTGTAATAACTTGAGATGGAGGCTAGAATCAAAAATACGGAAACGGACTCTTTTAATGGTCCTGAGCTCCATAATTGAAATGAAGGCATAAACAAACAAACTAAAACCAACCAAGGGTTTAGTTTGGCATTTTTAATGAGCACTCTCAACAAAGTTATACATCCAACAAATGAAGCAAAAGCGAAAATCATGGAGTGCACATGGTATGATCCAAACGAAACCAACCGAATCAAAATATGGAGCTTGATCATTACCTGGCTGCTATCGAAAAGATTGAACCCACCACCAGAGTACCAAGCTTTCATTCGGGGTGCCAACTCCAGAGGTAATTCGGAGTGCCACATGATACTTCCAACAGAGGAAGGATCAATTCGCATATAATTGAAAAGAATAGTGGCATCATCAAAATATTTGAAAATATCTGCCTCGCTTCTCTCTTTATAGTAGTAAGTGTAAAGCAAAAAAAGAATGAATCCCAAAGAAAATTTTACAGCCAAGAAAGCAGGAAACACCCAAGTGGGCAAACCTAAAGCCCACTTTTTGTTGATTTTTTGAGTCAACCACAAAAACAGGAAACCCCATAAAACGACCATTGTAAATTCCATAGGCTCAAATATAACCGAGAGTGAACATGTTTTATCAATTAATCACACATAAAAGCTATTTTTGAACCATAGCCATCCAAATTAAACGCATGCAATTATTCCGAAAAAAATCTATTCAAGATGCCATTGGCCGACCTGACCACGAGTCCCCTAACGGAAATGGGCTGAAAAAGCACCTAGGAGTTAGGGATTTGACAGCATTTGGCATAGCAGCTATCATTGGAGCTGGGATTTTCAGCACCATAGGAAAAGCAAGTGCTGATGGAGGACCTGCTGTGGTTTTACTTTTTGTTTTTACTGCCATAGCATGTGGTTTTGCCGCGTTTTGTTACGCTGAATTCGCTGGCATGGTGCCTGTTTCTGGCTCCGCATACACTTACTCCTATGTAGCTTTCGGGGAGCTTTTCGCCTGGATTATCGGCTGGGCCCTTATCATGGAATATGCCATAGGTAACATCGTTGTAGCTATTTCATGGTCCGGATACTTTTCCACCCTACTATCACATTTACACTTGCCATGGCTGGGATTTCCCGATGGCATACATTTGCCCGCATGGTCAGGCATTGATTACTTCTCCGCCAAGAGAGCTTTCACCGAAGTTTCCAACAGTTCAACAGACCCTAATTTAATAAACGGCGAGGCCTACCAAGCTTGGGTCAGCGCACCTACAGTCGCTGGAATCAAATTCATAATGGACATACCCGCAATGGTGGTCAATATCATCATTACTTGGCTGGTATATCTTGGCATCAAAGAATCCAAAAACGCCTCCAACATCATGGTGGCTTTAAAACTCATCGTGGTAATGATGGTCATTGGATTGGGTTTATCATATGTTCAGCCTGACAATTGGAATCCATTCATGCCTGAGGGTATCGGAGGTGTGCTTGCCGGTGTATCCGCCGTTTTTTTCGCTTATATTGGTTTTGATGCCATATCCACTACTGCTGAGGAATGTCACAATCCTCAAAGGGATCTCCCTAGAGGAATGTTGTATTCTATTGTGATTTGTACGGTACTGTACATTTTGATTTCTTTAGTGTTGACAGGAATGGTTCCCTACAAGGAATTGGATGTTGATGATCCATTGGCCTATGCATTTGGCAATTTGGGCCTGGAATGGATTAGCGGTATCATTGCGGTAAGTGCCGTTATTGCCATGGCTGGCGTACTGCTGGTTTTTCAACTCGGACAACCCAGGATTTGGATGAGCATGAGCCGAGATGGTTTGCTGCCGAAAAGCTTTTCAAAGGTTCACCCAAAGTTTGGAACACCATCATTCGCCACCATTGTTACGGGCTTGCTTGTTGGACTACCTCTACTCTTCATCGATATGGACACTGTGGTTGATCTTTGTTCCATTGGAACACTGTTCGCCTTTGTTATGGTTTGCGGAGGAGTATTGGTCTTGGATAAAGACAAATCGATTAAACGAACCTTCAAAGTACCTTATATCGACAGCAAGTACATTATGCCCGGATTTTTCTTGGTTTTCCTTTACTACATTTCCATTTATGATCAAACTTGGTTTAACAACACTGCCAATCCGTTGATGGATTGGGACCACACCCCCATGTTTATTTTCATCATTGTTTTTGTGATGATGAGCGTTGCAGCATGGTCCTATAGACTGTCGTTGATACCGGTAATGGGTATCCTTTGCTGCTTGTACCTAATGGCCCAAATTCATGTTAAAAACTGGGTTGGGTTCTTGGTTTGGCTAATTGCCGGATTAATCATCTATTTCGGTTATAGTTACCGTAGAAGCAAACTTAACACACAACCCTGATGCCTATCATCTTTATTACCGGCGCCACCTCTGGATTCGGAAAATCAACTGCACTCCTGTTCGCCAAAAATGGATGGGATATAATTGTCAATGGAAGGAGAACCGATCGGCTCGATCAGTTGGAAATTCAAATACAAGAATTAGGAACATCAGCCAAGGTGCTGAAACTGCCATTCGATGTTAGGGATCGGGCAACTGTGGAGAAGTCCATTTCGAGTATTCCGAACGAATGGCAAAAGGTGGATGTGTTGTTAAACAATGCAGGACTGGCTTCGGGATTGGCACCCATCCATGAAGGCAACATAGATGATTGGGAAATTATGATTGATACCAATATCAAAGGACTACTTTATGTTTCAAGAGCCATTATGCCCGGCATGGTAAGTAGAAAGACCGGCCACATCATCAACATAAGTTCGATTGCTGGCAAAGAGGCATACCCGAAAGGCAATGTATACTGCGCAACTAAACATGCCGTAGATGCACTTACCAAATCCATGAGGATTGATCTTTTGCCTTACGGAATCCGTGTAACATCTGTAGACCCGGGAGCTGCCGAAACCGAATTTTCGCTTGTCAGATTTGGTGGCAATCAGGAAAAAGCTAAACAGGTATACAAAGGTTATCAGCCTCTCGTAGCAGATGATGTAGCCGAAATCATATTTTTTGCCGCCACCAGGCCACCGCATGTAACACTTAATGATATACTCGTTACCCCATTGGCACAAGCCAATACCTCAAACTTCCACAAGGAAAGCTTATGATAAATCATATAAAGCCCTTCATTTATTCAATCTCAATTGCAATTATTTTATCCAGTTGCGGAGAAAAGAAACCGGCTGCTGATGCCATTTTCTACAATGGAGTGGTTTACACAGTGGATGATTCTTTTACCGTTGCAACCGCTTTTGCGATCAAAGACGGAAAAATATTGGAAATAGGCACAGATGAGCAAATCCTTAAGTACAGTGCAGATCAGGTAACGGATTTGAAAGGCGCTCCTGTTTACCCTGGATTTCACGACGGCCATTGTCATTTCTTCGGTTATGGATTGGATTTAAAGAAAATATCATTGGTTGGAACGACTTCCTTCGAATCCATTTTGGATACCCTGCTCAAATACAAAGGCCAGCGAAGCTCTGGATGGATCTTCGGTAGAGGTTGGGATCAAAACGACTGGGAAATCAAGGAGTACCCTGATAACGCAAAGCTCGACAGTCTATTCCCAAACGATCCTGTCTTTTTATTGCGAATTGACGGCCATGCCGCAATCGTGAACTCCAAAGCCATTGAGATGGCTGGCATTAACTCCTCTACAAAAGTGTCGGGGGGAGTCGTCGAAATGAAAAACGGCAAGCCCTCTGGCATTCTCGTTGATGCAGCCGTTGATCTGGTTCAAGAGCGCATACCAAAACCGGATCGAAGCACGAGTATAACAGCATTATTAGCTGCTCAAAAAAACTGTTTTGAAGTAGGACTGACATCGGTTACAGATGCAGGATTGATCAACGGAGGACTTGAAATCTCGACCATAAAGTTGATCGACTCCCTCCATCAGAAAGGTGAGCTAAAAATGCGCATGAATGTCATGGCCACTATTTCAGAAATCAATCAATACAAGGGCAAAGACAAAAAATGGTCGGACCGGCTTTATGTAAGCGGATTCAAAGTATATGGAGATGGGGCTCTTGGCTCCAGAGGGGCATTTCTGAAAAAACCTTACTCGGACAAACCAGATCATTATGGTTTCTTAATTCATTCATCTAAAAAACTAGACAGCCTAGCCAAGGAAATCGCATCCATTGGGTACCAAATGAACACTCACTGCATTGGTGACGCTGCCCATAAGTTGGTACTGGATATTTACAAAAAACATACAGCCAAACTTAAAGATCATCGTTGGAGAATCGAGCACGCACAGGTGATTGACACTATGGATTTCGGAATGTATGAAAACAGCGGCATCATCCCAAGCGTTCAGCCCACACACGCAACCTCTGATATGTATTGGGCAGTAACCAGACTCGGCAAGGACAGAATGCCGGGGGCTTATGCCTTTGCGGAATTGTTGAAAAGAAGTGGATTAATCATTGGAGGAAGCGATTTCCCCGTGGAGCACATCAATCCACTTTTCGGTTTTTATGCGGCTGTTGTAAGAAAAGATCAAAAGGGGTTTCCAGAAAATGGGTTTCTGCCAAACCAAGCTATAAGCCGGAAAGAGGCTTTGAAAAGCATGACCATTTGGCCTGCTTTCGGAGGATTTATGGATCAATATATTGGAAGCCTACAGAAGGGCAAAGAAGCGGATTTCGTTATCCTTGAAAAAGACATCATGCAAATTCCAGAAAAGGAACTCTGGAATGTCAAAGTGATGGAAACTTACATCGGTGGGAAAAAGGTATTTGGCCGCGACCGGTAAATAGACA
>JBKCHO010000047.1:0-15871 GCA_046302815.1 Bacteroidota bacterium | reverse complement strand
ACTTCATACTCCAACTTCACGGTAATGTTCGCCGTTTTGCGTTTGGAGGTAGTATTGAAGGACCCGCCCCACGAAAAATCCTCGGCCGAGTTTTGAGCCACGATTTGGAACACACCCATACTGGCATTTTTCAATGAACCTATCGAACTACCCGCATTCACAGCAATGCGTTCGGCTCGTTCATTCGCATCTTTAGTGGCCTGGGCAATCATCTCAATTTTCAACTCAGAAAGCTTCGTATAATAATATTGGGGCTCTTGCGAATAAAACTCCACACCCGAGTTGATGAGTTCACTTACTTGGCGAGAAATGTCCTCTATTTCGTCTACTTCCTTTGATTCTATGGTAACTGTTTGATCCAAAAGATAACCCGAAAACCGTTGCTCCTTCACATTCATGTTGGTGTCGTAAATGGTTTCGAACTCTTTGTTGATTCCAACGGCAGAGAAGACAATGTTTCCGTCGGAGATGCCTTTTGATTTGAGGTATTTGCGAATGATTTCGCGGTCTTTATCCAATTCGGCATAAGCGTCCTTTAAAACAGGGCTCCGCTTGCTGAAATTCCCACTCCATACAATCAAATCCGATACAAAGTCTTTTGTTCCTAGTCCGGTTACGGAAATTGTATTGGATGATTTGTTCCTGTTTTGAAACGCATTTCCCAATACCATTGCTGTGATGATAACCGATAATCCGATGATGAAAGCGTTCAAATAGGATTTCATAAATAAGTGTTTTGGTGATGAAAATAGCAGGAGATTAGGTCAAGAGATATGATATTCGTCACTCGCTTTTTTTACGCTTAAGCATCTGGTAGTCGAGATAGTAAACCATTTTCAAGGAGAGGCTGTTGGTTTGAGGATCTTCCAATACCCGTTGTAGGTTGGAGCCGTAGGGCCTGAACACGGTAAGTCCGCTCAGTTCGTTTTCAATGATGTTCTTGTAAACTACCGACAGGGTGCTTCCTGGAGCAAACATCCACGAGAAAACGAAATCGACATTGAAAATATTGTAGTCGAAGTTGTTGTTTTTCGGATAATCGGGATTAGTTACAAGCGAACCGTCATCCAAGAGGGTCAGGTAGCCACTGTGTTTTGCATATGACCGATAGTGTCTGGCGTTTACAGAAAGCAACATATCCTTGGAAAAGGAGTAAGATCCCGTTAACTGTACGGCTTGGGTGGTGAGGTTTCGAAGGCCGTAAATGATTTCTCCTGTATCGTCCACATCGGAGAATCCCACATTTTTCGGGTTGTTATCCACTTTGATGTTCAACTTCAGATTAGACCTTCGCGAAAGGCGTAAACGGAATGTGGTGGAGGTGGTGTAGCCCCAACCCTGATAGATTTCGGTATTGGAAAAAAGATAAGTCCGCTGGTCAACTGCTAAGGTTTTCCGGTAGTCGGTGCTGAAGCCCAAATCAGCCGTTGCATAGCGAATACCTTTTTGGAATCGGCCAGGCAAGCGCGGTTCAAAGTAATCGTAGAAGTCGCCGGGGGTGAATGAAAACCCTCCGAAAAATGTGAGGTAGCTTGTCAGCGTGGTAAACGATTCGGCCTCGATGTAGTTCGAAACCACTCTGCCTGTACCATACTGCGTGGATAGGTTGTAGCTGATTTCGTTATAGCTGCTCCTGATTTTCCCTACGGGTTCAACAATCTTGTATTCCAAGCTGAATTCGTTGGAGGAGGTTTGGTTGATGGTTTGATATCCCAAGTCTCCCGCTTGATAGCGATTATCGAAAACCAATCGCTCAAAATCGATGTCAAACTTGCCCCAATCATATTCGGTAAACAACCGGTAGGCATAGCCCGTTTCGTCTTTGGTTCCACCTTCTTCACTCGGCAGTTGTGTGCGGTAACTGAGTCCGCCACTCAGGCCAACAGAATAAGTGTTTTCGCGGTTGCTCAAGGTGAATCCTGTTGTTGTAACATTGGCATCTGAAAAAGAACCCTCTCTAAGCACATTGGTGTTGTAGAGATATACCTCCGAATTGTTTTTCAGGTCTTGATCGAGCACAACGGCGTTGTAGTTGGTCATGGGCTCGGTTAGCAACCTGCGTTTGTTACCGTTGGCATCTTTCGCTGTGGCGTACATGTTGTCGGTAACGGCATTGAAAACACCAATGCCCAAGCCCTCACCGGTTCTTCCCGAGAATCGGGTGGCGTTTAACAGTTTTACTACGGATGGATTCTCCACCAGCTCTTCTCCCTCCGCCAATTCATTTTCCACATCGAAAAAACGACTTGGTGTTTTTCCAATGCGCCGCGAATAAAATTGGTTGTTTTTACTGAAGAGGTCGGCGCCCTCCTTGAAAAAGGGCCGGTTTTCATCGTAGGTGTCTTCGCGATAACTCAGGTTTTTTATTTTATTGTCGGATTGCACTTGGCCGAAGTCGGGCAGCAAAGTCATATCGATGGTAAACCGCTCATCGATTCCGTATTTGATATCCGCGCCAGCGTTGTATTGAAAACCTTTCTGGTAATCGATATTGCCATTAACATCACTCACCAGTGGAACTGATTCGGCATAAGCCGATACATAAGGAGTCATCGACAAACGCAAAGGAGGATCTATGTTTTCCAAACCGGTCAGGTGGCCCCAATATACCAACGGATTGTTTGCATCCGGGGGTACTGCAGACCACATGTCCAATTCACGATATCTGCGAATGGAGCGGTTTACTTGCAAAGCCCATTGTTGTATGTCATTTGCAGGAAATCGAAAGGCGCTATATGGAATTTTCATCTCCACATACCATCCTTTTTCATCCTTTGAAACAGCACTCTCCCAAACGGCATCGAAAGTGTAATCGTAATACTTCTCATCGAACTGTACGCCTGCAGCCGTAACTCCGAAAACATAACTGTCTTGATGCTTGCCATAGGGATCTATAGCTATTCGGAAGTAATCGGCATTCACATTGAAAAAGTCGCGAGGACTGAATTCGGCCAAAATCGAGTCTGCTGTTGAATCAAAAAGCTCTGCCATTACATAAAGCGCCTTGTTGTCGTATGCGATTCGAACCGCCGATGTTTGTCTTGCAGGTTGACCATGGTCTGGGACGAACTGTTTCAAATCAGAAATAACGGGTAAGGCTTTCCAAACCGAATCATCGACTCTGCCATCTATTTTCGGGCTGTTGCCGATTCTCACCGCTTGATACGAGGGTACCAGAGGCGTATTCGTGCCCTGGGCGAAAATAGAAAAGGGGTCAAGCAGCGCCAAAAAGAGGGCAACACCGATATGTCGAATTGAAATCATTTGTTAAAAATCGGAACGAAAAAAATGGTTGGCAGAAACCTCAGGCAGTAAGCTTCCAAAGTTTAGTGATACAAGCGAGATGGTTGTCTTCGATCAATTGCTCTCCAATACTTGGAACAACTCATCCAGCTTCGGAGTAAGAATCACCTCGATACGCCTGTTTTTTTTACGGGCATCTGCCGAGTTGCCATTGTCGAGAGGCATGTATTCTCCACGCCCTGCTGGAGTCAATCGCACGGGTGCTACGCCTTTGTTTTTTTCCAAGATGCGTACCACGGAGGTGGCTCGCAACACACTCAAATCCCAATTGTCTTTGATGGCCGAGCCTTTCATAGGCACATTGTCGGTGTGGCCTTCAATGAGCACATTGATTTCGGTGTTCTTGGCTAATACATTTCCTAATTCTTTCAAGGCCTCTTCGCCTTTAGGATCCACAATGGTTGAACCGGATGCGAACAATAAGCGCTCTTCGAGGGACACATACACTTTGCCGTTCTTTTGTTCGACGGTCAACCCTTGGCCTTCAAAACCGAGGAGAGCCTTGCTTACGGTTTCCTTTAGCGCCCTCACGGCACTGTCTTTACTATCTAAAATTTGTTGCAGTTCTGCCACCCTTGCTTCGCGAAGTTTCAGCTGAGCGCTTGTTTCGTTGAGTTCTCTTTCGCGAGCAGCCAAGGCATCTTCTTTTTTCTGAAGCTCTTCTTGAGTTTCATTCAGCTGGCTGATGAGTTTGCGGTTCTCACTTTGTCCGCTCGCCAACATTTTCTCGTTGTTTTTGGAAAGCTTGTCGTAAGAATCGGAGAGTTCGTTGTAGAGCTTGGTCAACCTTCGCGTGCCTTCGCCCATCGAGGTGGTATCGTTTTTCAGATATTTGTTCTGCTGTTCGAACTCCTTGTTGGAGGTCTCCAACTCCGTTATGCGTGTGTTTGCCGCCAGCATATCGGCTTTAAGCTTGGTATTTTCCTCGTCGCATCGAAGCTTGCTGGTTTTCATTTCATCAAACATCCTAGAAGGGACGCAGGAAGAGAGTAATGCTATTGCCAAAATGGCGAACTGGGGTTTTGGGTATTTCATGCTTTTCCTTGGTTCTAACAAGTATCCAAGTTCCATAATTCAATGGGTTGTGCAGGTCAAGGAACATTCTACTTTTCAACAACACACTATTTGTAAAAAGAAAGGCGTTTTCAGGAAACCGGTTGCACTCGTTTTCGTATCCAAGTACATTGATATTCGTCAAACTGCAAACTCATGGCCTACTTAAGCACACACTGGTTTACGGAGAAACACATTGATTTTGAATACAAAAAGTACCAGCTGCTGGGATACCTCCAACAAGTGGAAGAGCAATTCAGGGTAACCAGAATATACCCATGTTTGTCTGATTTAATCAACCATTACCGCAATGCGGTATCCATCCGCGACAGCAAGCGCTTTCTTTCGGAAGCCTTTACTGAGCAGTTGAAGGGCGCCGATTTTACTTCGATGAAGCTGGTATATGAGCAAGTGGTGGCCGATGACGAGGTGATGTCGGAGGTGGAGCAGATTGTTGCCTATTCTATACCAATGTTCGAGAAATACATCCGCGAAGGCCGAACCATTTATGAGTTCATTGAATCTCGAATGAACCTGACGCCTGTGGGCATTGTTCCGCTGCAAACTGGAGAAGGCTATCTATTGCTACGGCCCTCATCAGTCTCGGGCACCAATGTATACCAATATCAAATCACATTGTTTGAGGGACCCCAGGAGCGGTATCGCGGAGTCCACACCCATTACCTCTGCTCTTATCAACCCTCTCCGGCGTCAACATTTGAAAACATCAAATCGGACTTGATCCGCCAAAGGGCCGATTTCCCAAACCCTGCCATATATGCCGTTGAGGCGGAATTGGAGCTACCGGTTGATGAAGCGCTGCTACCTGTGGCCAAGCGGACGCTGGTGCGATACATTTCAGCAGGTCGAGGAGCCTGCTAACCATTCGGCTTTTCATTATTTTCACACGCCATACAACAGGATGGGCTTCCGGGTTGTTTAATCCGGAACATCCCTTTGCCATTGAGAACCTTCCCAGCCATATCCCTTGTTGCCATGCTGCTTTTGATGGGAGCTGGATACGCTCGTGCACAGGTCTCACAGGATCGCATCAAAACCATCTCTACCAAGTCTGATACGCTCCAAATCGATACGCTGAGCATTGTTCCCGGTACGCTTAGGCTGTTCACGCTTGATGGAGCCGCTTTCGCGGATTCCTCCGCCTTTGTTTTCGATCCGGCTTCTGCTACCATCATTTTCAAAAGAGGTGGCACCAATATTTTACCCGATTCGCTTCGGGCTGATTACAGGACATTCCCGTTGTTGTTCACCAAGCGTTGGACCAACAGGGTGAAAAGCATCATCGATGAAACATTCCAAGGCCAATACAATCCTTTCACATATCCCGGCCCTGAAGGCAATGCCGATCCTTTGCGTATGGAGGGCTTGCAGCGATCGGGAAATATCACCAGGGGAATCACTTTTGGTAACAATCAAGATGCTGTCGTGAACTCCGCATTCAATTTACAATTGTCGGGGAAGTTGGGCGACGACATTGAAGTTTTGGCCGCAATTACGGACAACAACATCCCGGTTCAACCGGAAGGCAATACGCAACAGATTCAAGATTTCGACAAGGTTTTCATACAGTTGTCAAAGAACAAGAGCAAATTGGTTGCAGGGGATTTCGAGCTACGCAGGCCTGATAGCTATTTCATGAATCTCTTCAAAAAAGGTCAAGGTGGAATTTTCACCACCGAGTACCCTTCCGGATTCGATAACGGCTCGGTGATGCGAACAACGGTTAGCGGTGCCATCTCAAAAGGGAAATATGCTCGTAAGGCATTCAATGGAATTGAGGGCAACCTGGGTCCTTACAAGCTCACAGGTGCCGATGAAGAACCTTTTATCATCATTCTTTCCGGATCGGAAAAAGTGTTTATCGACGGGAAATTGCTCGTACGAGGTGAATCGAACGACTATGTGATCGACTACAATACGGCTGAGGTGCGTTTCACCCCACGACAGCCCATTACCAAAGACAAGCGGATTGTGGTCGAGTTCCAATACTCTGACAAGAATTATGCCCGCACCATGTTTTTTATAAATCAGGAGTACGAGGATTCGAGGTGGAAAGTAAAGGCGAATGTTTTTTCGGAGCAGGATTCCAAAAACCAGCCGCTGCTTCAAGACCTCGACAACCAGCAGAAAGCGATTCTTGCCTCAGTGGGCGACAGCATCGCCAATGCTTTTTATCCGAGCATCGACAGTGTGGCATTTAGTGCGAACGAAGTCTTGTATGAAAAAATAGATTCTTCCGGCTATGTCTTCTATCGCTACTCGACCGATTCCACCAAGACGCTTTACCGTCTTGGCTTTTCTATTGTAGGCAAAAACAAAGGAAATTATGAACCATTGCTTTCCAGCGCAAACGGACGCGTGTTCCGTTGGATAGAGCCAGTCAATGGGATTCCGCAAGGGTCTTATGAGCCTGTGAGACTTTTGGTGTCTCCAAAGAAGCAACAGCTGTTCACTTTTGGCACCGATTACAAGACAGCCAGAGGACGGTTTTTTTTAGAAGGAGCCATGTCTAAAAACGATATCAACCTGTTTTCTGAATTTGATAAGTCGGATGATACAGGCTTAGCCATAGCAGGAGGGATGGAACAATATTTTCCCTTATCGGTAGATACGGTTTCGGGTTGGCGGCTACTGACCGATTTGCGCTTTGAGCATGTGAACAGTTTATTCAAACCACTCGAGCAGTACAGGGGAGTGGAATTCACCAGGGATTGGAACTTGAACACCAATGCGGTCCAGTCAGACGAGTTGGCATTGAGTGCGGGTGTTCGTTTCGTAAAAATGTCGCAGTCGCTGGGATATAAGTTTAGAACCTTTCAGGGAGCCGAAGATTATGCAGGCTATATGAACCAGCTCGACATTCGATTGACGCAGGGCAAGTATGCATTTTCCACCGACGCAAGCTGGTTGTTAAGCAACAGCAGGGCTCAGGAAACCTCGTTCATCCGTTCAAATTCTGAAGCTTCGCGCACCTTCGGCAAATGGAGAGGAGGGTTTCGCTATGAACAGGAGCAAAATCTCCGTTATTCCCCCGGTGGCGATACACTCACAGCAGATAGCAGATCGTTCGATACATTCAAGGCGTTTGCAACCTCTCCCGACAGTGGTTCATTCCAATATAAGATGGATGTTTCGCGTCGATACGACCGTGCCGCAAAGGAAAACAGCATGCGTGAGGCCGCTATTGCGGATGAGGTTACAGCAAGCGCCTCCTTCACGGGTAAAGAGGGTGGCAACCTCGTCATATCATCCCTCTTTCGCAATTTGATGATTTCCGACACGCTTTTGTCGGCTCAAGCCCCAGAAGAAACCTTTATCAACCGTATTGAATACACGGGTTCTTTTTACAATGGTGCCGTGGCATTGAACGCTTTTTATGAGGCGGGATCCGGTCAGGAACTCAAAAAGGAATATGCCTTTTTGGAAGTGGCTCCCGGCACCGGGGTGTATGCTTACGGTGGCGATTACAACGGTAATGGCGTTAAGGATTTGGATGAGTTTGAAGTTTCGGCTTTCACCGACCAAGCCAACTATGTGAAGATTTTTCTTCCCACCAATACTTATGTGCGAACCCGCAACAACCAATTCAGCCAATCACTTTCCATCAACCCCGCAGCCTGGTATGCAAACAAAACCGGCAAGGGCGCATTCATCAGCAGGTTTGCAAATCAAACATCGTTCAAGGCCGAGAACAAATTGCTGGAGGATGATGTATGGAAAGCGCTCAATCCTTTCGAAGGCCGCATAAGCGATTCGGTACTCGTCTCAACCGGTAGGTCGTTTCGATCCACTTTGTACTTCAACCGCAGCGGCTCGGTTTTCGGGGCCGATATCACCCACTCCGATAATCGCAACAAATCCATTCTCACCAGCGGATACGAATCCAGAAGATTGTTAAACAACACCATCAACACAAGGTGGAATATCACCAAGGTGTACATGCTCCAGTTGATGGCGGAGCAAGGCTTGAAAACAAGCATTTCAGAATTTTTCCCGGCAAGGGACTACCGTATCTCATCACTATCTGCGGAACCCCGATTTTCCATCCAAACCAATGTTGATTTCAGAATCAGCTTATCCTACAAATACCAGGAACGAGAGAATGTGGATGGACAGCTATCGGGATTCAATACGGGAACGGCGGAGCTCAGATATGCTCCGGTTACCAAAGGGGTTTATTCGGCCCGATTCAGCATCATTGGAATCACCTACAATGCACCCGAGAACACGCCTATCGCTTATGAAATGTTGGAAGGGTTGAGACCTGGCACCAATTTGACTTGGAATGTGGGCGTACAAAGAAACCTTTCGAAAACAATACAGTTAAGCGTCAACTACGAGGGCAGAAAACCGGAAGGCATAAAAACGGTACATACTGGAACCATGCAGGCCCGCGCCTTTTTCTGAAAAATCACTTGAGTTCAATAGCGGTGCTTCCAACCATGTGGCCATCGATGTACACCTCAATGGTGTATTTGCCTTTCACATAAGCCGAACCCTTGTTCCAATGGACACATACCGATGTTGTTTCGTTGTTGTATTCGAAACTTTCCATTGCCGTGTACAAGGTGGGTTGGTTTTTGTACATGAAAGTCTCGGAATTCATAGACATCACTGCATTGTCGGGGCTTAAAACACGGATATAGGCGTCTTTGGTTCCGCTGTCGGCGACATAGTTCTCAAGCAGCGTAAAACAAGTTCGGATGCCATCTGCCGCACCGGCGCGAGCGGTTTCGGTTTCTTTGCCACTGGTTTTATATTTCACTCCAGCGGCTTTGAGATCCACGGCCTTCAGTATGGAGCCTGCTGCAACCTTGTTCGACAATCGGGCGTTTTCCTGGTTGAGCGACTGAATACGCGTTCTTTCCGAAACCAACGAGCTGTTGAGCGAGGAATTTAAGGCCGACAAGGTGGCGTTTTCCGTCTTGAGGGTATCCAGCTGAGCGAGGAAGTTTTGATTGAGCTGTTTCAAACGCTCCATCTCCCGCTTTGCTTTTTCCAATTGTGCCGCATCGCCAGAGCTGATCAATCTCTGGATTTCATCCATTTTCGCCTTGATCTCATTCTCCCGGTCAACTAGTCTTCCTTGAAGATCCAGATTCTCGCGATTGGCTTTTTCTAGAATGTCTTTGAGTTTGTTGAGTTCACTCTCCAACGAATCTTTTTCAGAAAGGGTGGTGGTGAGCTGGCTGCTTACTTCTTCCAAATGGGTCTTTTTCTCGAAAAATTGCCAAAGCAACAAACCGTTAACCCCAAGTAAAACGGAAATGACCATAATCACAATCATCCGTTTTGACCGCTGTTCTTTACGCTCGAATTCGCTGAATGGCAGGTTTTTATCTTCCATATATAAGCCGGAATGCCTTTAAAAAAGCGTAGCGAAGGTACTACTTTAGGTAACGCCACACAATAGGTTAGGAAACGGAGAGGTTTAACGGCCTTGACAGCTCTATTTTTGGTCCATTTTCAAATGATACAATCCTATTGGCAAGATCTTCTACATGTTTTTTTTCCGGATGCGTGCGCTGCTTGTCACCAAGGATTGCTGCATGGGGAGCATGTTATCTGTACCGATTGTCACCTGGAGTTACCCCGCACGGGATTTCACAAACGAAGTCCGAACCCGCTGGAAAATCAACTGGTCCCACTTGCTCCCATCGAAGCGGCAACGGCGCTTTGGTATTTTAACAAAGGTGCCCGTGTTCAGCGGCTTATTCACGGATTGAAATACCATGGCGAAACTAGAAACGGATTGCTCGCAGGCCGAATGTTGGGGCGAGAATTATCTACATCGCCTCGCTTCCACGGATTGCACGGTATCATCCCGGTACCATTGCATGCATCTAAGTTGCGCAAGCGAGGCTACAATCAGAGCGATTTTTTTGCACAGGGCATTTCAGAATCGTTGCAAATCCCTGTAATGAACAACAGCTTGATGAGGCGCTCACACAGCACCTCGCAAACCATTCGAAGGAGATTCGAACGGCACGCTGGTGTAGAGCATGCCTTCGGGGTGCTTGATATCGGTCCCGGGCATTATCTATTGGTGGATGATGTGGTAACCACCGGAGCCACTTTGGTGGCTTGTTCAACAGCGTTGACTTCGGTTGCAAATGTGCGGGTGAGTGTAGCCACCATGGCTTATGCAAGGCGCTAATGGTTACTTTTGTGATTCCAATCAATGTCATAGGCCTTGGCAGAGCAAATCATCATTTCCAACAATGCCCTATCACGCGAACAGCGGTATGTTGAATTGTTGCCCCAAATCAAGTCTTTGTTGTCGGGCGAAACCGACCTGATTGCCAATTTGGCCAACCTGGCTGCTGCATTAAAAGAGTCGATGGGGTTTTTTTGGGTTGGATTTTACCTGGTCAAAGGGGAGGAGCTGGTTTTGGGTCCTTTTCAGGGACCCGTTGCCTGTACTAGGATTGGAAAAGGGAAAGGGGTTTGTGGAACAGCATGGATGAAAGGTAGTACCATAATTGTGGAAGATGTTGATCTTTTCCCCGGACACATCGCATGCAGCTCCAGCTCGCGGTCAGAAATAGTGGTACCCGCATTTCGAAACGGAGAAGTCTTTTTGGTTTTGGATGTAGACAGTGTCCACTTGTCCGATTTCAATGCCGTAGATGAAAAGCATCTCGGTGAAATAATCAAATTGATAGAAGTCCTTTGAAGATGCGGATAACATATCTCGTTTGCGTGTGGTTGTTTTTGTATGGTTGTGCCAACAAAGTGGCTCCAACTGGTGGATTGAAAGATGAAACTCCTCCCAAAGAGGTTTCTACGGAGCCGGCGCAAGGAACCACCTTGTTTTCGGGGGATAAGATTTCCATTCAATTCGATGAGTACATACAAATGAAAGATGCATCGCGTCAAATTTTGGTATCTCCTCCTTTATCTACCAAACCCATGATAACAGCCAGCGGTAAAACCGTGGTTGTTGAATTGGATTCGCTGAAGGATTCCACCACTTATGTGATTGGCTTCGGTAAAGCCATAGTGGATGTCAACGAGGGAAATGCATTGGATGGATATCGATTTGTATTCTCCACGGGATCCCAATTGGATTCACTTATGGTTAGCGGTCGTGCTGTAGAAATGGCCACCGGCAAACCGCTTGTTGATGCATGGGCCATGCTTCACGATTCGCGCACACCCGACACGCAGATGTGGGGCCAACTTCCCGAATACTATGCCAAATGTGATGCGAATGGTGATTTCAAAATTCAGAATGTGGCTAAAGGAGATTATCGTCTTGTTGTTTTACTTGATAAAAACGACAACTACCTGTTAGACGACAAGGAAGAATTGGCGGGCTTTCTCGATAAGGTTATTTCGCTACCCGACTCCAATAATCACCAGCTGTGGGCAGCCCCTCAACCCCCGGCCACTTTGAAGCTGATGAATGCTTTTTTTGTTCCACCAGCAACATTAATGACGGTCTTCAACGGAGATGCTTCCGAATTGGAATACACGGCAACCAGTGGGGTGTTGTCTGTGGCTACCACGGTTTATGATATCCAGGGCGACACAGTCCAAATCCATTTGAAAAGCAAGCCTGATTCTTTGCCAATGCAACTTGTTTGGAGCCATAAGGGCATCATCATGGATACGGCTCGATACGAGGCGCCAAGAGGCAGCAAAGCTGGAGTAAAAGCAGGATACAAGCTTACAATGGAATCAGACCAGGCTGCATCAAACCCCATTTCCTTACGCTCTGCGGTGCCTATCAAAAGTATTGATACAACACTCTTTTTATTAAAGCTCGATACCATTCAAATACCCCTGTTACCAATGGTATACTCCATGGATTCCTGTGCTATAACCTTGGAACGACCTGCCAACGAAGGATCGTACTCGTTATATCTCAAGAGTGGAGCCGTTACCGATATTTACCAACGGGCTTCCGACTCTATTTTGTTTTCATTTCAAATTCCTTCCATCAACTCCAAGGGAAGCATGGAGTTTGTGTTTGCTAAAACACCAACAGTGCCTTTCATTGTGGAACTGTTGGATGACAAAGCCCTTGTCATAGACCAATCCAAACAAACCAAAGGAGTATTTTCCATGCTAAATGCCGGAAAATACAGGATCCGTATTTTGCTCGATGAGAACGGCAATGGCAAATGGGATATAGGTGATGTTCGGAAAGGAATTCGTTCGGAAAGGTATGTACATCACCAAGCCGAAATTACGGTGAGAGCCAATTGGGAAGTGGAGGTTTTATTGGAGCCCCAAGCTCTGCTCGATGGTGAATAAAGGACCAGATTATCTGCGTGTTGCCTGTGCTGTGATTTTACGGGATAAGCATGTATTAGTTGTACAAAGGGGACTTCAAATGCGGCTATCCGGCAAGTGGGAGTTTCCAGGTGGAAAAATTGAGCAAGGAGAGTCTGTTGAAGATTGTATTGTTCGTGAAATTCACGAAGAGCTTTCCATGGACATTTCGGTTTTGGAACAATGGCCATCTGTTTTCCATGATTATGGCGATCAACAGATAGAACTTGTACCGTTACTTTGCTCCACCACCATGGAAAACCCTGTTTTGAAGGAGCATCAAGCGTTTGTTTGGGCTGATTTAAAGGTAGCTCTGAGGCTAGAATGGGCTGCCGCAGACATGCCTGTGAGGGATATGGCATTAAATCATCTAACAAGCGCCTAGTTTTCAAGCAATTCCGCAATTTGCTAAATGACCTCTAAATGACAATCCGAGGTTTTTTCTGAGCCCTTGTCTTCGTATTTTAGCGGTATGGAATAGTCTAGTTCCAAAACCCTTAATCATTCAATTTGTTACCTAAATAGGTCGTCTCTCAACTGATTATCATGAAAAAAATGTACACTCTCCTTTTTGTCCTATTGGCCCTTGTGCCGTTTGCATCTTTGGCACAAGATCCTCACGATCACCATAGCAAGTGTCTTGCCCACTACCTGTACGATCAGCAAATGGCCAATGATCCTCAATTCGCCGCCAATCAGGCTCAGTTGGAGCGTGAAACGGAAGCTTATGTAGCGGATTACATGGAGAGAAAATCACAGGGAGAGGCCAACCGAAATGCGGCGGTTTTGAGAGTTATACCTGTGGTATTCCATGTTATACACGAGGGTGGACCCGAAAACATTTCGAAGGCACAAATCCAAAATCAGATCGATTTACTCAATCTGGATTTCCGTCATTTGAACGCCGATAGTGTAAATACCCCAGCACCATTTCTGGCTCTGGCGGCCGATGTGGAAGTTGAATTTCGTTTGGCCACAAAAGATCCCAATGGCAATTGTACCGATGGGATCGTTCGTTTAAACAGTCCGTTAACCAACAATGCGCGAGACAATGTCAAAGCGTTGAGCTATTGGCCAAGCAACAAATACTTGAATGTATGGGTGGTCAAGACCATTCAAAACTTGAGTGGATCCGCTGGAATCGTATTGGGATTTGCTCAGTTTCCGGGCGGTAATGCATCTACCGATGGCGTAGTTCTTCGTCATGATTACACAGGTGATATCGGAACAGCAGCAAACAACAACAACGCCGGTCGAACCGCCACACATGAAGTGGGTCATTGGCTCAACTTGCGTCACATTTGGGGCGATGCAACTTGTGGAAGCGATTTTGTATCCGATACTCCTACCCACTTTGGCGCCAACCAAAGCAATTGCCCCTCGTTCCCTAAAACTTCCAATTGCAGTGGAAACGGTGCCAACGGCGACATGTTTGTCAACTACATGGACTACACCAATGGAACTTGTCAGAACATGTTTTCTATTGGCCAAGCTGCGCGAATGAATGCTGCACTTAGTTCGTCTATCAGTGGAAGAAACAACCTTTGGACCACAACCAATCTTTTTGCAACAGGTACCAACGGCACAACCCCTGCTATTTGTGCGCCCATTGCTGCATTCGCCAATAATCTCAACTACATCTGCTCCGGAACAACCATCAATTTCACGGATGGCTCGTGGAATGGACCAGTTGACACTTATGCTTGGGATTTTCCCGGAGGTACACCATCCACATCCAATTCCGCAACGCCTTCTATTCAATACAACACTCCAGGAACCTATGATGTAACCCTTACAGTTAGCAATTCTGTTGGAAGCAGCTCCACAACACTTACAGGAACCGTGACGGTAGTTGATGCCATTGGTCAATATTCCATTCCTTACGCCGAAGGTTTTGAATCCGTTTTATTCCCTGGATCCGAATGGGTGGTTCAAAACGATGGAGGGAACACCTGGGTGGTATCAACTCAAGCAGCAAAAACAGGTTCCAAATCAGCCTTCTTGAACAACTACTCTGGCAACCTTGCCAACTCGATGGATGTATTTTATACGCCCACATACAACCTTACCAATGTAACTGGCGCCAATTTGACATTCTGGTTGGCCTTCGCCGCGCGCTCATCCACCAGTACAGATGTGCTTAAGGTATTTGCTTCCACCACCTGCGGACAGTTATGGAGCATACGATATAACAAGGTTGGAACTACCTTGAGCACGGCAGGCCTGATCACATCCAATTTTATTCCGAATGGAACCCAATGGAGGCAGGAAACCGTTAACATCTCCAGCTCCTCCTACAGCAATAAGCCCAATGTTCGATTCAAATTCGAATACACTCAAGCCAATGGCAACAACATGTATATCGACGACATCAACCTCTCGGGCACTGTTGGAATCGATGAAGCTTTGGAGCAGTCTCTAGGATTCAGTGTTTATCCCAATCCTACTGGAGCATCGGCTACCATCGACTTCCGTTTGGAGGATCGTAGTGATATAAGAATCGATGTATTGGATGCAGCAGGACGCGTTGTTAACCGCGTTGCGGAGTCATCCATGGATGCCGGCGAATACCAATTTGAGCTTCCCGCAAACCTTGCAGGAGGAGTTTATTCCGTGAGATTGGTAGTTGATGGATATGTAACATCTAGGAAAGTTGCAGTAGTGAAGTAAAAAAACTAAGACATGAACTATTTTAACAAATTGATTTTGGCTGTAGGTTGCACAGCCCTGGCTTATTCATCTTCTTTCTCTCAAGGTAATTTTCGCCCGTGCGCAACGGATGAAATGGTGCGAGCTGCCATGGAATCTGATCCGAATTATTCCGAAAACCGTCGCAAGTTGGAAGAGTTTACGGCTGAGTACATCAAGAGCCAACCTGAACAACGGAACGCGGGAACAGTTTTGTATGTCATACCGGTTGTTTTCCATGTGATACATAATTATGGACCAGAGAATATTTCCAAGGCGCAGATATTGGATGCAATGGAAATTTTCAACAAGAGCTTTCAAAAGCTCTATGCCGACAGCGTGCTGATTGCTTCGGCCTTCAAACCTATTATTGCCGATTGCCAAATAGAGTTTCGTTTTGCACAACGAGACCCCAATGGAAATTGCACCGACGGAATTACACGCACCGTTTCAAGTTTAACTTACAGTGCCGGCGACAATGTAAAAGCATTGGTAGCATGGCCCAGCAACAAGTATTTCAATATCT